>JAEXNA010000008.1 GCA_023447635.1 Vulcanimicrobiota bacterium | reverse complement strand
CCGGACCCTGGCCAGAGAGGTCAACGCGCGCGGCGCGCAGTGTCCGGACCTGCGCGGCCCCCTGGTTGACCAAACCGCCTTGGAGCCCCATCAGGAGCTAGTCCAGACGCTCTTTTCGGTTCTGCTCCCAGCGGGGCTGAACAACATGGCCTGCACCGGTATCACCCTGCCGGCTCGGTTCGAGTTCTTCAAGACCACGCCGAGATTCCGGCGTGAACTGCTTTCCGAGGACGGCTTGCTGCGCGGAGAGTTGATGCTGGACGGCCTGACCTGGGACTTTCTGGGACGGCTGTTCGGCTATCTGGGCGTGCTGCGCCACTGCTACGGTATCTCGCTGGCTTTCGAGAAGTCGGTTCTGGTCCAGGTCGAGAACGAGCAGAGCGGCCTGCTGACCATCTACCAGATGCGGGCCCAGTTCGATATGGTGCGGGTGCAGCCGGTGGGCGACCTGCCCCAACTCGACGAGGCTCTGCTGGCTCAGCTTCAGGAGAACATGACCTCGTTCGACCTGTGGCAGAGGCTTCTTCCGCACGACAGCTTCGAGTTCTATGGGATGGTCGTTTACGAGGCGACCGAGGTCACCGAAGAGGTGACCCGATCCCACCTGACCGAACTGCTAGTCCAGCCGGACCCGCTGGTCGACCTGGCGCGTTTCCATCATATCGAGAAGCTGCTTCGCACCTTTCTGAAGCAGCCAAGCCTGGAACTCGCCGTGATCGGGATCGAAGGCGACAGCGGGTTCTGTATGGACGGCCAGGACGGCCTGCGTCACGACCTGGACGCCCAGTCGATCGACTCGATCATCTGCCCTAACGATCGGGGCGACCTGTCTTGCGGGCAAACCGTGCTGCATTCCGACATCGCGGCCATCACCCGGAACTCGTCGTTTATGGAATGCTGCTACCGCGAGGGCGCTCGGAGCTTCCTGATGATGCCGCTGCTCGGCGACGAAGGGGCTCTGGTCGGAGCGCTTTGTTTGACCACCAACCAACCCGGCGAGCTGACCATGCTGACGAAGCTTCGCCTGAAGTCGCTGGTTCCCGTCTTCAGCCAGGCGCTGCGTCGGACTCTGCACGACGTGCAGGCCCGGGTTCAGGCGGTGCTCAAGGAAAAGTTCACCTCCATCCACCCCGCCGTCGAATGGAAATTTCGGGCGGCCGCGCTGAACTACGTGCGAAGCCGCGAGATCGGGGACCTGGTGTTTCCGGACGTTTACAGCTTGTATTCGGCCTCCGACATCCGGTCGTCCTCGGATATGCGGAACCGGGCTATCCAGAACGATCTGATCCGCCAGGTCGAAACGGCCAAGGCGGTGTTGGAGGGCGCCCAGGGTCGGCGCCAGATCGAATACCTGAGCTCGATGGTGTATCGGCTGGAGCGACTGATCGGCGAGCTGGATCAGGGCGTGCGCAGCGGCGACGAGATGCGTATTGCCAGGATTTTGGAGAACGAGGTCGAGCCCATGTTCGCCTCGCTCGAACTGTTCGGCAACGACGTGCACAGCAGCATCGAGGGCTACCGCAGCGCGGTCTGCTCGGATTCCGGCGCGCTCTACACGGAGCGCAGAGCTTATGAAGATGCCGTGGACCGCCTGGCTCACGCCCAGACGGCGGTTCTAACCGAGGCGCAAGAGCGAGCGCAGAGAGTCTTCCCTCATCTCTTTCAAATGTACCGGACCGATGGGGTCGAGCACTCGATCTACATCGGCGACTCGCTCACCGAACGCAACGACTTCTCCCCGCTCTATCTCAAGGACCTGCGGCTATGGCAGCTCAAGGTCGTGGCCGATCTGGCCCGAGTCTCGGCTCAGTTGGAATCGGAACTGACCGTGCCGCTGAAGGTGGCCCATCTGATTCTTGCACAGACGGACCCGATCGCCTTACGCTTTTCGCAGGAAGAGAAGAAGTTCAACGTCGACGGCGCCTACAATACCCGCTATGAGATCATCAAGAAGCGGATCGATAAGGCCCACGTGAAGGGTAGCCAGGAACGGCTGACCCAGCCAGGTCAGATCGCGATCTTCTACAGTCAGACGACCGAGGAGGCCGAGTACCGGCTGTTCATCGACTATCTGCAGCAGCGCGGCTATCTCGAACCGGGGATCGAAAAGCTCGACGTGGAGGACCTGCAAGGCGTTCACGGGTTAAGAGCGTTGAGAGTTGCCGTAACGCTGTGAGAGTTAGGGGTAACTTTCCCGTCGGCAGAGGATTCGATCCTTGCAGTTGAGGAAAGTCGGGAAGACTTTTGACTAAGGCGCCGAAGGCGCAAGCAATCACCGCTGAATAGATCTCGAGGTAAGTCAGAATGAGCACTACGGAACAGATTCTCTCCAGAATGGAAGAGGATAGACCGTTCGATGAACTGATGGAGCAGGGCGAGGAGCTTCTCAAGAAGCTGGACTACTCGGCCGCTTTGCGTCATTACGACCGGGTTCTGAAATCGGCCCAGAAGTTGACCGGCGACGGGCGCGACCTGAAAGTCGCCAAGGCCCGCAACCGCTACGCCAAAGCCTGTCAGGTGGTGGGACGTTGGGATCGAGCTCAGCGAGAGTACCGTCGGGTGGTTGAATCTGAACTCGAGGGCGAGGACCGTAGCGCTATCGCCGAGGCGCTGATCGGCCTGGGCGTGACCATGTCGCGCCGCGGTGAACGTGACGAAGCGCGCGACCACTTCGTGGAAGCTCGTGACGTAGCCGACGAGCTGGGTCTGGAGCAGCGCAAGGCTGAAGCGATGTGTCACATCGCCGCTTCCTCGGGTCGTACCGGCGAGCTGGAAGAGGCGAAGAACATTCTCGAAGACGCCCGCGCTTTCGTGCCCGAGTCGCCCAGAGACGCCAGCGAGCGCGAACTGTCTGCCCTCTACCACTCTCAGTGGGGATTGTACTTTTTCCGCACCGGCAACAACGCGCAGGCTCAGGTCTCGTTCCAGCAGGCGCTGGACGTGCTGGGCGACCAGCCCAGCCTGGAAGCGGCCGCCAGCCGTCGCTACCTGGGCGTGATGTGCAGCATGAAGGGTCAGCATCGCACCACCCTGGAGCATCATCTGGAAGGGCTTCGCATCTACAAGCTGGCCGGCTGCCGCTACGGACAGGCCAAAGTCTACGACTCGATCGGCCGTACCTTCGCCGCCAACAACCGCATGGAAGAGGCGATCTTCTCTTACAAAAAAGCCGAGTCGATCTGCCGTCGCCTGGGCGCCAACTCCGAGCTTGCCACCCTGTACGGGAAGCTCGGTCAGGTCTACATGATCCGCGAAGATTACGAGACCGCCGTCAAGTACTTCCGCCGCGACCTCGATATCAGCTCGCGCAACGGCAACTACTACGCGCTGGGCTACTCCTACCGTAACCTTGGCCGCTCGCTGATTCAGGTGGGGATCACCGAAGAGGCGATCACCAATCTCAAAGAGAGCATCGGCCTGTTCCAGTACGTCGAGGACCAGATCAACCTGGGCCGCGTCTATATGGACCTCACTCAGGCCTACGTCAAAGCCGAACGCGCCCACGAAGCCAAAGAGGTCGCGACCAAGGCGGAGACCATCTTCGAAGAGCAGCAGATGGATCGCGAACTAGCCTTCCTGAAGTGCCTCAAGGGTGTCATCTGTCGCCTGACCCGCGATTACGCGGGCGCGGAAAAGCTGAACACGGAAGCGATCGAAGAGTTGCCCGAGAAGGGGCCGCAGGCCTGGCGCGCCGAGGCGTTTTACGAATTGGGGATCCTCTATCGTCAGCAGAAGCGCTACCCCGAAGCGGTGGCGGCCTTCCGCGACGCGCTCGATATCGCTCGCGCCGCCGGACTGTCGCGTCACACCGGGCGCTACCTGCGCGACATCGAGAGCTTAGACGAGACCGAGTTGTATCGTGCCTGGATGAAGGATCTGCCGACCGGCTAGAGTAACGGCCCCGCATGCCTGGATTGGGATTGGCCTTCAAGGCCTTCTTTCGCTGTTTGAAAAAGGGTCCGACCACGGACAAGATCGAGGAGCTTCTCGCCGCCGAGAAGCAGCCGATGCTGCCTGCGCCGGCCGCGCCTGCGGTGTCGTCGTCGGCACAGATTCTAGCTGCCTTTCAGAAAGAGGGGCGGTTCATCGACTTTCTGCAAGAAGATCTGACGAGCTTCGGGGATGCCCAGGTCGGTTCGGTGGCCCGCAACGTGCAGAAAGGCTGCCGCCAGGTCCTGCAGCAGTACCTAACGCTGGTGCCGGTGCTCGAGCAGAAAGAGGGCGAGAAGGTCACGGTCGAAGAGGGCTTCGACCCCCATCGCATCTCGCTGGTGGGCAAAGTCGAAGGCGAGCCGCCTTTCAGCGGGGTGCTGCGCCACCACGGATGGCGGTTGGAGAAGGACTCGCTGCCGCCGCTGGGCTCGGCCGAAATCTTGCTGCCGGCTGAAGTCGAACTCGGCTGAGGTCAACGCTACCGAGCGAGTTGCCGATTGTCCGACCCGGCGGAAGGGTTGCACCCCTCGGGAGGGAACGCGCCCTCAGTAACAGAGTCCGGCCGCCATCAATGGTGGTCGGCCGGGGGCCTCGCGGTCGTCCCGGTTGGGTGGGGCTCCGGCCGGCCAAGGTCAGGTTTACCGCCACCCTCCCCTGGAGAAGGTGACGTGACATGAAAACTTTTGGAATTGACTTAGGCACTACTAACTGCGCGCTGGCCTACGCCAGCGTCAGCGAGGATGGTGAAGAGCGCAGCGACGGCGTTTTCTCGATCCCTCAGTTGGTCGACTCGGGAGTGGTCGAGCCGCGCAACACGCTTCCCTCGTTCCTCTACCTGCCCGCCGCGCACGAGACCGCCGGCTTGAACCTGTCGCTTCCCTGGGACGAAGTGAACATGGTCGCCGTGGGCACCATGGCGCGCAAAGAGGGCTCGAAGAAGCCCGACCGCCTGATCTCGTCCGCCAAATCCTGGCTCTCCCAGGAAGGGGTCGACCGGGGCAAGCCGATTCTGCCCTGGAAAGGCGCCGAAGATGTCACCCCGATGTCGCCGGTAGCCGCCTCGACCGAGTATCTCAAACATCTGGTAGCCGCTTATAAATTCGAGAACCCCACCGAGTCGTTGAGCGACTGCGACGTGGTGCTCACCGTCCCCGCCTCGTTCGACGCGGTGGCCCGAGATCTGACCGCCGAAGCCGCCCGGGCGGCCGGTTTGTCCCGCATCACCCTGCTGGAAGAGCCTCAGGCGGCCTTTTACGCCTGGCTCGAGAACTGCGGCGACACCTGGCGGGAACAGGTCAAGAAGGGCGATCTGGTGCTGGTCTGCGACGTGGGCGGCGGTACGACCGACCTGACCCTGATCGAGGTGCACGAGGCCGAAGGCGACCTGGAACTCGAGCGTATCGCGGTGGGTCAGCACATCTTGCTGGGCGGCGACAACATGGACTTGACGCTCGCCATGGTTGTGCGCCAGCGCTTGAAGGACGAAGGTACCAAGCTTGACGCCTGGCAGTTCCAGGTGCTGACCTACGGCTGCCGCGAGGCTAAGGAAAAGCTGCTGAGCGACGCGGCCGTCGACGAGTTTCCGATCGTCATTCCGGGACGGGGAAGCTCGCTGATCGGCGGCTCCGTCAACGTGACGGTGACCCGCGAAGAAGCCGAAAAGGCCCTGTTTGGCGGCTTCTTCCCCGAAGTCGAACTGGGCAGCGTGCCCACCGGCAAACGCAAGGTCGGTCTGACCGAACTTGGTCTCCCTTACGAAACCGACCCGGCCATCACGCGTCATCTCTCTGGTTTCCTGGGCGACCGCCGTCCGACGGCCGTGCTGTTCAACGGCGGCGTGTTCCAGGCGGCCGGCATGCGGACTCGCCTGCTGAGCATTCTGGAAAGCTGGTACGGAGAGCCGGTCCGCGAACTGCAGGGCACCGACCTGGAGCTGGCGGTGGCGAAAGGCGCGGCCCGCTACGGTCTGGTCAAGCAGGGTCACGGCATCCGCATCCGCGGCGGTCTGTCCCGCGCTTACTACATCGGTGTCGAGCTGGCCATGCCGGCGGTTCCGGGCATGGAGCCTCCCATCAAGGCCGTCTGCGTGGCTCCCCAAGGCATGGAAGAGGGTACCTCCCTGCAGGTGCCGGACCAGGATTTCGGTCTGGTGCTGGGCGAGCCGGTCGAGTTCCCGTTCCTGGGCTCGACCGAAAAGACGGAAGACACCGTCGGTCTGGTCCACGAAGAGTGGGAGGACGTGGGGATCGAGCAGCTGGCCGCTGTCGGCGCGACGCTGAAGCCTCAGGAAGGGGAAGAGGGCGAATCGCGCTCGGTCCCCGTGCGCCTGGAGACCATCGCCACCGAACTGGGAACGCTAGAGCTGTACTGCGTCGAGCGCGACGGCCCCGGCCGCTGGAAGCTAGAGTTCAACGTCCGTCACGAGGACGAGTAGTGGCGCGCCAGGTCGTCGGCATAGACCTGGGCACCTCGAACACGGCCATCGCCCGCTTTGAACCGCGGGGCAATGCGCTGGAGATGGTCCCGATCACCCAGCGCATTTCGGCTACCGAAGTGGGCGAGCGGTTTTTGTTGCCTTCCTTCCTGTACCTTCCCGGCGCCTACGAACTGCCCGCCGAGTCGACCTCGTTGCCCTGGGACCCCGAGCGCCACTACCTGGTGGGCGAGTTCGCTCGTTACCAGGGGTCGCGCGTGCCGGGCCGCTGCGTGGTGTCGGCCAAGTCGTGGCTGGCCCACCGCAGCGTCGACCCGTCCGAACCGATGCTGCCCTGGGAGCGCGCCAGCGACCTGCAGCCGGTGTCGGCGGTGGCCTCTATCACCCGCTACCTGGAACACATCGTCGAGGCCTGGAACTACAAGTTCCCCAACGACTCGCTGCAGGGCAGCGAGGTGGTGCTGACCATCCCGGCTTCGTTCGACGACCTGGCCCGCAAACTGACGGCGGGCGCGGCGGCGACCGTGGGCTTACCTGTACGCTTGCTAGAAGAGCCGCAGGCCGCGTTCTACGCCTGGCTCTGGCGGCAGCGCAAGAACTGGAAGAAGCTGCTCGATCCGGGCGACGTGGTGCTGGTCTGCGATATCGGGGGCGGCACCAGCGACTTTACCCTGATCCGCTACGACGGCACCGAACTCGAGCGGGTGGCAGTGGGCGACCATCTGATGCTGGGCGGCGACAATCTGGACATCGCCCTGGCCTACCTGGTCGAGCCGCGTCTGCCGGAGAAGCTGAACGGCCTGCAGTGGGGTGTGCTGCGCCAGCAGTGTCGGGCTTGTAAAGAGCTTCTGCTAGGCGAAGACGCGCCGGAGAGCGCCACCGTGACGGTGCCGGGCAGCGGTTCCAAACTGCTGGGCGGCGCGATGTCGACGGAAGTGACGCGGACCGAGGTGCTGAACCTGGTGCTCGACGGCTTCTTCCCCCGTCTCGACTACGAAGACATCATCCTGAAGGGCAGCGCGCGCGCCCTGAAGGAGCTGGGACTTCCGTTCGAGTCGGACCCGGCCATCCCACGCCACCTGTCGCGCTTTTTGCACGCCCACTCGGACTATTTCCCGTCCCGGATCCTGTTCAACGGAGGCGCTTGCGCCTCGACGGTGGTGCGCGAGCGGGTCGTTTCGGTGGTGAACGGCTGGCGTTCGCAGTTGGGGTTGGAGGGGACGACGGTCGAGCTGGAGAGCCAGGAGGCCCACCTGGCGGTGGCTCGCGGGGCGGCCTGGTACGGCCACCAGCGGCAGTCGGACGGCTTACTGGTCGAAGGCGGTACGGCTCGCTCGTACTACCTGGGACTGGCCGGGAAGCAGGCGGTGTGCGTGATTCCGGCGTCGGCCCGCGAGGGGCAGCAGGTGGTGCTGGCCGAGCCGAAGCTGCAGCTTCGGGTCGGCGAGGCGGTCGCGTTTGCTATCTATTAGACGTCGACCCGCCCCCCCCCCCCC
>JAEXNA010000223.1 GCA_023447635.1 Vulcanimicrobiota bacterium | reverse complement strand
CCAGGCCTTCGCCGTCGACGGCGCAAGACTGTAGTCGACGCGATAGACCCCGGTGGCCGACCCCTTGGGCACTTTCAGGGTGTGGTGAAAGGTGCCGAAGGAAGAAAGCGGGACCTCGCCCTTTTCCACCGACTCGTCACGCGAGTCGAACAGTTCGAAGCTAAGGATGGGCACCCCGGGATTGACCCAGCGGCCTCCTTGACGGTCGCGCACCGCGCCTTTCAGCTGAACTTCTTCTCCTGGCAGATAAAGGCCCCGCTCGGTGTAGGCCTGGGCGGCGGGCTGGTGAGCGGAACTGTCGTAGCGGGTCGAAATGTCGAAGCCGCTGGCCCAGACCGCTCCAAAATCGCCGTTACGAACGTAGACCTGGTCCTCCCCCTGGCGTAGCCACAGGGTCAGAGCGGGGCTGCTATAGGGGTCGTCCGAGCGGGCGGGCAAAAGCTGTCCCCAGCCGGGCGCTTCGCCCCTCCCATCGGCTCCCGTCTTCCCACTCCACAGGGCTTTTCCGGATCCGTCCGTCAAGGTCGCCTCCACCGCAGAAAGAGGCTCTGCAGTGTCCAGCGAGGTGGCCATAAAAACACTGTTCTCGGGGCTGAACTTGGCGCTGGCGCCCAGGTTGGTCACCTGCACCAGGCCGCGCCGAGTGTCCTGGAACTCCTTGCCCACGGACTGGACCTCGAAGTAGACGAAGCCGAACTTTCGACCGGCCATGACCTCGGTCAGATCCAGCGGGCTGTCGAACATCTGGTTGCGAGGGCCGTCGGGCTTGACCGTTCGGGTCACGCCAAAGCCTTTCGACGGCTGCCACGGTTGCTGCCCGTAGGCCCATTCGTAGGTCGGTCTCGAGAGCAGTTTGGCGACCTCGTCGCGGTCGAGCAGCGCCAGGCGGATGGTCTGCTGGTCGATGTTCAGCAAGCCCATCGGCAGCGACAGTTTGCCTTTCGCTTCAAGCACGCCAACTCCGTCGGCCATCTGCAGGTAGGGGGCGCGGTCGCCGGTTTTGTGGCTGAAGACGACCGATTTGCCCAGCTTTTGCCCGTGGATGTCGGTCAGGTCGGCAGCGAGCGTCACGGTGTACTCGGTCTGCGGCTGCAGGTCCAGGTACAGGGTCAGTTCGGAATCTTCCAGGTCTTCGTCATAATCGTTAGCGGTCAGTTCGACCTTCGGACTGATGGTCAGATGCTTTTTGAGGGCGGCCATGTTCACGGCCGTGCTGAATTTGACGGCGATCCCGTCGGCCGGATTCTGGTTCTCCACAGCGTTGGGCCCTTCATAGGCCAGAGGGCGCAGGGTGGTAAACGAGATCAGCTTGTCCCCGGTCGAGGCTAAAGGTCCGACCTCGCCAACCAGGCCCTTGTCGATCTTCAGAGTGTAGCGAGTACCCTTTTGCAGGTTGGGAAGGGTGACCATCACGCAGCGGCGCTCGAGTAGCGCTACCTCTCGGTCCTTATTCAGTCGCTCGAGTTCCGCGGGCTCGACGGCCCGGGCGGTGGGTTGGCCTTGTCCGGTCGGCTCGGTCAAGGAGAGGACGGCGGCGACCTTGGTCGGGTCCACGGACTGGTCGAACTCTAACAGGATCGGGGCCTCTCCCGTGTAGCTGTCCGAGTTGTCCGCGGGCAGGGACGAGACCAGGCGAGGGCCCGGCGTCTGGAAGGTAAAGCTCGCTTCCTGGGTCAGCTTTTTACCGCTGGCCGCCGTGGTGCCGGCCGGGACGATCACGCGATACTCGGTGCCCGGGGGCAGAGGCTGGTTCGGGGTGAAGCACGCGGTGGCGGTCCCTTTCCAGCGGAAATGTCCATCGGCTTCCGGTTCGAGCCGGAACGGCGGCTCGCCGGACTCGCCCCCTAGCGCCGTCATCGGCTGGTTGAACACCACGTTGACCGATTCGTAGTCGCCCGGGCCAGAGGTTGGCCCCTGGGGGGAGACCATCAGCACTTCCAGCGGACGGTCGAGCCCCAGGATCTGGGACACTTCGGGCGGCAGGGTCTCCTGATGGTCGCGGCAACCGGCCGTCAGCGGGATCAGCAATAGCAACAGCAGGGCGTAAAACGATCTCATACCGTCCTCCTCGGTCGTGAAAGGCGTGGAGATCTTTCATACCCCTTTCGGGGAAAGGTTACGCGGGTTCGGTTTCGGGGACCGTTTCGGCCGGCAGCGGCTCGGAGGTGGGGCGCAGGCGGACAGGCGCGCTATTGGCGGGGATCACGCCTTTGATGTCGCCAAAGAAGTTGGCCAGAAGTTCCATGTCGGCTTCGATATCGCCGGTGGCGTGTAGGGCCGGGCCCATATGCAGGTGCTTTTCGGGGCCGTTGACCGAGACGGGATAGATAGGGATCCCAGCGCCGCTGGCGATGTAATAGAAGCCGCTTTTCCAGAACGGAACGTACTTGCGGGTGCCTTCGGGCAGAACGCCGATGGCGATCTCTTCCTGAGCTTTGATGGTGTTGACGATGCCTTCCACCAGGTTGTTGGCCTGACGGCGATCTACCGGGATCCCTCCCAGGGCTCGCAGCAGGGGCGCCCAGGGGCCTTTGAAGACGCTGTCTTTGATCAGGTAGCGCAAGGGCAGCCGAAAGTGGTGAATCAGCGCCAGGGTCAGGAAGTAGTCCAGGTTCGAGGTGTGCGGCGCACCCAGGATCATCACTTTGCGTTCGCCGGGGCCGTCGCCGGTGATACGCCACCCCAGGGCGCGGACCAGAAGAAAGGACAAATGGCAAAGGAATCTGATGAACATCCCATAGTTGTATACACTCCTAGAGTGATGAAGGCAAGTTCCTCCTTCCCGACGAGGTGGTTAAGCGTCGTCGATAGACGAACAGCAGCTCGTTCATTGGCTGCTCTCCCGCATTCCAGACGACCGGGTGCAGGCCGTGGGTCTCTTCGCTCCAGCTCTCGGAGGT
>JAEXNA010000168.1 GCA_023447635.1 Vulcanimicrobiota bacterium | reverse complement strand
CGGCAGCCGCCGTGGGACGCCGGGAGCTCGCATCGACTTTGGGACAGGGTAGCCGCCGGGGACGATCGGGGAGGGCAACCCGGCGCGCTGCGGGCGGGTTAGTGGGACAGAGCGAGAGATTTTAGCTTAAGGCAGGCCGGCGGTCAGAGCGATGTTTTGGGAACGGTGCAAATACGCGTTCAGGGAGACCCCCTTCACCATGGGGGTGATTTCCACGGTCCTTGTCGTTTGGCTGCTGGATTTTTTCGGGCTCTCGCAGCCGATGCAGATGCTGGGCGGGACGCTCGACCTGCAGCACGCTTGGAGAGTCGTTACCTATCCCTTGGCCACCCCAACAGTCGCTCTCTGGCTTTTGCTAGGGTTGTACTGCTTTTCGCTGTTCGCAGGCGCAGTCGAGCGGACCCTTGGCTCGTGGGGAATGGCCCGGTTTTTTCTCCTGATGACTCTGGTCTTCGCCGGAGTCCAATGGTTGACCATAGCAGTAGCTATGCGAGGCTTACCTCAGGCGATTGAGCTTTGGAGCCGGGGAGGACCGGCGTTGGCCGTCTTCTTCGTCTGGGCTTCTCTGAACAGGGAGAAGACAATTCTCTTGATGTTCGTGATTCCCGTCGTCGCGAAGTATGTTGCTCTTGGTCTACTCGTGCTGAACTTTTTAAGTGAAGCTGGCCCCGTCCACGGCCTGCTTACGGCCCTGATCTGCGCGGGCTGCTGGAAATGGGCCGAGGGGTTGAACCCCTACCGCCGCCCCGGGTCGTCGACGGGCCAGCCGAACCGGATCACGCGCTGGTGGAAAGAGCGCCAGCGCGCCCGACGGATGAACCGCCTGCAGCTGCTGGAAGGGGGAGCAGCGGGCGCTGGCTCGGCCGCGCCGTCGAACCTGCCCAACCTGAAGTCGGCGTCGCCGGTGAAGGACGACGCCGCGGGCGAAACGGAGCTGGACAGGATTCTGGACAAAATCCGGTTCGAGGGGATGAGCTCTCTGACCGAACAAGAGCGGGCCACCCTGGACGGCCAGTCGCGAAAGCTGCGTGGCGATCGCTAGGCGGTCAACAAGAAGAATCTCATGAGTGAAGCTCCTCGAACCCCGGAAGAACAGCCTATCCCGATCAGCCCTGGCGACCTATCGCCAGAGGCGTTGCGCAACATCCTGGTCGATCTGGTCTCGCGCGGCGAGCCCGACGAGATGAGCATCGACCGCCGCTGCGAGCAGCTTCTCAAGGCGCTCAAACATGGGAAGGCGCAGCTTCTCTTCGACCCCGTGGAAGAGACCATCTTTCTCAAACCTCACTAAGCGAGAAGCGCCGCGCTGGGGTCAGCAACTTTTGGGTACGGGGACATTACGTCGTGTCCAGAGTTCCTAGTCTCAGCGATTCTTAACCTCAGAGGCGAGGAGCGCTCTTTCGGGAGCCGAAAAGAGGCGTATGAATCAGTTCCTGGGATGGTCGCTTTCACTGGGTCGCATCGCGGGCATTCCGATCCGCGCCCACTGGACCTTGCTTTTGCTCACGGCTTTTCGCGTCTTGAGTGAAAAGACGCCTATCGCGATGGGCTGGCAGCTGGCCGTTCTCGCTTTGCTCTGGGTGACCGTGCTGGTTCACGAACTCGGGCACGCCTATGCGGCTCGCGGGGTGGGCGGGGAGGCCCATCAGATCTTGCTCTGGCCTCTAGGCGGGCTGGCCTACACCTCGCATCGCGGAGGGCTGAAAGAGGCCATCAAGGTGGTGCTGGGAGGCCCGCTGACCCACATCCCGATGGCGGTCATCTTTGCCCGTCTGCTGACCCTGCAAGGCGTGCCATGGGATTGGGCCTACCTGAACCCGATGGCTGACTGGCCGGTCTTGCAGGGAGGGTTCTGGGCGTTTCTCTTCTTCTACGGGCTGAAAATTCAGGTCACTCTGTTTCTCTTCAACCTGTTCGTGCCTTGCTACCCTTTCGACGGCGGCCAACTGTTGGCCAACCTTTTGCTTTTTCGCCTGAGCCGACGCCGCACGGCCCAGGTCATCATGACCCTTTCTGCCGTGAGTGCAGGGGTCTTGCTGTTCTACGTCCGCTCCCTATTTTTGAGCCTCATGGTGATCTTCGAGATCTACCAGATGTTCACGCTCTACAGCGCTAACGCTTTGGGCCAGCACCCGCTCTTTGCTCGCGCCCCGGACCATCCGGTCGGACCTCAGCGTTCTCGACCCAAACCGCGGCCTTCCGGTGGGGGAGTCCTGTTAGAGTTCCGCAAGCGAGGCGAAGAGAGCGCGCCTTCCCCCTGCGAGGGCACGGGCGGCCCGGGCGCCAGCACGACCTCGACGGCGGTCAAGCCTTGCCCGTTTTGCCAGCGCGACTTGCCCCTGTCCGCCAAGATGTGCGGCCGCTGCGAGCGGATGTTGCCGGAGTAGAGCCCTCCCATCAAGCCTCCTCCGGACCCTCCAACCATGAAGGGATCAGGCTCCACAGCGCTTCGTTGCCGGCCCGGAAAAAGCCGAAGTGTCCGATCGAGCGCAATCCAAACTCCTCCGGGGTCAGATGACGACGCGTGGTGTTCGGGTAGCGAAGCATCATCGCGTCCACCGAGCGAGCGGACCCCCAGTCGTCGTCAGCGATAGAGATCGCCAGGATAGGGGCGATCACGTTGGCATAGCGATGCAGCGGTAGGCTGGTGTCGCCGAACAGGTAGTCCGGGTGGCGACACCAGGAGGCCCACTGCAGGGCCGCTCCCTTCGGGACGTCTTTAGCCTTCGCGAAACGACTCCACGGCATGTAGCCGACCAGGCGCGAGAGCAGTGGGAAGGTCAGGTACATATGGAACAGCACCTTCAGCGGCTCGCGACCGCCCTGAAGCTTCCAGTAGCCGCTCTGACTGGACAGAGTCACCATCGACTTCAGGCGAGGAGCGCTCTCGGTCATTCCCACGATCTGGCCTCCCAGGCTGTGACCTACCAGAGACACCGAGGCGATTTCGGGCTGTTGTTCAAGCCAGGCCAGCGCCGCCTGCAGATCGTTGTGAGCCCAGTCCGAAACGGAGGCCGAGAACCCGCGCAGAGTTCCGTCGGGCGGGAACGACCCTCCGATCCCCCGGTAGTCGAAGGTCAGCACCGAGTAGCCCTGCCCTTGCAGATAGCGCGCCAGCGGGGTGTAAAAGTTGTGGGCGACCGCCATGGCTCCCCCGATCACCACTCCCCTGGAACCTCCGGGGAAATAGCTTGCCGCGAGCGAGTAGCCGTCGACGGCGCTTATGCGAGTCGGCAGTGCATCGCCTTCGTCCTGGAATCCCTGGGTCCGGTTTTGACTGGCCATGCTTTACCGTTCGGCGCTACGGGCGCGGACCCCCGTCCCCCTTCGACCCGGCGTCGTCGTGGTCGGCTACCAGCAAGCGGATCTATCCCGTTTCTCAGAAGAGAAAAAAACCTTTTCGGTTTTGACCGAACGGTCCGTCTCCTTGTCCGATCCGGTTTCTGAGGACGATTCTTAAAGTCTCCTCATGTTCGACTCATCGCGGATTCATACGCTCATTCTAACCTAAGAAACTAGGGGCCATCTCCAGCTTTTTTCGGAGAAAGACGGCTCCTAGTGGAGATGTTTACGGTGAAAAAATTTTTGAACAAGGAAGACGCGCTGGCCTCGGTGGTCGTTTTCCTGGTGGCATTACCGCTCTGTATGGGGATCGCGATAGCTTCCGGCGTGCCCCCGGCGCGAGGCCTGCTGACCGGGGTGATCGGTGGGGTGATCACCGGTATGCTGGCGGGCTCGCCGCTGCAGGTCAGCGGACCGGCAGCGGGACTGGCGGTTCTGGTCTATGAACTGGTCCAGCGCTACGGAATCGAGTGGCTTGGCGTGGTGGTTTTGGGCGCGGGGATCGTGCAGTGGCTGGCAGGTCGCATCGGGATGGGGCGGATTTTCCAAGCCGTTTCCCCCGCTGTGGTCAAAGGGATGCTGGCCGGAATCGGTGTCCTCATCTTTGCTTCACAATTCCACGTCTTAGTCGACGACAAGCCGCGCAGCGGCGGTCTGGCGAACCTGCTGACCATCCCTGTAGCGATTATGAAGGGGATCTTTCCTAACGACGACAGCGTCCATCACCTGGCTGCTGTCGTAGGCTTGTTGACCCTGGCCGTGATCGTGCTGTGGGAGAACTTCCGTCCCAAGAAACTCGACCTGGTTCCGGCTCCGCTGATCGCGGTCGTGGTGGCAACCTGTTTCACCTCGGTGACGGGCTGGGGGATTTCGAAGATCAACATTCCTTCCTCGCTCGACGACTTCATCGCCTTGCCCAGACCCGAGATGTTCGCCGATTTCACTCCGGCGATTCTACTCTCTATCCTGGCCATGGCGTTCATCGCTTCGGCGGAAACGCTGCTCTCGGCCAACGCCGTGGACGCTATGCACGACGGCGTGCGTACCGACTACAATCAGGAGTTGAAGGCGCAAGGCGTCGGCAATATCCTGTGCGGTTTTCTGGGCGGACTGCCGATGACCGGCGTGATCGTTCGCTCGTCGGCCAACATCAAGGCTGGCGCTAAGACTCGTTCTTCGGCGGTGCTGCACGGCATCTGGTTGGGCGGACTGGTTCTGGCCGCTCCCGGGCTGCTCGGTACCATCCCCACGGCGGCGTTGGCGGCTATCCTGGTCTACACCGGCTTCAAACTCGTCGACATCAAAGCTGCCAAGGCGCTGTACAAGGAGTCGCCCTGGGAGTTGGCTATTTATCTGGTGACCCTGTCGGCCATCGTAGCCACCGACCTGCTGACCGGCGTGCTGGCGGGTCTGGGTCTGGCGCTGATCCGAGTGGTCTACTCGCTGGCCTATCTGGACCTTCGGGTCGACGCCGCTGGCGGTAACACCGTGCTTCGCTTGACCGGCGCGGCGACGTTTATCTCGCTGCCGAAACTGTCCGAGGCGCTCGAGCAGATCGCTCCCGGCGGCAAGGTCTCGATCAATCTCGACGGACTCCTGTTCCTGGACCACGCTTGTAAGCAGGCGCTGGAGGACTTCCACAGGCTTTATGAGCGTCAGGGTGGAACCGTGGTTATGGAATGGAAGATGCTGGACCAACTCTCCGCCGACGAGCGACTGCGCTTGGCCGACTGACCTTGAAGGTGGTCCCCAGCACGCTGCGGGGCCGCTTTCTCGCCGTACTTCTCGGCGTCGTATTGCCCTCTTTGACCCTGTTTGGTGTGCTTCACCACGACATGGTCAAGAGGGCACTCCTGTTTGAGGTCGACCAGAGCCTGTCTCGTCGGGCCACCGAGGTCGGAGAGTCGCTGCGGCGTAACGAGATCCGCGCGGGAGAGGACCTTTCCCGCTTCCAGCTTTCCAGCGCGCCGCTGCTGCGAACCTCGACTCCCGAGGTGTACGTCGACCTGGTCGACCCTCGCGGACGAAGTCTGTGGACCTCAGAGAACCTGGCCGGGAGCAAGATCCCCGGAGAGCTGGAACGCGCCTTCAGTCGACCGGGCTTCAGCACGCTGCTCCTGGCCGACGGCCTGAAGCTGCGCAAGTACTCTCAGCCGGCCGAACTTGTCGACGGAACCCATATTCTGGTGGTGGTAGCGGAATCGTTGTCACATCTCGACACCGCGCTGCAGGCCTCGGTGGGGCAGTCGATGCTCCTGGGTTTCGCCATCCTGGTGATCACCGGCGCAATGGGCGTGTGGGCCCTGCGTAGCGCCTTTGCTCCGCTCGACGCCCTGGTCGAAACGGCCGAGCGGATCGTGACGACCGATGACGTCACCCAGCGAGTCGACCTGGGTGAAGGGCAGGAGGACCAGATCCGGCGTACCGGCGAGGCGTTCAACGCCCTGATGGACAGGGTTCAGCAACTGCTAGAGATCGCCAAGCAGCTCCTGGCGGATACCTCCCACGAGCTTCGGAATCCGCTGACTGTGCTGATGACGGACCTGGACTTGTTGCGCAAAGACCTCTCGGCCGAAGAGCGGGAAGAGGTGATCTCCGAGGCGCAGGCTACAGTGGAACGAATGACTCGCCTGGTCCGCGACCTTCTGCTGCTGTCCCGGGTCGAAGCCCAGTCCGAGCCGCTGCGTCGGGTCCCCACCGACGTCCACCGCTTGACAAGTCGGGTGGCCAACCGTCTGCGCAAGGCGATTATGGAAAAGGCCGACCGTCTGGTGGTGCACGACTGTCCTCGGGATCTGCCGCTGGCGCTGATCAACACCGAGCGCACCGAACAGATTCTGACCAACCTGATCGAGAACGCCATCTTCTATTCCCAGGACAGCCCGATCGACGTGTCGGTTGAGGTTGGGCCAGAGCAAAGCTTGATTATCGCGGTCAAGGATC
Organism: Vulcanimicrobiota bacterium; assembly: GCA_023447635.1. GTDB lineage: Bacteria > Vulcanimicrobiota > Xenobia > Xenobiales > JADMJV01 > JAEXNA01. The sequence goes on along the minus strand of JAEXNA010000168.1, from coordinate 22,458 downwards.
AGGGTTGCGGAATCCCCGCCGAAGAGATCCCTCGACTGTTCGACCGCTTCTTCCGCATCGACCGCTCGAGAAACCGTAGTTCCGGCGGCTCGGGTCTGGGGCTTCCGGTCGCGCGAGCGCTGGCCAGGGCCCAAAAGGGAGACATCCTGGTGGAAAGCGAGGTCGACAAAGGCAGCTGTTTTCGCATCGTGCTGCCGCAGGCCCGCCCCGGAGACCTCTCGGACTAAGCGTTGCTGTAAGGGAATCACTAGGGCCCTCCGCTTCGGAATTCCGGCTACAAGTCCGGAAAGGGCGGCTTCAGACCAGCGACTCGCCGGGATCGCGCAGGGAGTAGCCCACGCCGCGCACGGTTTCGATGCGACGCGCCTGACCGCTGGCTTTTCCCTCTAACTTCTTACGAAGCTGCAGGACGTAAACGTCGACCAGGTTCGAGGAAGCGTCGCTGTCGTAACCCCAGACGCCGGACAAGAGTTGGTCGCGGGTCAGCACCTGACGGGGGTGGCGCAAGAAGAACTCTAGCAGATCGAATTCGCGCGGGGTCAACTCGAGCGGTTCGCTCAGGAAGCTAACTTGCCGGGTCTTGGCGTGCAGGGAGATCCCCGCGAAAGCGACCAGGTCGTCATCTCGGGTCTCTTGCTCGACGGAGAGTTTCGAGCGGCGTAGCAGGGCGCGGATACGGGCCAGAAGTTCCGGCAGTTCGAACGGTTTGATCAGGTAGTCGTCGGCGCCACGTTCTAATCCGCTGACCCGGTCTTCCACCGAATCGCGGGCCGTCAGCATCAGGATCGGCACGTTCGACACGTTGCGGATCCGCTCGGCCACGGCAAAGCCGTCCAGGCCGGGCAGCATGACGTCGAGCAGAATCAGGTCGGGAGAAAGCGACGGCATAAGCTCCAGGGCGATTTCGCCCCGGTCGGCCACGTGCACGTCGAACCCCTCGAAGCGCAGGCGTCGCTGCAGCGAAGCGCTCACAGCGGTATCGTCTTCAATCAACAGCAGCGTAGGACTTAGCGCCATTTGAACCCCATTACCATTCCTCCAGTAAAGCCGACCAGTTGGGCGGAGAGATCGGCCACGGCGAGTTTGATGACCCCGCCGATGAGGGCCACTCCACCTTCCAGCCCGTGGCTCAGCGCATCCCACTGGATGACGATGATGCCCGTTTTGGTGAGCAGGACCAGGCCGAGAATGATCATGCCCAGGACGATGAGCGCCCAGCGCATGGCTGTTTTCAGCGCCAGACCCACGGCGATCCCAGCGATCACGCCCCCGCCGAGGTTCAGAACAATACTCGGATCCATTAACCCTCACCCTTTGCAGCGTGATACCCCAGCGAAGGGTCACGATGCCCGTTTTCGTTGAAAACTCTGAGGCAGAACAGATGGCCGTCAGCGATCGACACCGTCTCTAAGCGTACCACGCCGTTCCAATCCAGAGCAAAACTTTCCCAGACCCAAGGAACCAGTTCGAGATGCAGAAGTTCCGAAAGGACCAGGCCCGTGGTGCCCAGATGGCTGACGATCAGGTGCCGGGTTCCCTGCATTTCTGGGGGGACCACGAACAGGTGGCGATCATGCTGGCAATCGGGGCGCATCCGGCTGATTCCCAGGTTACGGAGATAACCCTCCAGGCCCTGGCTAACCCGTTGATGAAAGTCGCGAAAAGGCTCTCCCCCCGGCACTCCGTCCCACCAGTCCGAGAGCGCTCGGGCCTTGAAGCCGCTGAAGAAGTGCGCGATCTGTTCGGCCGGCTGCTCGGAAAGGTCGGGAAGTCCGATTTCGGCAAGCCACGGGTGAGTTTCCCATTCGAGTTCGGGCCGCTGCGAGAAGACACTCTGAGCCGTCTCCTGCGAGCGGCGGTAGGGTGAGACCGCGATCGAATCAAAGCTCTGCCGCCCCAGCCCCGAGGCGAGTTCTAGCGAGCGCTTCTTTCCTTCGGCGGTGAGCGGAGGGTTGGTCCACCCGCGACCTTCCTCGGTGGTCCATTGGGGTTGCGCATGGCGCAGTAGCACGAGCTCCATTATCGACTGATCGCCCTATCGTTCAAAAAATATCGGTAGATTTTGCCGTCGACCCCGGCTGCAAAGACGGTCCGGGTAGAAGAGCAAAAAGCCAACGTTTGTAGCCACCCTTCAGAGTCCTGCGCGCGGTACAGTTCGCGAAAGCTGCGCAGGTCCCACAGGCGCACGGAGCGGTCGGCCGAGCAGCTGAGCACCAGTTCGGATTCGTCGATCGGCAGCAGATCCCAAACCATCGCTTCGTGCCCTTTGAGCGAGCGGAACTGATCGCCCTGGCGGACGTCGAACAGGCGCAGCATCATCTCTCCGCCGCCGGTCATCAGGAAGTGACCTTTGAGAGCGAAGCTGACTACCTGCACGGGGCGCCGATAGGGATCGAAGGAGCGAACCCGCCGGCCTGACTTCAAGTCCCAGACCGAGGCGGTCTTGTCGTTCGAGGCCAGAGCGACCAGCCGTCCTGACGGGTTGAAGGCGATACGGTTGACCGGCGCCTCATGGGCCTGGAACGAGTGGCGAAGGCGCTTGCGTTCGACGTCGTAGATTTCGACGGTACCGGACGACAGGCCGCAGAGAAAAGTCTGACCGTCCGGCGAAAAGGCCAGCGAGCTGACCGGGGGAGCGCCTTTGCGCAGGGTCCCCATGATACGTCCGGTGGAAAACTCCAGGACGTCAACCTGGCCGCCCATCAGCGCCACCGCCAGCCAACTGCCATCGGGATGAATGGCGATGTCCTGGACTTCGGCTCCGAAATCCAGCACCCCCACGCAGCGTTCCTGAGGGAGCGACCAGAGGCGGAGCTGGCCGCCCTTGTCGGCCGAAGCCATGAAGGCGTGGTCGCTGCTCAGCTGCAGACGTCGTATCGCATGGGCGTGGCCGGTCCAGGGGGGGAGCGATTCCAGCAGGGTCGGGCCTGACTGTTCGGGAGCTTCCGTCCCCGGTAAGAGCTTGAGCAGTTCGTTCGCCGAGGCGGGCCGCTTCTCTTTGGCTAGAGCCAGGGTACGAGCCATTGCCGTGACGGTCTCCTGGCTGACTTCGGCTCCGCCCGAAGAGGGCGAGGGTAGGCGTGCCCCTTTGAGTCGGGAGGGCGCGTCGGGCGGCGGGAATCCCGTGAGCAGTTCATAGAGAGTCGCGCCCAAGGCGTACAGATCGGTGGCGGGGTCTGGCGCGCGATGAGTCTGGTACTGCTCCGGCGGGGCGTAGCCCGGGGTTAGGAAACGGGGCGCTTTGCGATCCTGAGTCAGGTAGTGGTTGACCGCCCCGAAGTCGAGCAGGATAACCTCGAGGCTGAAGGTCAGGAAAAGGTTCTCGGGTTTGATGTCGCCGTGGATCAGCCCGGAAAGATGGATCGCTTCCAGGGTACGGGCCAGCCGTCGGATGACGTAGAGCGCCTTTTCTTCGTCGAGCTTGACGTGGAACCTCAGCACCTCTTCGAGCGTTGCGCCGATCAGCCGCTCCATCGCCATGAACAGGCCGCCGTCTTGCTCGAACATCTGGTAGACCTTGACGATCCCCGGGCGCTCGAACCGTTCGAGCACGCGGAACTCTTCCGTGAACTGCTGCTTGAGCGAGCGGAGTTCGTCCGGGCCCCAGTCCGCCGGGGGCTGCGGGTTCAGATCGGGGCCCCCGCGTCGGCAGCCTTTGGGGAAGAACTCTTTGATGGCCAGGACCTGGTTGTTGCGAAGATCGGTGGCCGAATAGATGATCCCGAAGGCGCCCGCGCCGATCTCCTCGCCCAGCACGAAGCGGCCGCCTCCAAGGCGGGTTCCCGCAGGCAGCGGGCCCCGACCCTGGCGGTCGTCAGCGGGGTCGAGTTGGTAGGGGGGCAGGGCGCGCAGCAGATCGATCAGCGCGTTGCTGATTGGGTTCAACGCGACCTCTCGGGCGAAGCTTTGGCAGAGGCGGTCGTCTCGGGACCCAGCCAGGCCTCCAGACGCGCGGCCTGGGCCCCTTCTCCGGTTCTGACCTTAAGCAGGCGCTTCGGCGCGGGGGGGGCGGTCAGGCTGACCGTCAGCTCTTTGAGCCGACCCATCCGAGACACCAGGACGGGGTACGGCTTTCCTACCTTCAGGTGTTTGAGAAGGGCGCCCGGTCCCGCCACGGGGACGCGCGTGCCGTCGATAGCCAGGAGTTCATCGCCGGGCGACAGGCCCGCCAGCGCTGCTGGAGAGCCCGCTGCGACGCTGTCCACCGTGCGGCCGTCGTTGCTGTTGAGACCCAGGAACGGATCGACTTTCGCCTTGCTGTCGTCCAGCACCCAGTCCAGCCCCCAGTAGTCGAGCGCGCTCTGAAGTTCGAGTTCGCCGGTGCCGTCCAGCGCCAGGTTGAAAAACTCTTCGAACGACGAGCCGGCCATTCGAGACACCAGGGCTCGGAACTGCGCTTCTTCGAAGCCGTCCCTGGCAAACTGCTTGTAGGCTTCCCGCATGACATGGTCAAGCGTCAGCTTCCCCTGAGTCCGCCGGCGCAGTTCGGTGTCGAGCAGCCAGCCGACGACGGCTCCTTTGTTGTAGTAGCTGACGTCATCGTTGATCGAGTTGTCGGTGGGCTGGTAAAGACGGATCCAGGCGTCGAGTGAAGCTTCGGTCAAGGGCAGGCTTTGCCGGCCGGGGGTGTTCCACAGGGTGTTAAGCTGCCCGGACAGCGCCTTGAGGTACTCGGCTCGAGTCGAGAGGCCGGACCGGCGCACCAGGAGATCGTCGTAGTACGAGGTGACCCCTTCGGCGACCCAGAGTGACGGGGTCAGCACTTCGGCTTCGTAGTCGAACGGTCCCAGCGCTTTGGGGCGCAGCCGTTTGACGTTCCAGGCGTGGAAATGTTCGTGGCAGACCAGGGCCAGCCATTCGACATACTTCTCCCGATCCGAGGTGGCGAAACGCGAGGTCATGAGAACCGTGCTGTCCAGATGCTCGAGTCCACCGCGGGTTTCCGTGATCAGGTTCAGGATGTGATAGTCCTCGTAGGGGATCGTCCCCCAGAAGTCTTGCACCGTGCTGACGACCTTGGCGGCGTCCCGCAGGGAGACGGCCAGGTTCCAGTAGCGCCGGTCGCCGGCCTGGACCAGCGTGTGCGGCTTTCCGCCGGCGGTGAAGCCGTGCTCGTCGAGGTCGCCAAAGAGCAGGGGGCTGTCGACCAGTTCGTCATAGCCGTGGGCCAGATAGGCGCCCGAAGGCAATTTCTCGAGTCCGGAGGCGACCGACGAAGTCAGACCGGGGAAGCGAACCTCGAAGTCGGTGCCCTCTAACCGGGTTCCGGAAAGGGGAGCCGGCGCCAGGAAAGTGGCCGCCCCCACGATCAGCGAGAGGTCAGGAGAGAAGAAGTTGGTGCGAACCGTCAGTTCGTGCCCATAGACGCTGTAGGCGACTTTGACCGGTTCGCCGGGCGGAAGGTCGCCCACCACGGTCCAGCGGTTCTTGGCTGTTTTCTCCAGCCTGGCGCCGGCGGGGGAGAGGATCTCGACCCCGCTGATCGACTTGGAGTAGTCGCGAACCTTGTAAGAGCCGGGAGTCCACACGGGAAGGGCCAGCACGGGAGCGCCTTGTCCGAACGCCTCGGCGGGAAACTCGGCCTCGATTCGCAGTTGATGATTGGCCAGGTTTGGCGTGGTGATGTCGTACACGACGGGCTCGGCCACGCTAGATAGGGCCAGCCACGGGGTCATGAGAAAGAGTTGGGCTAGCATTTTCTTGGGGCCGTGCATCGGGTCGAGATCTCCTAAAACTATCCGCTGATCCCACCTGGGCGGGTCATGGTGGCGGAACCCTGGGCCGTTTCTTCCTCGACTCACCTCCTCCTGGCGAACAGCTGTTTGAAAGGAATTCTTCTCTCGGCGTGATATGGTGAACGAATGAGCACTTGCGCGAAAAGAGCGGTCCTGAGGGTCAAGGCGCCCCGCCGGGGTCTGTTCGAGATCACCGACCTGGTTCGCCAGGAGATGCAGGGGGTGGAGATGAATTTTGTTCATCTCTTCGTCCGTCACACTTCGGCCGGATTGACCATTCAGGAGAACGCCGACCCCAGCGCTCGGCACGACCTGGAGCTGTTTTTCGAGCGGCTGGTGCCTTTCGACCAGCCCGGCTTTCGGCACACCGCCGAAGGCCCCGACGACATGCCGAGTCATATCAAGACCGTGCTGATGCAGACCGAGCTGCTGATCCCGGCGGATCGGCGGGGGATGATGCTGGGTACCTGGCAAGGGATCTATCTGTGGGAGCATCGCGACAGCTGCCCGACTCGGGAGATTGTGGTGTCGGCCCTGGCCTGAGGCGGGTACGAAGAGCTGATTGGGAGTGAGTTAGAAAAGACGAAATGGCAAAAAGACAAGAACCTTCATCAGCCCCGGGCGAGTTCGCCGGGGAAGTCGTGGATGTGGCCCTTCACCAGGTCACCCGCAACCGCTTTTTGAACTATGCGGTCTCGGTCATCACCTCGCGCGCTCTTCCGGACGTACGCGACGGCCTGAAGCCGGTCCAGCGACGTATCCTGTACGCGATGTACCGCGACCTGAAGCTGACCCCGGAAAAGAAGACGCTCAAGTGCGCCAAAATCGTGGGACAGGTGCTGGGCAACTACCATCCTCACGGCGACAGCGCGGTCTACGAAGCGCTCGTGCGCATGGCCCAGGACTGGTCGCTGCGCTATCCGCTGATCGAGGGGCAGGGCAATTTTGGCTCGATCGATGGAGACGGCGCCGCCGCCTATCGATACACTGAGGCCAAGCTGCAAAAGGTAGCCGTGCCGTTTCTCGAAGAGATCACCAAAGAGACCGTCGACTTTCGCTCGAACTTCGACGACTCGGCGGAAGAGCCGTCCGTTCTGCCGTCTCGCATTCCTCAGCTGTTGGTCAACGGCTGTACCGGAATCGCGGTGGGCGTAGCGACCAACATCCCTCCCCACAACCTGCGCGAAGTGGTCGACGCTGCTGTCCATCTGATCGACCAACCCGAAGCGACCACCCGGGAGCTGATGGAGATCTTGCAGGGTCCCGACTTCCCGACGGGAGGCCAACTGCTGGAGGACCGCGAGACGCTGACTACCATCTATCAGGAAGGTCAGGGCCGCATCCGCTGCCGCGGCGAGTATGCGCTGGAAGAGGGCAAAAAGTCCGAGCAGCACATCATCATCACCTCGATCCCCTACATGGTGAACAAGAGCAGCCTGGTCGAATCGATCGGCGAGATCATCATGGAGCGGAAGATTCCGCAGCTGCTCGACGTCCGCGACGAGTCGACCAACGATATTCGCATCATTCTGGTGGTGCGCAAAGAGGCCGACCCCGAGACGGTGATGGCGTACCTCTACAAGCACACCTCGCTGCTCTCGAGTTTTCACGTCAACATGACCTGCCTGGTGCCGGACAACTCTTCCGTGGGCGTTCGTCCTGATCGGATCAGCCTGGCCGAGGCGCTGAAACATTTCAACGACTTCCGCTACGAGGTGACGGTCCGCCGCTTGAGCCACGACCTGCGCGGGCTGATCGACCGACTGCACATTCTCGACGGCTTCCGGCTGATCTTCGCTGACCTCGACCGGGTGCTCGAGATTATCCGGCAGTCGAACGGAAGGGCCGACGCTGCCGAACAGCTGATGAGCGCGTTCCCCCTCGACCCCAAACAGACCGACGCCATCCTGGACCTGCGCCTGTACCGCCTGGGTCGGCCGGACGTTCGCGCGGTTCTCACCGAATACGAGGAGAAGAGCCGGCAAAAAGACGAGATCGAGATGATTCTGGACTCTCGCCAGAAGCTGTGGAACCTGGTCAAGAGCGAACTCAAGGAGATCTCGAAAGAGCACGGCGACGAGCGTCGCACCAAAGTGCAAGAGGCGGGGGCCCAGCTCACGACCTACGATCAGCAGAGCCTGATCGTCGACGAAGATGCGACCGTGCTGCTGTCCCGCGACGGCTGGGTGCGCCGGGTGGCCTCGGTGGGCGACCTGTCGAAGGCCCGCCTGCGACAGGGCGACGAGCTTCAGTTTGCTATCCGAGGCTCGACGCTGTCCCCGATTGTGTTTTTTACAAACTACGGTAAGGCGTACACCTTCCGGGTCAACGACATGCCGGTCTCGCCGCGTGGGCACGGCGAGCCGATCCAGGCTCGCTGCGCCTTTTCGGACGGGGAGAAAATCGTGGCCTGCCACGTGCTCGACCCGCGCCTGCTGGGCGGCAAAATCGCCGCCGAGTCGGCCGAGGGCGAGCCCGAGATCCAGGCCGTGGCGGTCACCTCGGACGGTCGCGGCTTCCGAGCTTCGTTCGAGGGGCTGACCGAGCCGTCAACCAAAAACGGGCGTAAGTTCGCCGTCCCGGCCGCGGGAGAGACGGTGGTCGACGTGCGTCTGGGCCGCCCAGCGGTCGACCTGCTGGCCACCGGCACGCGCTTTGGCCGAGGCGCGTTGTGCAAGCTCGAAGAGGTGAACTTCCTATCCGGCGCCGGCAAAGGCGTGACCGTGCTGAAGCTGGCCGAGGCTGATCGCCTGGTTGGCTTCCGCTGCTTCGACCCCGAGGGGCCCAAGGAGCTGTGTCTACGGCTGATTCGCGATGAAGGGGGCCGAGAGATTCTGGTCCATCCTAGCGAGGTAAAGCTGACCGGACGCGCCGGTAAAGGGCAGGCAATGCTGAAGCGGGGGCTGCTCAACGTGGTGGTCGATCCGCTGACCGTGCTTGGTCCGCCCGAATCGGCCACCGCCGTCGCCGCAGGGCTGGTCGAGGAGGCTTCGGCTGCTCTCGAGGGCGGCGACGCGACCGCCGCGCAGGAATTTGCCGACAACGATGATGAGTTCAAGGAGTAGCCGCCCGTGTGTGCGATGAGCTATAGCGCTTCCGATATTACCGTTCTTACCGGTCTCGAGCCGGTCCGGAAACGGCCCCACATGTACATCGGTTCCACCGACGAGCAGGGGCTGCACCATCTGATCTGGGAGATCGTCGATAACGCGATCGATGAGGTGATGAACGGCTTCGCCTCGTCGGTCGAGGTCGAACTCGAGGCCGACGGGCAGACCATCAAAGTCTCGGACAACGGTCGTGGTATCCCGGTGGACATCCATCCTGACTCGGGGCGACCCGCGCTAGAGTTGATTATGACCACGCTGCACGCTGGCGGCAAGTTCGAGGGGAACAACTACACCTTCTCGGGCGGTCTGCACGGCGTGGGCGCCAGCGTCGTGAACGCGCTGTCGACCCGGTTGACGGCCCAGGTTCGCCGCGACGGCAAGCTGCACCAGATGGTCTTCGAGCGAGGCACTCCGACGGGCGAACTCGAGGTGATAGGGGAGGCCCGGGGGACCGGAACCAGCATCACTTTCCAGCCCGACCCCGAGATCTTTCCGCAGACGGTCTTTGATTCCAAGACCATCCACACCGTGCTCGAAGCCAAGAGCTATCTCCATCGCTGCCGGGTCGTTTTCAAGGACCGGGTGCACGATGTCATTCATAAACTCGACCCGGGCGATGGGCTGGAAGGCTATCTGCGCAAACTGCTCAACGATGTGCCGAAAGATCCGATCTACGATCAGATCTTCTCCTTTGCCAACGCCGACCCGAAGGTCGAAGTGGCGCTGCAGTGGGTCGAGGCCGGCGGCGACAGCATCAAGAGCTACGTCAACGGTATCGAGACAGAGCAGGGCGGCACACACGAGCAGGGGCTGAAGACCGCCGTCGTCCGCGCCGTTCGCACCTATATGGATGTGCAGGGCGGCGCCTCCAAGAATCTGAAGATCACCGCCGAAGATATCCGAGACGGCGTGCGCGCCGTGCTTTCGGTCTACGTCAAAGACCCGCAGTTCAAGGGGCAGACCAAGGACCGACTGAACAACCCCGAAGTCAGTTCGGCTGTGACGGCGGTCGTGGCCCCCGCTCTGGAACAGTTCTTCCTGACCAACCCCAGTCTGGCCGATGGTATCGTCGCTCGGATCGTGGCCGGCGCCAAAGCCCGGGCCTCGGCCGAAGCGGCCAGCAACCTGGTCTCGCGGAAATCGGTCTCGAAGCGGCTGAACTTGCCCGGTAAACTGGCCGACTGCAGTAATAACCGGGCCGAAGTCAGCGAGATCTTCATCGTCGAGGGCGACTCTGCCGGCGGCTCGGCCAAGCAAGGCCGAGACCGACAGTACCAGGCGATCTTGCCGCTGCGCGGCAAAGTGCTCAACACCGAGCAGGCGACCTTACAGAAGATTGGTCAGAACCGAGAGATCTCCGACCTTACCACAGCGCTCGGCTGTGGGGTCGGGAAGCATTTCGATATCTCCAAGTTGCGCTACGGGCGCGTCGTCATCCTGACCGATGCTGACTCGGACGGTCATCATATCGCGGGCCTCTTGCTGACCTTCTTCTATCGCTATATGACCGACCTGGTTCGCTTCGGGCACGTCTACCTCGGCCGCCCACCGCTCTACCGTGTTCGTCACGGAAAAAAGACCGAGTGGGCCTGGGATGACGCGCAGCGCGACAAGATCCTGAGCAAGATCAAGGGCAACACCAAGCCCGAGATCACGCGCTTCAAGGGTTTGGGCGAAATGACGGCCCAGCAGCTCAAAGAGACCACCCTCGACCCGGCCAGTCGCACCCTGTTCCGGGTGCTGATTCCGAACCCCGAGCAGGCCGATCGCGCCATTCGCGACTGCTTCGGTAAGGACTCGTCGCCGCGCTATCAGTTCGTGATGGAGCGGTCTGCCGAAGCCGACGAGGTCGACCTCTGAGACACGGTAGCGTTCCTCAGGAGCGGGTTCGCCTGCTCAATTCGGCCGAACCTCGAGAGGACGGCCGCTACGTTCTGTACGCTATGCAGGCGGCCCAGCGCGTGGCGGACAACCCGGCGCTGGCTTTCGCGGTCGCCCGGGCCAACGATCTTGGCCAGCCGCTGGTGGTGGCGTTCTGTCTGATGCTGGACTTTCCCGAGGCCAGCTTGCGCCACTATACCTTCATGCTCGAGGGGCTGGGGGAGACCTTTGGTCTGTTGCGCGACCTGGGCGCCTTGCCGGTCCTGCGCAAGGGGCGCTGGACCGAAGAGATGCGCCGACTGTCCCGGGAGGCCAGCGAGATGGTGCTGGACCAGGCCTATCTCAAGCTGCACCGCGAGGCCTATAGCGAGCTGAGCGAAACGGTGACCTGTCGGCTGTTTCAGGTCGAAGGCGAAGCCGTGGTGCCGGTCGAGGTCGCCTCGGAGAAGTCGGAGTACGCCGCTCGCACCCTGCGCCCCCGTATCCACCGGCACCTGGGCGACTTTCTCCATCCTGTGCGCATAGCGAAGCCAGGCCAGTCGCCTGCCGGTCTCCAGCTAGAGTCGCTCTGTCAGGGGCTCGACGATCCGGCCGAGTTTCTGAAAGGCGCCCATATCGACCGCCAGGTCGGGCCGGTGACCAGGTTCTTCCGCGGCGGCCCGTCCCAGGCGGCCAGGCACCTGGAGACCTTTCTCGAGCGTCGCCTTTCCCGTTACGACGATATGCGGAACCAGCCGCAGACCGACTACACCTCGTGCATGAGCCCCTACCTGCACTACGGGATGATCTCTCCCGTGACGGTGGCGCTGTCCGTCCTGGAAAAACGGGGAGGGAGAGACCCCCAGGCGGAGTCTTACGTCGAGGAGTTGGTCGTGCGGCGGGGGCTTAGCCAGAACTACTGCCATTTCAACGACGACTACGATAGCTGGAGCTGCTTGCCGGAATGGGCGCGTAAGACGCTCGACGAACACAAAAACGATCCGCGCAGCCCTGGCTATACGCGAGAGCAACTCGACAACGCCGAGACCCACGATCCCTACTGGAACGCCGCCCAGGTCGAAATGGTCGAGACGGGCTACATGCACAACTATATGCGCATGTACTGGGGCAAAAAGATCCTGGAATGGAGCAGTTCGCCCCAGTACGCCCACCAGACGACGCTCTACCTCAACAACCGCTACTTCCTGGACGGCCGCGACCCGGTTTCGTTTGCCAACGTGGCCTGGATCTTCGGGCAACACGACCGGGCCTGGCAGGAGCGACCGATCTTCGGAAAGATCCGCTGTATGATGGCGTCCGGGCTGGAACGCAAGAACGACCCGCGCGCCTACGTGGAAAAAGTCCAGAGGATGACGGGCCGTTCGGTGAGGGGTCGAACCGCGAAAGGCGAGACGCTCGACCTGTTCTGAATCGGAAGGGAAGCGGCTACATGTGGACGGGGCGTCGTTCGGCCCCGAACACCAGTTTCCAGTTCTTCCCGTAGCGGCGCTCGGAAACGGGCATCTTCTGCATCAGCCCGTTGCGGTAGCTCGAGCCGCAGCGCTCCTGGATAAACGCTTCGTGAGAGACCAGGATCTCTCGCACCGCCAGGAAGCCTTCTTCCAGAGCGACTCTCTCAGCGTCCGCCGTAGGCATGGCCAGGGGGTCGCGCTCTTTCGGCAAGCGGTAGAAGGCGTGGCAGGTGTTACGGTAGACCAGTCGACTCTCGTCTTGCTCCAGCCAGAAGCCTTGAGAATGAAGGTGGAAGTCGCCGCGATGAAAGACCGGGGGCGAAGCAGGGGTCGGAGCCTGACGCTGAAAGCCGTCGGCTTCCAGAAGCCCATTGCTGGCGTCGTGCTGCAAAAACCAAAGAGTGGCAGGTAGTGGGTTTCTCATCTAGCCTCCAGGGGTCTGGTTGGGCCATGACATTTACGTCCCCATTTTGATCTCCTCCATGATTTGCGAGCAAATCTTGGAGCGATCTACCACCCCCGGGTAGCGACGTAACGTCCGACTCTCGTGGCATTATATCGACCGTCTCTGGTCTGGCTCAACCCCACGATGAGACCAAATTGCAAGCATTTCTCCATGAGGGACGTCGGCTCGGGGTAGTTTAGGGTCGGGCCGGGCGGCCCGTCGGTAGGGCCGTGGAGGGTCGAGCGCAAAGGGCGGACCCGTGGAAGATATGCTCGAAAAGATGCGGCTGTCCTGGGCTCTGGGGCTCTGGCGCGGCCTGCAGCAAGGAGCCGGGCCCCACGCTGCGGGCGCCGCTACGATCGACGTCGACTCGGCCTGGATGCTAGATGAGTGGCAGCGCGAACTGCTGGAGCGACTTCTCTATCAGGCCCGAGGCGGATCGGTGCGTTTCGTCGAGTCGACCTCAGGAGGAGGGCGTTCCCACTTTCTGCAGCTTTTCGAGGGGCGGGCCGCCAGATCCGGGTTCGTCCTCGCGCGTCTAAGGCAAGAGCGCCAGTCCGAATACTGGCGCGACCCGCTGGCTCTCTACAGGGAGATAGCGGCCGGCCTGATGGCGCCGCGCTCTACCCCCAGCCCCGGCCTGCCGGCGCTGGCCGCGAGTCGGTCCGAGGAGATGGCTCGGGAGGGGCTGTATCCCGAACTGCCGGTCTGGGGGCGGGCGCTCGAGCTCTGGGTAGCGACCCGTGACCTCGCGGCCGAGCGCTATCTGCTGGGCGAGTCGCCCGGGTCCGAAGGAGAGCCGCTGGGGCTTCACGCGGGACTCGACCCCCGCCAGGCGCCGCTGGCGCTGCGTTGCCTGCTGAACTACCTTCTCTACCTGGGCGAGAAAGGCCTGGTCGTGCTGGGCGACGGCGACGGCTCGGTCGAAGAGTCGGAAGAGAGAGCGACTCTGGAATCGCTGCGCAATCTTATCGACAGCTGTGCCGCCGGCGGTCTACCCGGTCTGCTGCTGGTTTTCGGTGTGCTGCCCGGTTTCCGTCAGAGCCTGCTGCCCGAGTATGAAGCTCTTCGACAGCGGCTTCATAACGGGTTCTCCCTGGGGCCGGCCGGCTGCCTGCGCCCCATTCTGGTGTTGGAAGAGCAGCGGCGCTGGCGGGCCAGTCGGGGAGTCGACTTTCCGACCGAACTGTTCGAGCGACTGCGGGAGGTGTCGGGCGGACTCGATCCTCGACTGCTGGAAGGCTCGGCGGCGCTCCGTCGTAACGCCGAGGCGCTGCTGGCGGAGCTGCCCTGGCAAGCGGATTCCCCGGGCGCAGCTCGAGGGCTGACCCGGACCATCGCCCGCTGGCTGTCCCATCCCGAGCTAGCCCTCGACAGCTCGGAGGACGAGCAGCGAGCTTCCCAGCTGGGCGAATTCCTGGAGAGCGAGGCGCTTTGACGGACCAGCTTGTGGTCGAGCACGCCCAGCACGGCGCGGGACTGCTCTTGTCGCGCCCGCTGAGCCCGGGACCCGGCCTGCCGGTCGTGGTCCGCTTTGCTCACGGGCCCGAAGCGGTACCGCGGGAGAGTCTGCGCGACCTCGACGGGCGGGGGTGGCCAGACCTGCCCGCGCCGGCCAACGCCGAGCCGCTTTCCCCCTGGCAGATCGGGGCCAGTCGCTGGCTAGAGGCGCTTCGCCTGGGCACGGTCGCCCACGCCGACAGCGACCTTTTCACGGTGGGCCGCGAGGAAGAGGTCGCTCAGCTCGAGACCGACCTCGAGCAGACCCTGAAGGCGGGCGGCGCCTGTCGGGTTTTTTGCGGCGCTTACGGAGTGGGAAAGTCGCACCTTCTCGAGATCTTGGCGCGACGGGCCGAAGCCCGGGGGCTGGCCGTATCGCGAGTGGTGCTGGATCGTCAGCGGGTAGCGGCCTGTCGCCCCCGCCGGCTCTATCGAGAGATCGTCGAAGGGCTCGTTCTGCCCGGGCAGGCGAGGCGCGGCGTTGCTGTCCTCGAGAAGGTGCTCGACCAGGCGGCCGGTCGGCTGATGAAGGGCGACCTTCCCTGGGAGCAGCACCCTTACTTTAGCCCGCTCCTGGCGGTCTGGGCGGAGGCTTCCGCGGCCAGCCGAGCGGAACTGCTCTACTGGATCGGCGGGGGAGAGCGCACCGCCAACCGTCGTCTGCGCGCCCGCCTGCGTCGAGAGGTTGGCCGTGACCCCGGAGCGTTCTACGCTATCAAGGATCACCGCACCGTGTGGAATCAGCTGACCTCGCTGGTCAGCGGTCTGGCCTGCCTTATTCGCGACAGCGGTCTGGCTGCGGGGCTGACCCTGATTCTGGACGAGGCCGAGATGTGCGCCGTCGAGTCGGCGTCCGACCAGCGCTACGGCGACCGGACCTTGACCGGGCTGGCAGCAGCGGCCCTGGGCCCTCGACGGGTCCGCCGACCAGAGCTTCTGGCCGAGCTTGGGGGACACAGCGCGGTTCGAGACTTCCCCTCTTTCCATCGAAGCCGCTGCCATCTCTATCTGGCTCTGGGGATGGCTACGCGCACGACGGGCAGGGAGGTTTTAGAGCGGCTCCTTTCCAAAGACTGCTTCGTCGATCTTCGTCCGCTGGGGCCGACTGACAAAGCCGGTCTGCTGGAAAGGATCTTGATGTCTTACAAACAGGCGTTTCCCCATTTCGAGCTCTCTACCCGGTTTGCTATCCCCCTGGCCGGCCTGCTGGAGCTAAGGGGTGGGGGAGGGTTCACTCCACGCGAGATCGTTCAGCAAGGGTTGGCCTTTCTGGACGGCGCCCGGCTCTGGCCGGGTAGCGTGGAAAGCTTTATCGAGGAGTGCTTCACTGGCGATGGATGAGAAATGGCTGCTCTTAGTCGAGGACGATCCTCTGTTCGTGACGCTCTTCCAGCGGAGTTGGAAGAAGGGTCAGCCGTCCGTACCGTTGAGGGTGGCCCGGACCCTGGCGGAAATGACGGAGCAGCTGCAGGCAGCCGAGCAGCCCCCGCTGCTGATCATCATGGATAAGACGCTGCCAGACGGTGACGGGCACGAAGTCGGCCTGGCGCTGAACATCCCGGTGCACTGCTGGAGTGCGACCGACGACGCAGGGGTAGGCGCCAAGCCCACAGGGAAGGCTGCTCTGGAAAGTTCGGTAGACGAATTAGCCGCCCTGGCCGGTCTTCCGATCGGCCGCTCCCCTTCTCTGTAAAGAGAAAACGCTCTCCCTCCGCTTGGAGGTGGGGCCGTGACAGGCCAGGAATAGCGAATCACTACGAGTATGACAACGGGTCGGAAAATCACAGGTCTCCCACTGCCGGAGACGCCTCGGGAGGCCCCTCCCGAGCTGCACAGGCTGGTCGAGGCGATCGAGGAGACTCTGCTCAACTCGGACGCCATGCAGGCGGCCTGGGTGCTGGGGCGCGCCTTCGAATACCTAACCCGTTACTTCTCGGGCGTTGCTGGCGCGATCGCTCAGCACCTGGAGCTCTCTGGTGACCCTGGCGTGGCTATGGACTTTGGCGAGGCTCGAGCCGAGCTACAGGGACGGATGGAGAGTCTGGGCGAAAACGCTACGGATGTCCTTTCCAAACTGGTGCGGGGCGTCTTCTACGTCGGCGCCACCCGCAACACTCCGACCCCTCGTCGGCACGCTCGACTGCTGGACCTGGGCGGGATCCCGATCCGCGGCTACCGCAACATTGATGAGTGGATCGCGATTGCGCCGGGGACCGGCGACTTGTCGAACGACTCGAAAGCCAACCGCGAACTGCTGCGCTACCTCCCTATTCTTAAAGAGTGGCTGACGGCGACGGCGACCTATTTCCTGGACGCCAAGCAATCGGAACTCGAGTGGAGTGGCCCCAACGCCATTCACTTTACTGTCGAGGCCGAAGGGGTAAAGCTCCCGGTCGGTCCGATTCATCTTCCCGAACCGCTGGCGGCTATGCTGCCCCGCAAAGGCGTAGCGGCGCCAACTCTGACCGAGAGCGCGTCCGAGACTTCGGCGGAGCTCTCTGTGGACGAGCCCGAGCCGGCCGTCGAGGTGCCGGAGGAGGTTGTGGCCGAGGACACCTCCGAACCCGCTACGACCGAACCCGCTACGGCCGAACCCGCTGCGGACGACCCGGTAGAGCTAGACCCCGCCCCCGAGTCGCCTCAGGCGACCGCCGAGATGGCGGACTCCGAACCCTCTGTCGACTTGACGGACGTGGCGCCGGTCGATTCGGCTGCGGCGGCGGCGGACCCGCCCGACCTCGAGCCGATCGCCGCCGATCCCATTCCTGTCTTCGAAGCCATCGCGCCGGTCGCTGAGCCGATCCCGCCCGTAGCGACGGTCGAGCCGTCGGCGGAGAGTTTGCCCGACCCCGAAGGGGCCGGCGCTCGTCCCGCTTCTGCGGCCTCGATGCAGTTGGATCCCGAGCCGCTGGAAGATAACCCGTTCCTGGCCCCTCGCCCCGCCGTGTCTTCGACGGAGGTGGTCAAACCTGAAGACAATCCTTTTTTCCGTTTGGCACCGGCACTCGGCACCGCCCCGGAAGCGGCAGGGGAGAATCCGTTCCATGCCCCTTTCACGCCTCCACCCACCCTGACTCAGGCGCTGGGGTCGCTGGCTCCCTCTGTTCCGGTCCTGGGGTCCGCCGAAGCCGTGGCCCAAGAGGATAACCCGTTCGCCGCTCCACCCTCGGAGCCGGTGGATTCCACGGTGATGCTGAATCGGGACGACTTTGCCCTGGACTTCGGCGACCTGGCTGTTCCCTCGATTTCGCCGCTCTCTTCACTGCCGCCCGCGCTACCGCCGTTGGCCGAGGCCGAGCAGGACGGGGAAGAGCCCGAGGTGCTCGAAGAGCCGGACGACTTCGAGTCCGAGGAGCTTCCGCTGGCCGCGTCCTCGCCGGTTCGTCCTTTGGCCGACCCCGAGCCGGCCGGCCCTCCCGCGCTTCCCATCGAGGTGGAAGTCGAAGCCGACGCCTCGGCCTCAGGCAAGCGCCGGGTACCGCCCGTTCTGAACTTTGCCAAGGACAAGCCTAGCGCGCCGCAGATCAGCGTCTCGGCCCCGGTGCAGCTGTATCCGGTGGTGACGGGACCGCCGCCCGAGGTTTTTGACGAGATCCCAGTCGACGCCGACTATCCCGAAGTGCTGCAGACCGCGCTGACCGACCTGAACGGCGCCATCGAAGCTAACGACTCGCTGCTGATCTGCGGACAGATGCAGCGCTGCTTCGACCTGATGATCCAGTTCTTCGCGGGCATCGCTGGCTCGATTCTGCAAGAGATCGATTCCGAAGCGCTATGGGATTTCGAGGTCGAGGACGGTCGTTTCGACCTGACCACCAAGTTAGAGTTGGTCGTCTCCTCGCTGTCGGCGCTCGAAGAGCACTGGGAAGGGCACGACGCTGCTACGCTGGTCTGGTCGGTGTTCTATGACACCCTGCTTCCGGCCACCGACCCCAATAGCGCCTACCTGCACACCCGGCTGTTGGGCGTGGAAGGGCTGGTGCCCGACACCTTCATGGAGTTCTCTGAGCTCTGCGGCGTGGTGCCGGGAAAAGGCGCCCTCACCGAGCGTAGCGCCTGCCGCGAAACAGCTCATCGCTACTTGCCGATCCTGGCCTTCTGGTTAGAGAACGCGACTCCGCTGTTCCTGGAGAGCGAAGTCGATTTCGTGGAAGAAGAGGGCGGAGCCGCCCTGAGTTGGGCGGCCTCGGTCTCGGGATCGACGCTCGACGGCACCCCCTCCGGTCTCTGGCTCGAGGTCTCTCCCAGCCGCTGGAACCTGCCTCGCCCGGAGCTGGCGCCGGTCTTCGTCGTGGGCGACGCCCCCGACGTGTTGCTGCCGGTGGTCGACGAACTGAACGCGGGCTTGGAGCGGAAAGACTTTGCTCGCGCCGGCCTGATGGTCCGCTTGACGTTGGATTTCCTGATCCAGTACTTCGCCGGTTGTGCTGCTGCCCTGTGGCGAGATACCGGCGAGATGAGCGGCGCGGCTGAAGAGCTCTATCACATCGAGGCCACCCTCGAGGAGAAAGAGCGCTTGCTGGTGCTCTCGCTCAACAGCCTTTCTGCCAACACGGCCGTGGGCGCGTCGCTGGGCAAGCTGTTCTCGAAGAGCAGCTTACAGTATCGCGGACTGACCCGGCGCGAACTGCCGCCCGGAATGGGGCCGCTGGCAGAATGGGCCGCTCGTCGCAACGAGGTAGGCGAAAGCGATCTGCTGATCTACCTGCCTTTGCTGCGCTCCTGGCTCGGAGCTGCTAACCCCTGGTTCAGCGCTGGCGAACAGCTCTTTGAAGAGCCATCTGACGAAGGTCAGCTCGAGGGCGTAGTCGCCTTCGGTGACGATTTCCTGGAGATGGTGGATCCGGAGTACGTCATCCGACTGGCTCCCGAGATCCTGGAACTGGTCGCTCCGGGGGGCGGCGCCGAGGTTTCCGGGGAAGGGTTCGAGGCGGTTGTCGAAGCGCCGGCCGAGTTTACCGGCCTGCTGCCTCCCATGCCGATCCTCACCGAGGGTCCTCCGGTTCTGATCGGACACATCACGCGACTGCTTGAAGCCGGGGACGACCGTCGGGCGGCCAACGCCTGGATCGGAAGCTCCTTCGAGTACCTTATTCAGTACTTCGCCGGACTTTGTACCACGGTTCTGGGCGGCAAGGACGCCGAGATCCGCAAGCCGGTCCTGGCCCATTTCAACCCCAAGGCTTCGCTGCGGGAAAAAGAGCTTTTGCTGGCCGAGGCCGTAGCGGTACTCAAGGATTCGGCCAATGGAGACACCCAGGAGAAGATCCGAGATATCTTCTACGGCGAGGACGGAGAGCTTCGGGCTCATACGCGTTTCCTGGGCGTGGCTGGACCCGGCTCGCTTTCCGTGGACGAGATGCTGCTCTCGTTCTGGTGTCGCGTCCGCCACAAGACCGGCACGCTCAACACCGAAGAGTTCCACTTCGGTATGGCCGCCCTGACCAGCTGGGTCGACGCCGCCAAGCCGTTCTTCTCGATCTGTGAACACTACGCCGAAGATCCTGGCGCCGACGGTCAAGAAGAGATGGTGGTCGAGCTTGCCGAGGACTACCTGGACATGGTGTTGCCCGACTACGCCATCCAAGTTCCGGCCCGTGGCTACTACGAAGTGCTCTATCGGGAAACCGAAGCGGTGGCGGCCGACGATGCCGCCCTGTACTTCCCGGACGACATCCGCCCCGAGCTGCTCGGTCCAAAGACCACCGAACTCGGCGGGATCGCCGAAGGTGGCGACGACCTGCTGATGGGCGCGGCGACCGTCGAACTGGGCGGCGACGACTTTTTTGGCGGAGCCGCCGGCGCTTACGACAGCGACGACCTGTTCTCTGGTCCCAAGCCGCTGGTAGAAGAGCCCAAGCCGGCTATCTCGGCGGACTCTCCCTACGCCAGGAAGCAGCGCACCGGCACCGTCAACCTGGGCAGCGGCCCGACTCCCGCTGTCGCTGCCGCTTCGGATACCCCGGCGAAGGAAGCGACCCCGGCCAGCGAGGCCGAAGCCGAAACCGAAGCCGCACTGCGTCGGCGTAAGAAGAAGCGCGCGAAGAAGGCCGAACTGGGCACGGCCGTCATGGAGCTCTATAAGAAAGAGCGCCTGGAGAAAGCTCGTAAACGCGCCGAAGCCCGCGCCCGTAAAGAGCAGGTCGAGCCGACCCGACTCGACTACAAGCTGTTCTATAAAGGGCTGAAGAACTCGCGTCAGCTAGGCGGACGTTGTCACTTCGGAACTATCGAACTGCGCAACGCCGGCGGCGGCGAGCTTAAGGGGACGGTCGAGCCCAGCCATCCGAGCGTCAAGGTTCAGCCCGCGCGCTTCGAAGGGAACGAGGTGCGCGTCACCTACCAGATCGACCCTTCGGATATGCCGTCGACGGGCCGAGTCGGCCTGAGTCTGAACACTCAGGACGAGCGGATCGAGCTGCGTATGGAGCGACTGGTGCCGACCTCCTGGAGTCGCGAGCGCAGCACGGTGCAGGCGCTGGGGCTGATGGCGTTGCCCTCGGTCGCTTACGGCGCTTTCGTGCTCTACCTGTTCGCCTTCTTGATGGGGCCCAGCCTGGTTCGAGCCTTTGACGTGATCGGCGACAGCGCCGCCAACATCCCGATGGGGCCGAAGATCAAGCTTTGGATCTTCACTATGCTGGCCATCCTGCCCGGAGCTACGGGCGTACCCGCCGCCGTCAAGATGCTGTTTTCCCGCTGGGATTTCGGGGTCCAGGAAGAGCTGCGCAAGTTCCTACTGCCCCTGATGCTACTGCCCTCGGCTCTGATGGGGGCGACGCTGTTCGGAACCGGATTCTGGGAGTTCCAGGCCGGTTCGGCCAGCCTGCCCAGTCTGGCCTCCAAAAGCTGGTTGATGGCCTTGACGGTCGGGCTGAACGGCTTGGCGGTGGCCCTGTTCTCGACCCAGACCTCGGTCTGGTGGGAGGATAACTCCGACAGCAAGGTCGCCCGCCGGGCCTTCCGTCTGTTTTGGGTAGCTACGGTGGCCGTTGGTATCGTAGCCACCTTCTTCATGTCGCTGTTCACCTGAGGGCGCGGCTCCTAAAAGGGTTGCGCCGCTACCGGGCCCGGTGATATACTCCCTCGGTCTCGAGTCTTCACGGCTCGAACCTTCTCACTCGGAGGCCGCGCGGCGGCCCACTGAGTCGAAGTCCACGGGAAGGAAAGTATCCATGAACCAGAACAAATATGAAGTGACCTACATCGTCGAAACCAACATCGGCGAAGATGCCACCACCGCGCTGATCGAGCGTTTCGCCGAGAGCGTCAAGACCAACGGCGGAGAAGTCCGTCAGGTCAAGCCCTGGGGCAAGCGTCGCTTCGCTTACGAGCTGAAGGGCCGTCGCGAAGGTCTCTATGTGACCATGCATTTCTCGGCTTCGGCTGACGGGATGGCTGAAGTCCGTCGTCAGATGGGCCTTACCGACGAAGTGCTGCGCAGCATGTACGTGGTTTCGAACCAGTAAGACCAGCGCCCCACGGTCAGCACCAGAACTCCCTCGGGCCGCGTCGCTCGGGGGAGTTTCCTTTTTTCGAAGAGAAACAAATTAGAATTCGCCGTAGGAATGGTTTTCAAGACAGCCGAAAGCGGGTATAGCTGGGGACAGCCACGACGGACCAGGGCGTCCGTCCCAGGGGCCAACAAAAGACCGTTGGCCACCTGAATGACGTCTCCAACAGAGACAACTGAGGTTAATACATTGGCAGCTTTAAATAAGGTAATCCTGATCGGTAGGCTTACCCACGACCCCGAGCTTCGTTACACTCCCAACGGCCAACCGGTGGCCAACTTCTCCCTGGCCGTCGATCGCAAGCTGAGCAAGAACGACGAGACCGACTTCATCCCCGTGGTGGCCTGGCGCCGCCTGGCCGAGATCTGCAACGAGTTCCTGCATAAGGGCAAGCTGGTGGCGATCGAAGGTCGACTGCAGGTCCGCAGTTACGAGGACAAGGAAGGGCGTCGCCAACGCGCCTTCGAGGTCGTCGCCGACGAAATGCAGATGCTTGATCGCAGCACCCCCGGCGGCGGCGGTGGTGGTGGCGAGCGCAGCGGCGAACGCAGCTACGGCGGCGGTAGCGGCAGCGGCTACTCCGGCGGCGGAGGAAGCTACGGCGGAGGAAGCTACGGTGGCGGAAGTAGCGGAGGCGGCGGAAGCCGTTCCGGCTCGGGACGACCGGCTATGGCCGGCTCTTCGTCTTCGTCATCGCGCGGCGGCGGCTCGGAGTACGACGACCACGGCGGCGGCGGATTCCCGCCTTCCGACGACTCGTTGGGCATCGACGACATTCCGTTCTAAGCGGACTCCCATCCCCGGCGTTTCCGGCCCCGGGGC
>JAEXNA010000163.1 GCA_023447635.1 Vulcanimicrobiota bacterium | reverse complement strand
CCTCCACCCCTCCCCGGTTCTTTCTCCACATAGGATCAGCCGTGCGGGAGTATTCGTAGCCGTCGGGGTTGGCCAGCGGCACGAACCAGAACTCGAAGCGCTGGAGCAGGTCGGCGTTGGACGGATCCTCCAACAGTTCGCGCAGGCTGGTCAGAGCCACCTGAGGGGCCATCCATTCGCGAGCGTGCTGGCCGGCCACCACGGCGATCCTGGGCCTCTCCATCCCATCGTCCCGGCCCACCCGAAGGGCCGTCACCGAGCGTCCCTCGGGGGTCGGCCCCAGTGAAGTTACCTGGACCAGGTCGGGATGGGCCGTGGCTATGGCTGTCAACTGTGATTCTATCTGCGAGCTGTCGGGATAGCCCGCAGCGTAGTGAGAAAGGGTGCCGCTGAACTCTCGGCCCATGCCCAACACGTAGTCGTCGGGGTCGACCCTGAGGCCGCCGGGCAGGTCGCGCGTGGTGGCCGCCATCTCGTCGAAGGACAGTCGCTTATCGTTGTCCCGATCCAGTTTGGCAGCCCACTTCTCGTAGTCGCTCAGGATGGGGAGTCGCTCGGACCCGACCTGCACGGTGTAGCGAGTCGATAGGGCCGGCTGGGCTAAGGCGGCGGCGCCAAGGAGGGCAAGAACGATAGCAGTCTTCACAACGCTTGCTAACCTTTGCCCGACGCCGGTGTTGTGTCGCTGAGGGGGCACGGAGGAAGTTCGCCGGGCCGCCAGCAAAAGACAAAGAATGAAGAAACTTCTCCTGATTTCGGTCCTCGCACTGTCGCTCTGGGCCCCGGCCTGGTCCCAACCGTGGCTAGAGTGTGCCGAGAAATATCTACCCGCCGTGGTCGAACCCGGGATGCGTCAGGAGTTGGAGGGCGCCCTGGTTCACGCCTACGCCCGCAACGGAGAGTTCGCCCATGCCCAGGCGCTGATCGATGCCGAGGGGGAGGCGGAGCGGACGCGCTTCGGCGTGCTGGCCGCTCTGGGAGCGCTTCGCGGAGGGCATCTGGATCAGGCGCTGCGCTGGGCCGAACTTTATCTGCCGAAGGAGGAGCCGGACTGGAACAACCCGCGCGCCATGGCGGTGGGCTCGGACCGCGAGCGCTTCTTGCGCACCGCCCGCAACCCCGAAGACGCCGCCCGCGTGCTGGAGTTCCTGCGCGCCCACGGCGGGGTCAGTCCGAGTAGCCTCTCGTTCGTGCTGCGCGAGGCTGGCGGGATGCCGGTCGCTGTGGCGGATTTCTACTTGCGGGAATTCGCCAAGGTGGGCGATTCGGCTCGCCCAGTGGACTGGGTGCAGATCGAAGAGACCGCCGACGCCTCGGGCGACGAGTTCCAACCGCTGGCAGACCGTACTCTGAGCCTGCTGCTCGAGCAACGCGGCGCCGTGGTCGAGAGCCTGCTGGTCACCAATCCCGACGTCTCGCCCGAGCAGATGGACCTGGCGATGCGCAAGTACGCTGCGGCGCTGCTGGCTCGCCGAGGCCGCTTCGGAGAGGCTGACGAACTTTGGCAGGGTGTTGGCTCGGTCAGTCCGCCGGAGACCGAAGTGTACCTGCAGGAGCAGTGGATCGGCGGCCGCTCCGAAGCGCTGGCCGAGTTGGCCAGGGGCGGTCTGGAGGAAGACGCTCGGGTCAAACTGTCGCAACTCTTGTTCCGACTGGGGCGCTACGAACAGGCCCGAACTCTGGGCACCGATCCTGACGATTATATCGACCTGAGATTGGCTCGGGTCGACCTGGCCCGGGGAGAAGAGGTCGAGCGCTGGCTGGTCCGACTAGCCGCCATCGATAAGGAAGCCAAGCCCGACGATTCGGCTCTTTACCAGATAGCTGTGGCCGACGATATGCCGGCTTCGGTCCGCGAGCGGGCTCTGGCCTTGCTGCCCGACGCTGCGGCTTCGAAAGCGCTGTGTCAGGAGAGCCTGAATAAGGCGCTTCGTCGAACGGCGGCGGCGGATTCCAACCGGGTCAGCCTGATGCTGCTGAGTCTCGATGAGGAGATTAGCGAAAGCGGCTGCAAACCCAACAGCGAGGGGCTGAGCATCTTAGACACGATGTCTTCGAAAGCGCCTATTCTGAAAACCCCCTGAGGTTCGTGGGCCCCGGGAGCCGGTGGAGGCCGGGGAGCCGGTGGAGGCCGTGGAGGCCTCCCGCTACCAGCGCAGCGAGGTCGCGTTGTCGAGGTCGATGTCCCGCTGGTTACGGTATACCGCCAGCACCAGAGCCACGCCGACGGTAGCCTCGGCGGCGGCCACGGCGATCACGAACAGCGAGAACACGATGCCGGTGATGTCGGGCCGGAAGTGCGAGAAGGCGACCAGGTTGATGTTGACCGCGTTGAACATCAGTTCCAGGCTCATCAGCACCGCCACCGCGTTGCGACGGGTCAACACCCCGTACAGTCCGATACAGAACAGAGCGGCGGCCAGGGCCAGGTAGTGAATCAGTCCAACCGTCAAGACTTTTGACCGCCTTCCAGCAGGCTTTCCTGGTCCAGCACCTGGGGGGCGCGGTCGCGTTCCTCTTTGCGAGCGATCACGACGGCGCCGATCAGGGTCACCAGAAGCAAAATAGAGATGGTTTCGAACGGCACCAGATAGGTGCTCAGGAAGGCCGCGCCGAGCTTTTCCAGCGGTTCGCCGGCGGCGTCTCCAGGGACGCTACCTTCGTTCCAGCGCGACGAGATCAGGACACGACCGAGGGCGGCGACCAGCAGCAGGCAGGCGCCGCCGGCGGAGGCTTGCTGAAGCTTGGAAGAGCCTTCCATCGGCTTCATGATGTCGTGAGTCAGCATGAAAGCGAACAGCAGCAAAACGGCGATCGCGCCCGCGTAGACCAGAACCTGCATGCCGGCTACGAAGGGGGCCGCCAGGGTGGCGTATAGGGCGGCGATGCCCAGGAAGCTGACGATCATACAGAGCCCGGCGTGGAACAGGTTGTCCGACAGGACCACCGCCAGGGCCGGGATCAGGATGGTGCCAGCTAAGGCGTAAAACAGAAAATCGCTCACGCGGCGGGCTCCTCGAGCATCACGGGGTTCGTGGCAGGCTCTTCGTGACGGGTGTACATCGAGAACGCTCCCAGCACGATCATCAGCGAAGCGCCGCCAAGGGCGCAGACGCCCAGCGGGTGAGCGATACCGCGAGCTTGCAGCATCCCCACTCCGCTGCAGATGACGAGATTCAGGAAGGCCATCGGCAGCAAGAACTTCCAGCCCAGGTTCATCAGATGGTCGGGACGGACGCGCGGGAAGGTCCAGCGGATCCACATCATGACCAGAATCAGGAAGTACATCTTCAGGAAGAAGATGGCGGCGCCGCCAATCGTGTAGAGCAGGTCGGGCGAGGACGGCACCTCGACGAACGGGATCAGCCAGCCGCCCAGGAAGACCGTGGTGGCGACCGCCGAGACCAGCATCATGTTCGAAAATTCGGCCAGGAAGAACATGGCGAACATCATCCCCGAATACTCGGAGACGTAGCCGGCCACGAGTTCGGATTCGGCTTCGGGGATGTCGAACGGCGGGCGGTTGACTTCGGCAATGGAGGCGATGTAGTAGACGACCGCTCCCAGGAAGGAGGGGACGATGAACCACAGCCCTAGCTCGCGTTGAGCCATCACGATCCCCTGCATGCTCAGCGTTCCCGACATCAGGATGGGACCGAGCAGAGCAAACAGCAGCGGGATCTCGTACGACAGCATCTGGGCGGCCGAGCGCAGCCCGCCGAGCAGGGAGTACTTGTTGTTCGACGACCATCCGGCGATCACGATGGAAAGTACCGAAAGCGAAGAGACCGAGATGACGTAGAGAAGGCCGATGTTCAGGTCGGCCACCGACAGCGCCGGCGCCCAGGGGATGACGACGAAGGCGGTCACCGAGACGGCGAAAATCAGGATCGGGGCGACGATGAACGGCACCGCGTCAGCACGGCCCGGGATGATCAGCTCTTTGAGAAGCAGTTTGATGGCGTCGGCGGCGGTCTGTACCAGGCCGCCCGTCCACATCGAGCCGTTCTTGAGAAATCCCGGACCGGTGAGCATTGGGCCCATGCGGTTCTGGATACGAGCCGAGATCTTACGCTCGAGCCAGATCAAGAATAGGGCGGAGACGCACAGGAAGACCAGGATGACCACCAGCGCGACCACCATCAGCAGCAGGTCGGGGGTGTTCAGGCCGGTCAGATCCTGAACGGCCAGGCGCACGTACTCGGCACCGGGTTTATAGATCCAATCGGGACTCATGGGCAGGGGCGCGTTCGTGCCTGAGGCAGGGTGTTCCCTCCTCAGGTGCTCCTTTTCCCTTCTCGCGAGGCTCGTGAGAAAGGGCGATGATCACGGGGGAAAAGAGAAGAGCGCCAACAGGGGCGCTCTGCTCTTTTTAGTCTTGGATTTAACGGCCCAGCGCCTGGATCCCCGCCGAGAATCGGTCGAGAGACGTTTGAGCGCGGGAGGTCGCCCGAGTCGAGGGAACGGCAGCAGCGGGTCGGGCTGACCCTCCCCCTCTATGAGACCCGGACATGACCGCAGGCTGGAAGGTGGGAGCCTGAAAGGCGTTTATCGCGGAAGCGTTCGCGGTGAAACGGGTTGGACTGAACTGGGCCTGCGTGTAGGCCCGATTCCCTGTTCCGTTGACACCGCTAAAATTGACGGTGCTGCGGGTGACGGACATGGCGGGAGGAGTAAAGTTGACCGCTCGTGCTTGGGGTGCGCTGAAAGTGACCTGAGCCTCGGCACGGCCGGGCAAGGTCACGAAGAAACAGAGTGCCGCCATCCCACATAAGGTCCATCGAGTCATAATTTGATCCTCTCCATCAACGAGTGTTGGAATCATCATACCGTCTCGGCGATGAAAAGTCGCTGAACATTTCGTGAACATGTTGCTTCCCCAGGGCCCGACGGGTCGAGCCGAAGTTAGCGGTCGGTCTCTGGGAGCACGATGTCGAACGAGGCGCAGATCGCCATGATGTCCGGAATCAGAACGCCCGGCAGCAGATCACGGAAGATCTGGATGTGCACGAACGACGGGGTGCGGAACTTGCAGCGCCACGGCATATCGCCCCCGCGCGACACCAGATAGCAGCCGATGTCGCCGCGGGGCGACTCGATGTGCTGGTAGGTCTCGCCTTCGGGGATCTTGATGCGGTAGTTCAGCGGGATCGAGCACGGGCCGCCCGGGATCTTCTCGAAGCACTGACGCAGGATCCCGGCCGAGATGCGCATCTCTTCCATGCGAATACGATAGCGGGCAAACACGTCGCACGCCGTCGAAGTGGGGATTTCGAACTTCAGGTCGGGGTAGGCCGAGAACGGTTGGTCCTTACGCACGTCGACGGCAAGGCCGGAAGCGCGGATGTTCGGTCCAGTCACGCCATAGTGCTTGGCTTTCTCCAGCGACAGATAGCCCACGCCTTTGGTGCGGTTGTAGAAGATCGGATTCTCGTCGAGCAGCGCTTCGTAAGTCGCGATACGCGGTTCCCACTCGTCGAGGAAGGTCATCATCCGATCCATGAACTTCTGGCTGATGTCTTTGCCGACCCCGCCGATGCGGATGTAGTTGTACAGCAGACGCGCACCGCAGGCCATTTCGAACAGGTCCAGGATCTTCTCGCGGTCCGAGAACGAGTACAGGAACGGCGTGGTCGCCCCGATCTCGAGGCAGAACGTGCCGTACCACAGCAAGTGGCTGGCGATCCGGTTGAGTTCGGACATGATCACGCGGATGTATTCGCCGCGGGCCGGGGGAGTGATGTCGGCCAGCGCCTCGACGGACATGACGTACACGTAGTTCGAGGTCATCGAGGTGCAGTAGTCCAGGCGGTCGGTCACCGGAATGACCTGAGCGTAGGTCCGGTTTTCCGCCATCTTCTCGATGGAGCGGTGCAGGTAGCCCACGATCGGGTCGCAGGAGACGACCCGCTCGCCGTCCATCTTCAGCAGCATCCGCAGCACCCCGTGGGTGGAGGGGTGCTGAGGGCCCATATTCAGCTCGAATTCTTCTGAGGTCAGCAACGTCTGTTCCTTAATCCGGCCGTTTGACCACGTTGGGGTGCATGTAGTCTTTGCGCAAGGGGTAGCCTTCCCAGTCTTCCGGCATCATGATGCGGCGCAGGTCAGGGTGCTGATGGAACAGCACTCCGAACAGGTCGAACACCTCGCGCTCGTTCCAGTCGGCGTTGGCCCACAGGTCGGCCAGCGACGGCAGCGACGGCGCCACGCGATCGAGCACGACCTTCAAGGCGACCCGATGGCGATGCTGGTACGAGTAGAAGTAGGCCAGGAAGTCCAAGTCTTCGGGCGGGCGGTCGCAGCACGTCTGGAATTCGAGGTAGTCGAAGTCCAGGTCGGGGTGGTGGCGCAGTTGGCCGGCCACTTCGTGGTAGCGCTCCGGCGAGACGCGCAGAGCGTACTCGTTCTGCGCGTCCTCGACGACATCTAATCCGGGAACCTGCTCCCGCAGCTTTTCGCCGATCTCGGCGACGTTGAGTCCCATCGTCGGATCAGGCTCTCAGGATCGGAATCTGGTCGGGGCGGATCAGCCCGCCGTTGCCCAGGTCGGGCAGACCGTGCAGCGGGTTGACCAGCGGCGGCAGGCCGGGAACCTGGCGAGCGGCGATGGTGCGCAAGCCGGGACGGTCGCGGTCGTGGCCCAGACGCTCGGTGCGGATCAGGTTCTGCAGCGCCAGGCAGCCGTTCAGCAGCGCTTCGGGGCGGGGCGGGCAGCCGGCCACGTGGATGTCCACGGGGATGATCTTATCCACGCCTTTGAGCACCGAGTACGAGTCGTGGTAGAACGGCCCACCGTGAATGGTGCAGCCGCCCATGGCGATGACGTACTTGGGTTCGGGCATCTGGTCGTAGAGCAGTTTCACGCGGGGCGCCATCTTCAGGGTCAGGGTGCCGGCCACGATCATCAGGTCGGTCTGGCGCGGGGTGGCGCGGAAGATCATGCCCAGGCGGTCGAAGTCGTAGCGCGAGGCGCCGGTGGCCATCAGTTCGATGGCGCAGCAGGCCAGGCCGAACAGCATGTACCACATCGAAGACGCTTTGGCTTCGTTCAGGATAGAGTTGATGCCGGTCATCATGATGCCGCCGCCGGGCACCTTCTCGATGTAAAGCGGCAGCTTTTCGATAGGAAGTCCGCTGATTATACCCATTCCAGGGCTCCTTTCCGCCAGGCGTAGATCAGGGCCAGACCCAGGATGGCCAGGAACACCATCATCTCGATCAGGGCCAGCCATCCCAGCGCCGGGTTGACAAACATGGTCTTGAATCCCACCGCCCAGGGGATCAAGAAAGCCGCTTCGACGTCGAAAAGGACGAACATCATGGCAAACAGGTAGTAGCGGGCGTTGTACTGCACCCAGGCTTCGCTACGCGGCGCCTCGCCACACTCGTACGATAGCTGTTTGCTGCGGTGCGGGTTGTGCGCCTTGATCAGTCGAGTGACGAAGGCGGCCAGGACAAAGTTGAAACAGACAAAGAGCAGCCCCCCGACGAAAAAGACGCCCACATAACCGTATTCGGCCATCAGCGCTGGCGCTCCATCATCATGTCCAGAAGCTGGCTCAGGTCGTCGCGGCTGGGGCCGGCGGGCAGATCGTTCAAGGCGGCCCGGGCGGCGTTGGTGTAGGCCAGAGCTTTGTCGCTGGCGATCTTGCGCGCGCGGTGACGCTCCATCCAGGCCATCAGCTCCGGCATATGCTCGCCGGGGTAGCTGCCGTTGGCCAGCATGCCGCGAACCTGGTCGCGCTCTTCCTGGCCCGAGGCGCTGTAGCTGACGATGAACGGCAGGGTGTACTTTTTCTCTTGCAGGTCCGAACCGACCGGTTTGCCCAGCGCCTGGGGGTCGCCCCAGATGTCCAGGATGTCGTCGACGATCTGGAACGCCAGACCGATGTTGCGACCCAGTTCGCGAGCGGCCTTGACCTGAACGGGCGTGGCGTCGCTGCACAGGGCGGCCAGTTCGCAGCCGGCGGCCATCAAGGCGGCCGTCTTGCCTTCGACCACCTGCAGGTAGGCCTCTTCCCGGGCCTCGACATCGCCCTGAAGCTGGGCTTCCAGAATCTGCCCCTGGGTCATGTCGGCCACGGCCTGGGAGATGACCTGAAGCAGGTCGACCCGGCCCAGTTCGGCGACCGCGAGCAGCGCCTGGCAGAGCAAGAAGTCGCCCAGCAGCACGCTAAAATGGTTCCCTTTGATGGCGTTCAGCGTAGGGGCGCCGCGACGCACGGTCGTTTCGTCCATCACGTCGTCATGAATCAGCGAGGCGCCGTGGATCATCTCGACGGCGGCGCCAACTCGCACGACAGCGTCGGGCACCGCGCCAAACAGTTTGGCGGTGAGCAACGCCATGGCCGGACGCAGGCGCTTACCGCCCGCGCGGAACAGCGGTTCGGCGGCGGGGCTCAGAGCGCCCGCCCGTTCGGCGATCACCCGTCGCAGCTCGCTTTCGACCCTTTTCAGGTCGTCATCTAGGTCCCTAAGGGGGGCGATGACCACTTCTTCACCTCGTCTTGTTCTCAAGCCCGGTCAGCACCCTTTCAGCGGCGGCCAGGGTCTCGTCGATCTCCGCGTCTCCGTGCTCGGAGCCGACGAAAGCGGCTTCGAACTGTGAAGGAGCGAGGTAGATACCTTCTTGTAGCATCCCCCGGAAAAAATCGCCATACAGCGCGGTGTCGCTATTTTTGGCTGTGGTGTAGTCGACCACGCGGCCGCTCTGGAAAAACATGGTCATCATCGAGCCGACCCGCTCGGAGGTGGTGGCGATCCCCAGCCTGGCGGTCAGCGCGTCCAGCCCGCCTTGCAGTTTGGCGGCCTGGCTGTCGAGGCGGCTATAGAGGTCCGGCATGCCTTTGATCAGCTCGAGCGTGGCGCGTCCGGCGGCCGTGGCGATCGGGTTTCCGGCCAGCGTTCCGGCCTGATAAACGGGGCCCAGCGGAGCCACCTGGTTCATGATCTCGGCTTTGCCGCCGTAGGCTGCCAGCGGCATCCCTCCACCTACGATCTTCCCCAGACAGGTCAGATCGGGGGTGATCCCATAAAGCTCTTGAGCGCCCCCGCGGGCGACCCGGAAACCGGTCATCACCTCGTCGAAGATCAGCACCGCGCCGTGCTCGCTGCACAGGTCGCGCATGCGCTGCAGGTAGCCGGGCTGGGGCGGAACGACGCCCATGTTGCCCGCCACCGGTTCGACGATGATACCGGCGATCTCGGACCCCTTCTCGGCGAACAGCGCCTCGAGCGCGGGCACATCGTTGAAGGGCAGAATGATGGTGTTCTGGGTGACCGCCGGAGGTACTCCGGCCGAGTCGGGCAGGGCCAGCGTCATGGCGCCCGAGCCGGCTTTGGCCAGCAGGCAGTCGGAGTGGCCGTGGTAGCAGCCTTCGAATTTGACGATGTCGTGGCGTCCGGTGTAGCCGCGGGCCAGGCGCACGGCGCTCATGGTGGCTTCGGTGCCGGAGTTGACCAGACGCACTTTTTCCACCGAGGGGACGAGTTCGATGATCAGGCCCGCCAGATCGACTTCGTGGGGGCAGGTGGCGCCGAACGACAGGCCGTCTCTCACGACCTTTTGCACGGCTTCGATGACCGCTTCGTGGGCGTGACCCAGCAGCATGGGGCCCCAGGAGCCGACGTAGTCGATGTAGGAGTTGCCGTCGACGTCCTGGATGCGACAGCCCGAGGCCGAGGCGATGACCACCGGCTCGCCACCCACGGCGCGGAACGCGCGAACGGGGCTGTTGACCCCCCCGGGTAGATAACGCTCGGCCTGGGCTACCAGGTCGCGCGAGCGAGTTCTCGTTGCTGTCATTTCTCTTCTCCTGCCTTGTGAATTTTATCACAACCCCGTGGAAGTCTCCACCAGGCATGCGGAGTTTAGCCTTCCCTTTCGGGTTTCCTGGCCGACGAGGTTGGCGGTTGGACCGATCCCCACCTCCATGAGAGGCGATCCGGCTTCCTTGTTCACAATACTTTAACTCTTTGTCCTTAGGGGAAGTCGCGGGACAGGCTAAGAGTAGACGGATGCATAGACGACTTCTTTCCACCCTTATCTTCGTGCTGGCCTTGCTGGCCTGGCGCTGGCCGCTGTGGCAGGCGACGCTGGTCCTGCTCCTCCTGACCTTACTCCCGGTTCTAATCCCCCGGCTCTTGCATCAGCGCCTGGCGCCTCTGGCTCTGGCTCTGCTGTTTGGGCTGGGCCGGTCGGCTCTTGATGACGCGCTGCAGCCTCCTCCACCCCAAGAGGTCGGAAAGATCGTGGTCTGTCAGGGAGTGGTGGTCGACTCTCCGCGTCAGTGGGGAAGTTCGATGGTCTTCTTCCTGGAGCTGGATCGGTTGCAGGGCCGGGAGGTGGAGAGGCCTTTGCTGCTTCTGGTGCGCTGGTCCGGTTCCGAGGATGTCGTGGCCCCGGGCGAGCGCTGGGAGTTGACGGGGCGATGGGAGGCCGGAGAGGAGGCGACCTATCCGGGTGGGTTTTCCCAGCGCCGCTGGCTCTGGACCCAGCGGGCGGACGGGGTGCTGCGGGTGGGTCGCTTCAGTGAGGCCAGCTACCTGGCGCCTCCCCGAGGCTGGGGCCCTTCGGCTCTGGCGGCGCGTCTGCGGGTGGTGATGCTGTCGCGACTGACCTTGATCGGCGATGAGACGGCGCGGGCGCTGGTGGCCGGGGTGGTTTTCGGCGACACCCAGGCGCTACCTAAAAATGTACAGGCGCAGTTTCGACGCACCGGGACCTCGCATCTGCTGGCCGCTTCGGGTATGAATGTGGCGCTGCTGTTGGGCCTGTGCGTGGCGGCGGCAAAGCTTTTGGGTTATGGGCCGTGGCGGATCGCTCCGGCCTTGATCCCGGTGGCTATCGGCTACGCCTATTTGGCAGGCTGCGCGCCCTCGATTACTCGGGCGGCGGCGGCGGCGGTGATGGGTTTGCTGGCCGTTTGGTGGGGACGGGGTAGCAGTTCCTGGAACTCCCTGTGCCTTTCTGTGGGGATACTCTTACTGTGGGAGCCTCGCCAGATCTACGACCCGGGGTTCCAGCTTTCGGTGGCTGCGGTGGTGGGGCTGATCGCGGGGCCGACGCTGGACGAGTCGGCGGCGACCTGGAAGAAGAACAGCCTGATGACGCTGTCGGCCTGCCTGCTGACGCTGCCGATCATGTGGACGATGTTCCACGAGATTTCTCTGACGCTGCTGCCGGCGAACTTGATTCTGGGGCCACTGGTGGAGGCGCTTTTTCCCCTGGGGCTGTTGCTGACTTTGCTTCCGCTGGGGCCGCTGGTGGGGCTGACCGAGGCGCTGGCTCGGGTCAGTCTGTGGCTGGTGGCGCTGCTGTCCGGGGTGGCCGACCCGGTGCCGCTGGCTCAGCCGGGTCTTTTGAGTCTGGGGGTTTTGCTGGCGGCGGTTCTGCTCTGGGTGGGCACCTGGTCGAAGGCGCGCTGGCTGGCGCTTCCGTTGGCCTTTCTGGCCTTGCTGCACGGTCAGGTGGTGGCGAGTCTGGCGCCGGTGGGTCGGGGGGAGTTACTGTTGCGCCGGGTCGGTGAGGAGACCCCGGTTTACTGGCTGAGTTCGGAGGCCGAGGAGGTGCTGGTGCTGGCGGAGGCCTGGCAGGAGGGGAGGGCCCGGGCGATGCTGCTGGACCTGGGCTGTCGGCGGAAGCCGGTGGTCCGGATCCTGGGGGAGGGGGAGGCGTTCGACTGCCGCTGGGGAGCGTTCGAATGGGGGAAGGTGGCCCCCCTGGTGCCGAAAGCTCCTTATCTAGAGTTGCGAACCACGGGGTCTACCTACACGGTTCGCCCCTGGAGGCCAGAATGAATATCGAGATCTTGCAGTACAGTATCGTCTGGGAGGACCGCGAGGCGAACTTTGCCCTGATCGAAGCGGCGTTGGAAGAGTCGCCGCCCGAGGAGGGCTCGCTGCTGGTGCTGCCCGAGATGTTTTCTACCGGGTTTAGCATGCGGGTCAAGGAGTTGGCCGAGGGGTCGGAGGGGCCCAGCACCGAGTTTCTGCGTCGGCTGGCGCAGAAGTTTGGTGTCTGCGTCGTGGGCAGCTTCCCGTTCCGCTGTCCGGACGGCGGCAAGGGGCTGAACCGGCTGAAGGCGCTGTCGCCGGAGGGCGAGGTGCTGGCGCGCTACGATAAGATCCATCCGTTCACTTACGGGACCGAGGCCGACCACTACCAGGGCGGTCATCGTTTGCCGCTGTTCGACTTTGGCGGCTGGCGGGTCTGCCCCAGTATCTGCTACGACCTGCGCTTTCCCGAGATGTACCGGCGGGCGGCTTTGGACGGCGGGGCCGAGCTGATTCTGGTGATTGCCAACTGGCCCAGTCGGCGTCGCGAGCACTGGAAGGCGTTGCTGCGGGCGCGGGCTATCGAGAACCAGGCGGTGGTGGTGGGAGTGAACCGGATCGGCGACGACCCGGGGCTGAACTACGCGGGGGACACGGCGGTGATCGATCCCTTGGGGGCGACCCTGCTGGACACGGAAGACCGGGGCGGTCGGTTCCGCGTGCGGCTGGACCGCGAGGCGCTGGTGAAGTGGCGGGACCAGTTCCCCGCGCTGAAGGATGCCACGGAGGCGTTCGAACTGGAGTTGCCGGAGGGCTGAGGGTTGGAGCCTGCGTGGGTTGCGGTTGGAAACCGGGGAATGGGGTGTCAAACTTGGCGATTTGGTTTGGCGACTTCATTGGGCCAACTGGTCGTTTCAGGCCCGCGAGTTCCGGTTTGACGCCGGGGAATTCGGGTTTGACGCCTGGAGATTCGGGTTTGCAGGCCGGGATAGGGCGGTTTGAAACCGGGAAATGATGGCGTCAAACCGCCGAGTGGATTTGGCGATTCCGAGCGTGCTATCGCCTCCTGGGGCCACGAGGTCCGTGGGCGAGTCCGCGCGGAGCCTCGGGGCGTGGCTTTAAGAGCGGCGGGGGTGGAAGAGGCGGCGCATGGTTTCCATGATCTCTTTCGTGCCGCCTTGTTCGAAGCCGGTGAAGACCAGGCCATACTCTCCTCCGGCGGCGTCGTGAACGTTGGCCAGGCGAGCCAGGGCGACCACGGTGGGGCCGTCGCCGGTCAGGGTCAGCTTCAAGGGGTGGTCGGGGAGGGCGCCTTCGCTCAGGGTGACGCGGGCCCCGGTGGTGCCCAGGTCGCACACCGTCACCGCCTGGGTGTGGTCGTCCCAGGCCAGCGTGGCGGGGAGTTCGCAGCGTACCCGGACACCGCCGCGACGCTGGCGCAGCTCTTGAGCGCGCGCTCCGCCTTCGCGAAGTTCGGCGGCCAGCCAGCTATGCTCCGCGAGCTCGTCTTTCAGAGCCAGGCGGACCAGCATGTCGGCGCTGGGTTTACTGGTCGACTGCACCTGGAAGTCGAGAGCTTTGTGCTCGACTTCGGGGCGTTGCTGATGGGGGAGCAGGGAGACGGTCTGGCCCGTGGCGACGGGGCCTCGGCAGCGCACGGACACTCCACCTTGAGACAGGCTGGTGATCTCGGCCATCTGCTCACGCTCGCCCAGGACCAGGGTGGCGGAGAGGGAGCAGGGGTAGCGGCGGGCTCTGCGGCGATCGGGGGTCTCGGAGAGCAGATCTCTCAGGGGCCGGGTGGGAGTGTCCATCACGGCTAGTTCTCCTTCGTGCAGAGCCTCCCCTCGCTCGGACGTGGATGCGCGGGCACTCGGTGAGGCCGCACTCGGGCACTCGGCGAGGCCGCACTCGGGCACTCGGCGTGCCCGCGTGCGGATCGCGCTGCAGGCTGGTCGGCTCCAAACCCGCGGGTTCCGGTTTGACGCCGGTGAATTCGGGTTTGACGCCGGTGAATTCGGGCTTGCAAGCCGGAAAAGGGCGGTTTGAAACCGGGAAATGGCGGCGTCAAACCGCCAAGTTGGTTTGGAGCGCGCCCGCGTTGACAGATGGGCTCTCGGGGGCACTCGACGTGCCCGCGCGGACAGATGGGCCCCGCGGGCTCCCCTCCCACCGCTGTCCCCTCCAACCTTATCCCCTGCCTGGGCCTCAGCCTGGTAGGGTCTGCTTCGTGAGGCGAAGAAGCGCGCCTAAAATCGAACCCAGGAGTGTGCTATGAAACGCGAGTTGATCTATATGGACGCCAAATCCAGCAAGTTCTGGACTATCGAACAGGAGGGCGCCTCTCATACCGTGACCTACGGGCGCATCGGCAGCAAGGGGCAGAGTTCGACCAAGACTTTCGCTGACGAGGCGGCGGCGACGAAGGACGCCGAGAAGCTGATCAAGGAGAAGGTGGGCAAGGGGTACGT
The DNA here is from genome assembly GCA_023447635.1 of Vulcanimicrobiota bacterium. Taxonomy (GTDB): domain Bacteria; phylum Vulcanimicrobiota; class Xenobia; order Xenobiales; family JADMJV01; genus JAEXNA01. The sequence goes on along the minus strand of JAEXNA010000163.1, from coordinate 10,590 downwards.
CGATGCGGCTCAGGGCGAGACGGCCGAGGGGTCGGACGAGATTCCGTTCGTGGCGTTCACCGGGGTGGCTCGGCGCGAGGATATCTACAACAACGCGGGCACCTTCGTGGGCCAGCGCGTGGTCGACTACGACCCGGAGAAGCCGGCCAAGTCGGGCGTGGCCTACCGCTTCCGCTCGGACTGGGACGATACCGAGCGGGCGATCCAGGGGCTGACCCACTTCCTGGCCACCGACGTTGCGTTGGAAGCGACCGCTCTGGTGATCGGGGCCTGGCAGGGCGACGACTCGTCGCTGCCTCCGGATGACGTGATCAAGACTCTGGTCGACGGCAAGGACCGCTTGCCTCGTCTGGCCGCGCTTTACGTCGGCGACATCGTCAGCGAAGAGAACGAGATGTCCTGGATCCACCAGAGCGACCTGTCTCCGCTGCTCGCCGCGTTCCCGTCGCTGCAACTGCTGCGGGCCCGGGGCGGCGAAGGGATGAAGTTCAGCGAGCCGCGCCACTCCGGGCTGCGCGCCTTGATTCTGGAGACGGGCGGGATGGACCGAAGCGTGGTGCAGTCGCTGGGCACGGCGGCCTTCCCCAAGCTAGAGTACCTGGAGCTGTGGCTGGGCACGGACGAATACGGCGGCGACGTGACGGTCGACGACCTGCGTCCGATCTTGCTGGGCGAGACGTTCCCGGACCTGAAGTACCTGGGGCTGCGCAACAGCGAGATCGTGGACGCGCTGGCTCCGGCGCTGGTGGAAAGCTTCATCGTCAAGCACATCGAGACGCTGGATCTGTCGCTGGGCACGCTATCCGACGTGGGAGGCACGGCCCTGCTCGAGCTGACCTCGCCGACCTTGCAGCGGCTGAATCTGCACCACAACTACATGAGCGCGGGCCTGGCGCAGAAGCTGAAGGCGCTGCCGTTCACGGTCGACACCAACAATCCGAGCAATATGGAAGACGACGAGGAATACCGCTTTGTCGCCGTTGGCGAGTAGGGCGTCGACGAGAGACTTCCTCGAAGTGGGCGAAGCTGGTCCAGGGGCGAAGTTTGGCCTTCTTGGAAACCCGGAGAACCGACGTCTGCGCGACTTTGCTCGCGCGGTGTCGGACGCGGGCTGGCCGCCTGTGGTCGAGCTGTCGTACCAGGCGCTCCTGGACGGGGCCGCGTTGGACCCTTCGGTCGAGCTGTGGCGGCTGGATTCGCCGGGCGAGAATGCGGTGCTGGCGCGGCGTCTGATCGCTCTGGGTGGAGGGCCTGCGGCGGCGCCGCTCGAGTTTGGAGAGATCGGCTTTGGCGCGGCCTACCATCGCGGCTTTTGCCGTTTGCTCGAGCGGCTGCCCGCAGTGCGTTGGATGAACGATCCCGCTGAAGTGGCGCTGATGTTCGACAAGTGGTTGTGCCACGAGCGCTTTGTCGAGGCGGGGCTGCCCCGGCCCGAGTCGTTCCTGGCGCCTCCTAGCTTCGAAGAGCTGCGCTGCGGCCTGGCGCCGTCGGGGCGGCTGTTTCTGAAGCCGCTGCACGGCAGTTCGGCGTCGGGTGTTTGTGCCTTGCGCTGGACGGGGGGGCGCTGTCAGATGCTGGCGCCGCTGCAGATCGAGGGCGGGCGGCCGTTCAACAGCTTGAAGGTGCGGTCGTACTCGACCTGGGACCAGGTCGCGGGGATTTTAGAGCCTTTGTTGGCCCAGGGGATGGTCGTCGAGCGCTGGATCCCCAAATTGGGCTTGGGCGACGGGGTCGTCGATCTTCGCGTGCTGGTGATCGCGGGCCAGGCTCGGCATCGGGTGGTGCGGCAGAGTTCGAGTCCGATGACCAATTTGCATCTGGGCAACCGGCGCGGCTGCGAAGACGAGTTGCGCGAGGCGCTGGGCGAGGCGCGCTGGTCGGCGGCGCTGCGTCTGGCCGAGAGGGCGGCGGCCTGTTTTCCGCGCTGCCTTTACGCGGGGGTGGACATCTTGCTGGACCGCTCGGGGCGGGCCTACGTGGGAGAGATCAACGCTTTCGGCGACCTGCTGCCGGGGCTGGTCGACCGCGGAGAGTCGGCTTACGCGGCGGTGGCTCGGGCGGCTATGAGTGATGTTCGAAGCTGTGCTGTTTGACCTTGACCGCACTCTGGTCGACCGGGATGGCGCGGTTGAACGGATACTGGCGGATTTCGACCCGACGACGCGGGAGCAACTGCGGGCGTTGGACGATGGGGGACGGGGCTGCCGGAAGCGCTTGTTCACCGCCTGGGAGCAGCTTGGCGGCGGGCCGATGGACCAGGCGTCGTGGGGGCGCTGCCTGGCGGCCGAGCTTCGCCCGGACCCGGCGCTGCTGTCCCGGCTGAGCGAACTGAGCGGGCGCTTCCGCCTGGGGCTGATCAGCAACGGCGGCGGGGCGACCCAGCGGGCGAAGTTGGCGGCGACGGGGTTGGACACGGTGTTTGCCGAGGCGGTCTGGATCTCGGCCGAGGTGGGGGCGGCCAAGCCGGACGTTCGGCTGTTCGAGTCGGCGCTGCAGGGGCTGGGCGTGACGCCGTCGGGAGCGCTCTACGTGGGCGACCTCGAGGAGGTGGACGGGGTGGGAGCCAGGGCCGCCGGCCTGCGCTTTCTCCAGGCCGAGGCGCTGTGGAGTGCGTCGGGTTGGAGCCGGCTGCTGGCGGAGGTGGCGGCGTGAGAGACCTGGTCGGCTCCTCCGACATCGTGATGATCACCCTGGACACGCTGCGCTACGACGTGGCCCAGGCGGCGTTTTGGGACGGCGATTTGCCGGGAATGGCCTCGCTCTTACCGGCCACGGGATGGGAGCCGCGCCACTCTCCAGCTTCCTTTACCTACGCCGCTCATCACGCGTTCCTGGCCGGATTTTTGCCCACTCCCCTGGACCCGGGGCCTCACCCCCGGCGCTTCGCGGCCGAATTCGCGGGCAGCACCAGCACGGTGGACGAGACGTTTACCTTCCAGGAATCGAGCCTGCCCGAGGCGCTGGCGGTCCGCGACTATCGCACGGTCTGCATCGGAGGGACGGGGTTTTTCAACGGCCGCAACGCGCTGTCGCGGGTTTTGCCGGGGCTGTTTGGCGAGGCCTACTGGTCGCCCGAGATGGGAGTGACCGGTCGGCAGTCGGAGGTTCGCCAGGTGGAGCAGGCGCTGTCGGTGCTGGGGATGGCGGGGTCGCAGCGGGTGTTTTTACTGCTGAACGTGGCGGCGCTGCATCAGCCTAACTGGTTCTATCTCGAGGATCAGGTAGGAGAGGTGGACAGCTTGGAAAGCCACCGAGCGGCCTTGCGCGCGGTCGACCGGGCGCTGGTGCCGCTGTGGGAGGCGCTGCGGGCTCGCGGGTCGGCTTTCGTGATGCTGTTTGCCGACCACGGCACGGCTTACGGCGAAGGGGGATATCAAGGGCACCGGGTCGGCCACGAGGTGGTCTGGACGGTGCCTTACGCGGAGTTTTTGCTATCATGACGGCCTCTCTGGCTCGACGTCTGGCCGAAGACGGTTACGACGGCTATACCTACTCTTACCCTCACAAGACGGCCTATCGCCCTTTCGACCCGCCGGTGCCTCTGAGTCAGGCCTGGCAGGACGAGGATAAGTCGTCGCTGTTTCTGTACCTGCACTTGCCGTTCTGCGAGATGCGCTGCGGCTTCTGCAACCTTTTCACCACCATCCGGCCGGGACAGGAGTTGGTGGAGGGGACGGTGGCGGCGCTGCTGCGCCAGTCGGCCCAGGTGGCGCAGGAGATTGCGCCCGGGCGGGTGGTTCAGGCGGCGGTGGGAGGGGGCACTCCGAGCTATCTTAACGAGGCCCAGTTAGAGCGACTGTTCGCTTCGGTTGGTCAGCACTGGCCGGTGCGCTGGGGAGAGATTCCGCTCTCGCTGGAGGTCTCGCCCGCGACCGTCTCTCCAGGTAAGCTGGCCTTGTTGCGTTCTTTGGGGGTTAGCCGACTGAGTCTGGGAGTGCAGAGCTTTCTTTCCGAGGATCTGGCGGCTTTGCATCGCCCTGAACTGGGGGCGGATCTCAATCAGGTGTGCGGCTGGATCCGGGAGGCCGGCTTTCCCGTGTTCAACATCGACCTGATCTACGGCTCGGAGGGGCAGGACGAGGAGCGCTGGGAGCGTTCGCTGCGGGCGGCGCTGGCGTGGCGACCGGAAGAGCTTTACCTTTACCCGCTCTATGTAGGGAAGTTGACCTCGTTGGACCGCATGGGGCGGCGTCCGGGCGAGCGACGTCTGGCGCTTTATCAGCGGGCTCGCCAGGTTCTGTTGGAGGCGGGGTACGAGCAGCAGTCGATGCGATTGTTCCGGCTGCCGGGGGCCCGGTTGGAGGCGGCGGAGTACTGCTGTCAGGAGGACGGGATGGTGGGCCTGGGACCGGGCGCTCGTTCCTACACTCGCGACCTGCACTACTCTAGCGAGTATGCGGTGGGGCAGACGGGGGTGCGAGAGATCATCGCTTCGTTTGCCCGGAGCGAGGATTTTCGTTCGGCGATGTTCGGAGCGCGACTGGACCTGGCCGAGCAGCGCCGGCGCGATCTTTTGAAGTCGCTGCTGCGGGTGGAGGGGTTAGAGATGGAGCGCTACCGGCGCCGCTTTGGCAGCGACCCTCTGGCGGATTTCCCCGAGTTGGCCGAGCTTTTCGAGATGGATCTGGGCTATGTGAGGGACGACCGTTTGTTGCTGACCGAGGCGGGGTTGGGCTACAGCGACACTATCGGTCCGTGGCTGTACTCGGAGCCGATGAAGGCGCTGATGGGGGAGTACGAGTTGCGATGAGCGAGGCTGGGCCGGGCCGGGGGGAGGGCTGGGACATCTACTATCGCGGGTCGCTGTCGAGTTGCAACTACGCCTGCGGCTACTGTCCTTTTGCCAAGACCTCGAACACGCGGTCCGAGTTGGAGGGGGACCGGTTGGAGGTGGAGCGGTTCGTGCGCTGGGTCAGCGAGCCGGGGCGTCCTTCGATGCGCTTGCTGTTTACTCCATGGGGCGAGGCGTTGGGCCACCGCTACTACCGTCGGGCGCTGATCGAGTTGAGCCACCTGCTGGCGGTGCGTCGGGTGGCTATTCAGACCAACTTGAGCGCTCCGCTGGGCGACTTCGAAGAGGCCGATAAGGACGCGCTGGCGCTCTGGAGCACCTATCATCCCGGCGAAGTGTCGCGCGAGCGGTTCGTTGGGCGCTGTCGCGACCTGCTGGCGATGGGGGTGCGCTTTTCGGTGGGAGTGGTCGGCATGCTAGAGCACCTCGACGAGATCGAAGCGCTGCGTTGGGAGTTGCCGGAGTCGGTCTATCTGTGGGTGAACGCTTACAAAAGAGTGGCCGATTATTACGATGCCGGGTCTTTGGCGCGGATTCGCGCGGTCGACCCGCTGTTCGATTTGAACAACCAGCGCCACGCTTCGCTGGGCCAGTCGTGCCGGGCGGGTTGGAGCCATTTTACCGTGGACGGCGCGGGCGACGTGCGGCGCTGCCACTTCGTCGGTCAGGTGATGGCCAACCTGTACGACGGCACGCTCGAGGCGGCGCTGGCTCCACGCGTCTGCCCGCTGGAAAGCTGCGGCTGCTATATCGGCTACGTGCACCTGGACCGCCTGGCCGCGCGGGAGATCTATGGCGAGGACCTGCTGGCCAGGATTCCGCTGGCCCGCTAGGCGGAGTCGTGCTCGCTGGCGGGCCGAGTTGGCGGTTTGACGCCGGTGTTTTCCGGTTTGAAACCGCTCTTTTCCGGCGTGCAAGCCTGGATTCGTGGGTTTGACGCCCGTATTCGCGGGTTTCAAACCGGAATTGGCGGGTTTGGCTTAGTGGAGTTGGCCCGGGTGTGGCGGCCAAGCCGAGTTGGCGGTTTGACGCCGGTGTTTTCCGGTTTGAAACCGCTCTTTTCCGGCGTGCAAGCCGGGATTCTTGGGTTTGACGCCCGTTTTCGCGGGTTTCAAACCGGAGTGGGCGGGTTTGGCCTGGGGGAGTTGGCCCCGCGTTGCGGCTAAACCGAGTTGGCGGTTTGATGCCGGTGTTTTCCGGTTTGAAACCGCTCTTTTCCGGCGTGCAAGCCGGGATTCTTTGGTTTGACGCCCGTATTCTCGGGTTTCAAACCGGAATTGGTGGGTTTGGCCTGGGAGAGTTGGCCCGGGCGCGGCCCTAGGCGGCGTTCGAGGTGGTGGGGTCGATGGCGACTTCGAAGAGGCGGCCCCAGGGCAGGTGGATGCGGAACGGGATCGGGGCCTCTTCAGGGAACAGGCGGTTCCACAGGTCGGCGGCGAAGTTGTGGAACTCGCTGCCCAGCAGGCGTTCGGCTTCGGCCAGGTCGTCGCCGGCCAGGTTCAGGCCGGGGCCGATTTCGCGCTTCAAGCGGAAGCGGAAGCGACTCTGGTAGAAGGCGTCGTCGGTCAGGCGTTCCCACAGCAGCAGGCGGCGCGCCTTCTCTTGTTCGTCGCTGGGATGATCCGGGTACAGCGCGAGCATGGCCAGCGCCGTGCCCAGCGTGTTGCCCGCGGTGTTCCAGGCGGAGTAGCCGGTCAGGCGCGAGGCCAGGCCGCGCTCTAACAGCGCGTCGACCAGACCCAGGTCGCCGCCGTTGGCAAACGCCAGGTCCGCCACCACGCAAGAGTCGCCCGCGTCGAGCGCGGTTTCCAGTGTCTGCAGAAACTGTTCGATGCTTTCCCGCTCGATGCGCGAACCGCCGGCCTGACGGTCGGCTTCTTGCTGGGTGCCCAGGCGGCCAAAGAGGAACAGTTTGCGACGGCAGCGCCCCTGGCGCAGACGGGCGGCCTGCAGTTGCGACTGCAGCAGAGCGCCCAGCGGGCGATCTTCGTAGCGGGTCTGAGTGAGGGGAAGATGGCTGTGGCTCCACACCGGTTCGATGCCGGTTTCGGCGCAGAGCAGGCGGGCCAGCAGCAGTCCCGCGCTTTCGTCGGTGCCGGGATAGAAGTCGACCTGCATGCGACGCTCGTCGGCGAGTTTTTGCAGGCTCTCTTTCTCTAAGAGGTTCCAGCCTTCGGTCTGGCAGTCGTCCATGGCGACCAGCAGGGCGTCGAAGTGCGAGGCCGATTCGACCACGTAGCGGTCGAACTGGTGGTTGCGTTTGCGCACGTTCAGGTAGCGCTCTAAGATGTCGGGCGAGATCCCCTCTTTGAGTTGCGCGATGGCGGCTTCGACGTGGGTGGGGTTCTGCACGGCGGCGCGCAGCTTTTCCCGCAGGTAGCTAAGCCTCGAGAGCGCCACGATCTGCTCGGCCTGCTCGGTCTCTTCGACGGTGGTCTGGGTAGGAGCGGTGCGCAGCAGCGTTTTGAAGGCGTAGGTGGGCGCCTGACGAGCGTCCTGAATGGTCAGGAACCGCTCGAAGTTGCGGCGCGCGGCGTCGGCGTCCGAGTTGGGGTGGCGCGAGGCGATCAGACCTCCCCAGGAGAGCATGTCCAGCGAGGCGATGAGCGGCAGGTCCGAGGGCTGCTCTTGCAGCCAGTCCAGGATCGCTTCGGGGCGGCCGGGCACCTGGAAGCGTCCGAGGGCGGCCCGGTCGGGGGTGAGCACCTCGCGTCCGGCCAGGCCGGCCAGGCGAAGAACCAGGTCGAGACAGCAAGGGCGGTCGTCGAGCGGCACGAATAAAATGGGCTGGTGCTCTTTCATGGTTGAATATCCGTCATTTTTACGCTGCTTCCTGCTTGCAGCGCTCAGGGAGCAGCGGGAAACCTTCGTCCAGGTCGGACGACGTTGAACGCCCGGTCGTTGGTTCGGATGGGCTCGGTTCCCGAGACTCCTCCGGTGGTCGAGTTTTATGACCAGGCGACCCAGTCGCCGGTGCGCGCGCTCTCCATTCCCAGTTCGATGGCTCGGATGACGTCACGAGCCTGCCGAGGCTTCACTTCTAAACGCGCGGACCCCTGAATTGTCGCGCTGAGGTTGGCGTAAAAGTCGGGATATCGCCCGGGCAGGGTGGGGATGATGTCGCCCGCTTCCCCCTCCACCCGGTACAGCTGTCCCCTCTGCTCGTCCGGCTCCACCCCCCAGTCCGGGCCCTCCGGGATCTCTCCCCTGGCCAGGGCGTCTTCCTGGATGTCGAAGCCGGTCTTGCGGTAGGTCGCCCGGTCGCCTTCGACCAGAAAGCGGAAGGTGGGTTCGGTTAGGCAGTCGGAGTGGATCAGCGCTTCGAAGTCGCCGTAGTCGGCCAGCCAGTCGAAGTCGTCCACGGCGTTGGTGCCTTCACGACGCGAGGCCAGCGAGCAGCGCAGGCGCCGGGGCGTTCCGAACAGGGTGAAGAGCTGGTCGATCATGTGGGAGCCGAGGTCGTAGAAGATGCCGGTGCCTTCGCCGTCGCCTTCTCTCCAACCGCCTTTGAGCTGCGGGCGGAAACGTTCCCATCGGCTTTCGAAGCGACGCACTTTGCCTAGCCTTCCATGCTCGAGCAGCGCCTGGACGGTCAGGAAGTCGCTGTCCCAGCGGCGGTTCTGGAAGGCGGTCAGCACCAGGCCTTTGGCTTCGGCCAGGGCGATCAGTTCGTCGGCCTGGGCCGAGGTGTTGGTGAACGGTTTGTCGACCACCACGTGTTTGCCCGCTTCGAGGGCGGCTTTGGCCAGCGGGTAATGGGACTCGTTGGGCGTGAGCACGGCGACGATGTCGACGGGGGCGGTCCATAACTGTTCGGCGTCGGTCAGGGTGGTGACCTCGGGATACAGCTCCTGGGCCCGTCGGCGGCGGCGTTCGACCACGTGGGTCAGGCACAGGGACGGCTCTACCGCGATGAGGGGCGCGTGGAAACGTTCGGCCACCATGCCGAATCCGATCAGTCCTACATTCATGACCGTCCGTTCGGGAATTGGCCCTTGGAGGCCTTTCCGGGATCTTTCAGACCTATCTGCGATAGTGTGGGTATGAGCTACACCAACCCGAAAGACAGCTTCACCATCGACGGCATCGGCAGCTTTAGCCCCGTCAACGGCAACTCTGGTCAGGCCGGGTTCAGCTTCAACTTCCCCAACTCGACGGGCGCCTCGTCCGGCTCTTCGGCCGCTGCGGCTCCGGCTGGCCCGGCCGCTCCCGCCTCGGCTCCCGCTCCGGCGGCCAAGAAGGTTCAGGTGGTGCGTCGTCTCAACGACGATGTGCAGTTGAGCCGCGAATTGGGCGCCGACGAGGGTTCGGCCGACTCGCTTTGCTCGAACTTCATGGCCGCCTGGGGCTAGTTTTTACCGCTTGGACGGCCGCTTTGGCCTGGCTCCAACGCTCTTCCCATCCACCCGAGATCACTTTGTAGGTTCGCCCGCGCTCTTCTAAGGCCGCGCGGCAGCGCGCTAAAAACTCCACCCTACCTTCCGGACGCAGCCGTAGGCTGCCTGGCACCCAGGGCACATCGACGTCGGTGAGCAGAACCAGGTCGTAGTGGTCGGGGATGTCCGGGAACGTCCGAGCGACTTGTCCGAAAAGCTCCTGGGACCAGATCTGCGTGGTGAGCGCATCGGTGTCGCAGAACAGCCAGGGTTTGCCGACTCGAGCGAGGGCTTGTTCCGAGGCGTTCTGTCCGCGAGCGATCAGGGTCATGTCGTGCAGGTCGAAGTGGTCTTCTTTGCCGTCGAGGTATGTGCGGGCGTATTCGGGGACGTAGGTGCCGTCGAACTCCTGGGCCAGGCGCTGGGCCAGGGTGGTCTTGCCGGTGGATTCGGGTCCGAAGATCAAGACACGACGGGCGTAGTAGGCTTGCACGACGGGCGGCAGGAGGTGCCAGTGCGCTTCGGGGCTGTCACGGACCGCTGTTCCGCTGACGGCGAGGAGATCTCGGCCGGCGTTGCACGGCACGAAGCGGGCGTCCAGGGTTTGGGCGAGTTGTTCGCCGTACGGCTCGCCCGCGAAGAGCAGGTCGATGGGGCGTCCGGCGATGCGCTGCAGAGAGGTGCGCCAGATGTTCCAGAAGTCGGGGTGTTCTTCGGGAAGCTGAGGGTTCTCGTCGGTCAGGTGAACGACGTGGAGGTCGGGGTAGAGCTCTTTGAGCCAGGCGTGACGGAGCGCGCCGGGGATCGGTTCGTGAGGGAGACTACCGACGACGACGGTCAGGTCGGGCGTGACCTGGCGGGCGAAGTCGATGAGGTAGAGATGCCCCCGGTGAGGAGGCATAAATTTTCCCAGGACCAGTCCGTGTTCGGGCATGCTGGGGAGTTTAGCAGATGGGGGGCGGAGGCGGAAATAAAAAACGGCGACCCCCTGGGAGGGCTCGCCGTTAAGAAAAGGAGGAGCGGAACTTTTGTTTTGGTGGAGGTCGCTTTAGATCAGGCCGCCGTAGGTGCAGCCGCTGTCCGAGCCGCCGCTCCAGCTGTCGTAGCTGTTATAGCTGGAGTCGTAGCGGGAGTGGTTGAACTCATCGACCACGGCGTCGGGGCCGTCGTTCGAGCGGCGGTTGTCGAATTCGTCATGAACGTCGTCGGGGCCGCTGTTGCGGGGGGCCGGGCGGGAGACGGGGTAGCTGTTGGCTTTGTAAGCTTGGACGTTCATATCGGTGCACCTCACGAGGGATCTTCTCCACTCCTACTTTAGGGGGCCGGCGGGTGGAGTTGGTTAACAGGATGTTGCGAGGGCGGCGGATTCGCCGATCGGCGGAAGTTTCCGCGCATCGGGGAATCGAGGGGCTCTCTCGAAGC
>JAEXNA010000144.1 GCA_023447635.1 Vulcanimicrobiota bacterium | reverse complement strand
CCACCACCCCCAAGGCTGTCGCTCCCGCCACCCCCTAAACGTTCAAACACCCCTTCGAAAGGATACCGATTTGCTATGAGTGACGACAACGACCGGGACGAAGACGAGCGCGAGGAAGACCTCGAGGACGAGGACCCGATCGCAGAGCTTCTTTTCGACATCACCGATCATTTTGGACTCGACGCCGACATCGAGTATGAAGAGCGTCCCGATCACGTCCGCTATCACATCGAGGGCCCCGACATGGGTGTCCTGATCGGACGCCGGGGCAGCACGCTGAACGCCCTGCAGTTCCTGATCGGGGTGATCAACGCGCGCAAAAAGCTGGTCGACTACCGCGTCGTGATCGACGTGGAAGACTACCGCGACCGCCGCGAGAAGCAGCTGATCGACCTGGCCAAGCGTACCGCCACCAAGGTGGCCCGGGAAGGCCGCGAGATCAGCCTGTCGCCGATGCCGGCGGCCGAGCGTCGCGTGATTCACATGCTGCTGGCCGACCGTGACGATGTCACCACCTATTCGGAAGGGACCGAGCCCGACCGCTGTGTCGTGATCGCCCCGGGAGAAGACGAGGATTAGCCCTCGTTTCGACACCGATACGATCGTCGCGATAGCGACTCCACCCGGGCTGGGAGGGGTCGCTATCGTTCGTTTGAGCGGGCCTTCTTCGCTCCCGATCGGTCAGGCGTTGGTGCGGGCCGGGGCCCCTTTCGAGAGCCATCGCCTGGTCTACGGCAGTTTGCGCGAGCCCGCCAACGGCGAACTGATCGATAAGATTCTGGCGGTTTTCATGGCCGGTCCGCGCACCTTTACCGGGGAAGACGTGTTCGAGTTTCATCTGCACGGCAGCCCGGTGCTCTGCGATCTGGCCGTGCGGCTGGCCACCGAGCAGGGCGCTCGTCTGGCCGCCCCGGGAGAGTTTACGCAGCGGGCCTTCCTGAACGGCAAACTGGATCTGGCCCAGGCCGAAGCGGTGCTCGATCTGATCGAGAGTCGCCACCGAGAGCAGGCGCGTCTGGCGGCCCAGCATCTGGAGGGACGGTTCTCTCAGCGGGTAGCCGAGATCCGGTCGGGAGTGCTGGGCTGGCTGGCCCTACTCGAGGCCGAGATCGATTTTGGAGACGAGATCGACAACCTGCCGGACACCGAGCACCGGGCTCGACTCGAGGATCTGCAAGGTCGGGTCCAAGCGCTGCTCGGCGACGCCGAGCAGGGCCGGGTAGCGGTGCAAGGGCTGCGTACCGTTCTGGTCGGGGCTCCGAACGCGGGGAAATCGTCCCTTCTCAACGCCCTGCTGGGAGAGGATCGGGCCCTGGTCACTCCGGTGGCCGGCACGACTCGTGACCGCATCGAGGTCGACTGCTCGATTGGCGGTGTGTTGATGTCACTGACCGACACCGCCGGTCTGCGCAAAGAGAGCGACGACCCGATCGAACTGCTGGGGATGGAGAAGACGCGCGAAGCGCTGGCTCGCGCCGACCTGCAGGTGTTGCTGGTCGATACCCACCATCCCGACCTGCGCGGGCTGTCCGGCGAGGAGATCTCTCCAGCGCTGATCCTGCTCAACAAAAGCGACCTGCCCTCTAACATCGATCTCGGCGAACTGGGCGACCGCTTCCCTGGAGCCAGGTTGGAACGCTGCCAACTGCTCAGCGCCGAAGGGCAAGAGCAAGCGGTAACCCTGGTCGTTGAAGCGGCGCGGGCTTGCTTGACGCAGCAAGCGGGCGAGTGTTTTAGTCTGAATCAGAGACATCGCGAGAGTCTTTTACGCGCCGAAGACGCCTTCGGCGCCCTGAGCGCCACGCTGGACGGCGGGTTAGGGGCCGAGTTTTTGGCCCTTGACCTGCGCCGGGCCGCCGAGGCGCTGGGCGAGATCCTGGGTCTCGATATCACAGAAGAGGTGCTGGACCGGATTTTCGGCCAGTTTTGTCTGGGAAAATGAAAACAACCGACGTTATAGTGGTAGGAGCCGGTCACGCCGGATGCGAGGCCGCCCTGGCAGCTGCGCGCATCGGAGCGCGCGTGGTCATGCTCACGGCCAGTCTGACCCACATCGCGCGCATGCCGTGCAATCCGTCTATCGGGGGTCCGGCGAAAGCGCAGTTGACCACCGAGGTGGACGCACTGGGCGGGGCCATGGGGAAGGTCATCGACGAGACCCATATCCATATCCGCATGCTGAACACCCGTAAGGGCCCGGCCGTGCAGGCGCTGCGCGCCCAGGCCGACCGACCGGTCTATTCCGAGCGGATGCGTCAGATCGTCGAGTCCCAGCCGAACATCACCATCTGCCAGGACCTGATCACCGATCTGCTGGTTGATCGCGGCCGGGTGGTCGGCATCCGCGGCTCGTCGGGAGAGGAGTACCGCGCGCCTGGTGTGGTGCTGACCACCGGGACTTTCCTGGGCGGCAAGCTGTTCATGGGAGAGCTGACCCTGGCCGGTGGCCGATCCGGCGAGCCGGCCGCGTTGGGCCTGTCCGAGAGCATGGCGCGTTTCGGAATCAAGATGGGCCGCTTGAAAACGGGCACCACGCCGCGCCTGGATCGCGACACCATCGACTGGGACGCCATGGAAGAACAGCGTCCGTCGGACGAGCCGCTGGTCTTTTCCGAGATGTCCCAACTGAAGCTGCCTGCCCGTCAGGTCTCCTGTTATCTGACCCACACCAGCGCCCGCACCAAGCAGGTGATCCTGGAGAATCTGCACCGCTCGCCGATGTACGGCGGCATCATCGAAGGCACGGGGCCCCGCTACTGCCCTTCGATCGAAGATAAGATGGTGCGTTTCGGAGAGAAAGAGACTCATCAGATCTTTGTCGAGCCGGAAGGCTTCGACGTGCCGGACGTCTATCTGCAGGGCGTTTCGACCTCGCTGCCGCTGGACGTGCAGTTCGAGGTGGTGCGCAGCATTCGGGGGTTGGAGAGGGCGGTCATCCTGAAGCCCGGCTACGCGGTCGAGTACGACTACGTCGAGCCGACCCAGTTGCAGCCAACGCTGGAGCTTCGCGCCTTGCCCGGACTGTATCTGGCCGGCCAGATCAACGGCACTTCGGGCTATGAAGAGGCCGCCGCCCAGGGTCTGCTGGCGGGGGCCAACGCGGCGCTTGCTGCCGGGGGATCGGCCCCGCTGATCCTGGGTCGCGACCAGGCCTATCTGGGTGTGCTGATCGACGACCTGATCACCAAAGGGACCAAAGAGCCCTACCGTATGCACACTTCGCGTGCCGAGTATCGTCTTCTGCTGCGCCAGGACAACGCCGACCAGCGACTGACCCCGCTGGGTCGTCAGGTCGGCCTGATCGACGACGCCCGTTGGAACGTTTTCAGCGCCAAGATCGACGCCATCACGGCCGAACACCGACGCCTGGGCGAGCGCCGCCTGAAGCAGGCCGAGGTCGAAGGCTTCACGGCCGCCCTGGGCGGCCCGCTGCGCCCGGGGCTGTCCTTTACCGAGATGCTGCGCCGCCCGGAGGTCGATCTCGACGCCCTGCGGCGGGCCGAGGGTCTGGAGCCGTTGTCCCCCAGGGTCAGTCGCCAGGTCGAGATCGAGGTCAAGTACGCCGGCTATCTGGATCGCCAGCGTCAAGACGTCGAGCGCTTCCGCAAGGACGAAGAGCGAGTGATCCCGGACGACCTGGACTACTCGGGCATCATTTCGATCTCCTCGGAAGGGCGCGAGAAGTTGGCCTTCCATCGTCCGGGCACGCTGGGGCTGGCTTCGCGCATCGCCGGCGTGACTCCGTCGGACATGTCGGCGCTGATGATCTATCTCAAATCCTACCGTGCCTCGAACGTGACGCCCGTATGATCGCGACCGAAGAGCTAAGATTCCTGGCGCCGGACCTCGAGCACGACCTGGACGACAAGGCGGCTCGCCTTTCGGCTCTGGGGCAGCGCATGCTCGAGATGGGATCGATCCGAGGGGTGACCGCCCTGAAAACCGAGGAGGCGATCAAGAACGAACTGATCCTGGACTCGCTCTTCGGGCTGCCGTCCTTACCGAAATCGGGCTCCGTGATCGATATCGGCACCGGCGGCGGCGTGCCTGGTCTGGTGCTGGCAGTGATGCGACCCGATCTGAAGTTTACCTTGACCGACAGCGCGCAGAAGAAGACCCGCTGGGTTCAGGAGTGCGTGGACGAGTTAGGCTTGACCAACGTCTCCGTACGCACGGCCCGCCTGGAACTGCTGGGGCGGGAGTCGGACGCCAGAGAGCAGTTCGACGCGGTCACCGCCAAGGCGCTGGCCTCCTTGATGGTGCTAGTCGAACTGGCCGTTCCGCTCTTGAAAGTGGGCGGCGTGCTGATCGCCTACAAGGGTCCCGCTATCGACGACGAGATCGCCGAAGCGCGCAAGGCGCTGAAGCTGCTGGGAGCCCGTGTGGGCAAACGGCGCGACTCGAGCCTGAACGGAAAAGCCTACTGCGTGGTCGAGATCCAGAAGCTCGAAGCGACCGGCAACCGCTACCCCAGGCGCGACGGCGTGCCACAGAAAACCCCGCTGTAGCGAGCGCTGACGGCGAAATTTCTCTTCACCACCAGGGAAATATTGAAAACTATTCGTACTTTCCCCACAACAGACGAACGCAGGTTCGGTTAGTGTAAGGGAGACCCATCGTGAGTAACGTGCCAGGAGACAAACGCGCCATCGTCGAGATTCCGCTCGACCAGATTCGGTTCAATCCGTTCCAGCCGCGCAAGATCTTTCAGCAGAAGGCTCTCGAAGAGTTGGCCTCGTCCATCGCCGAACACGGGATCATCCAGCCCGTCATCTGCACCCGCCAGGGCGATAGCTATCGCCTGGTGGTGGGCGAACGTCGCTGCCGCGCTTCGCGCCTGGCCGGTCTGACCCACGTGCCGGTGATCCTTGAAGAGATGACCGAGTCGAAACTTCTGCAGGTCGCCTTGATCGAGAACTTGCAGCGCGAGGACCTGGACCCTATCGAAACCGCGCTGGCCTACAGCCACTTGCTGCGCGAGCACAATCTGACCCAGGAAGAGCTGGCTCAAAAGGTTGGTAAAAGTCGCCCCGCCATCACCAACTCGCTGCGTCTGCTGACCCTACCCGACCCGATTCGGCGTAGCGTGCAAGAGGGCGAAGTCTCGGCCGGGCACGCCCGTGCGCTGCTCTCGCTGGAAAAAGAGCGACAGCAGATCGAAGTTTGGAACCGCATCAAGCTCGACGACCTCTCGGTCCGACAGACCGAGGACATCGTGCGCTTGTTGCGAGAAGGCACCCCGAAGAACGCCGGCGGAAGGCCGCGCAACGAACTGTCTCCCGACTGGCGCGAGATCCAGGACCACCTGACCCGCCAGTGGGGCGTCTCCGTGACTATCCGGCAGAACCAGCAGCAGAAGGGCAAGATCGAGCTGCAGTACGACGACGGTATCCAACTCGAGCGGATCGTCGAGCGGCTGATCTATCTGGGCGAACGCGCCGACCGCGGCGCCGGCACCCCGCTTTACTAGGTCCCTATTCCTTGTCGGCTTCGGGTTCGGTAGCGTCCCGCAGGGTTCCGAGGTAGTTGTCCAGGTTGACCGTGCGTCGGAACAGGAGATCGCTACGCCCATCTTCGGCCCCGCTGTAGTAGAGTTCGACGCTGACCGCTGATTTCATGGTCGAAGCCGGCGGGTTTTCCTGAAGCCATTGGAAGATCACCCGTTCTCCGGGCTCGAACGGCAAAATCACCTTGTCCTCGTTGGCGAACAGCTGGTGCAGGCCGTCGACTTTCGAAACAAGCTGCAGCGGAGTCGGGCTGAAGTTGGGGAAGCCGTCGAGCTCCGGGACCTCTTCCAGGTGCAGCATCGTCAGCCGGAAAGTGGAAGCCTGAACCAGGCGACCCTCCCGTAGGACCTGCTCGACCTTATCCAGGCCGATATGGAACCGGCGTAGGCGTTGCGACACCTTGTCTCGCTTGGCGCTCACGGCCACGGCTTCGATGTAGAACGAGACCACGGCGGTCATGACCAGGGACAGAAGGCCGAAGGCGACCAGCAGTTCGACCAGGGTGCTGCCGGAGCGGCCTCTCATTAGCGCTTCTCCCATGTGTACTTGTAGGGGTTGGACAGGACCTGGGGAGAGAGCTGGAGCGTCTCTTTCATCCCTTCGGTGAACTCTTTGGGGTTGAACCAGTTTTCTTCGAGCCAGGCCAGATTATCCGGCTTGGTTGTGTCTAATCTGAACATTCCCGACCGACCTGGTACCGTCGTGAACGGTTTGCCGTCGGGCCCCTTGTCCATCCCCGCCGTGGCTCGGGAGACCAAAACGGCCGAATAGAAGTCGGTGGCTGAACGAACGACCTCTTTCTCCTCTAACCGTTGTCCCGAATGCAGCAGTCGAGCATGCAGCGCCACGTATCCGAAGAGCGCGATCACGATGAACACGATGGCGATCATCAGTTCGACCAGAGAGAAGGCGTGGCTATGAACAGGGCGCCGTCGTCTCATTGGAACTCGAACGGGTTGGTATCGATAGAGATCACGGTATAGCGACTGAGGTTTTCGGGAAGGCCAGGATAGCTGGCCGCCAGAGGCACCCCGGCGGGCGCGCTCAGAGCGCTCACCATCTGGGCCATCAGGCCGTTGGGTAGAATATGCCACCTCTGGCCGTCGTAGCGGGCCAGAATGTCGTTCAGCGGCGAGTCGCCCAGTCGGTGTGTGCCGAACATCGGATAGGTTGGCTCGGACTTCTCGACGGTGATGGCAATTTTCGCGTAAAGGTCGTCGCCATCCACCGCGACGGTGGAACCCGGCATCACCGCGTAGCTCAGATTGATCCGAGGGCGGATGGTCCGCATCTGTGGCTCGTTGACCTCACCATCTAGCGACGAGATATCCAGGGAGGCGAGTCCCATGGGGATCTCTTCCTTGGCGATTTCGGTCACCAGGGGCCCCATCACCTCGGGGATCAGCGTGGGCAGTCCCTGGAAGCCCAGGACCGAGTCGTCCTCCAGGCTCAGCAGACCGGGTTTGTCGGACCGGCCGGAAAGGGTGTACGGCTTGTTCTGGTAGACGAACAGAACGCCGTTGGCGAGCGGCTTGCCGATGCTGGCCCGGCCTCCCCTCTCCAGGGTCAGAAGTCGCGAAGGGGTCTCGAGAGTGCGGCTGTAAAGGATGTCGTCCTCGCCGGCTAAGAGGACGGTCGTGTCGGGTTGAACCGACGAGCGGACCGAACCGTCATCGCCCAGGGTGCTCCAGGCGGTGCTCCACGTTTGGCTCTTGGCGTCGTATTTGCGGATACATGGCCAGCGAATGATGCTGTTCCCCAGGACGCGATCCACCGGAGCGGCGGCAACCTGGCCTGGGTAGTGTCGATACAGGTACTCCCAGGCGTGACTGTAGACTATCTCGCCTCGGGCAGCGATGGCCCCGCGCAGAGTGTAGCCGCGCCGGCTGGGGGCCGGTCGGGTGAGACCCCAGTCGACGGCTTTGCCCAGATCGATGGGAAAAGTCTCTCCCGCGGTCAGGTTAGGGACTTCGAACTCACTGCTGGTGGGCGGTTCGTTGTCCTTCCAGAAGTATGACGCCCCTTCTTCGCCTACGGCCCGGGTAGCGAGATGGGTCCAGTTTTCCCCCGTGGCGGTCAACTGCTGCAGCCCTATGGGAGGGTTCGAGGGGATCTCGGGCTCGACCACGGGGAAGGGGATCGGCTTCCAGCGAAACTCGTTCCCCTCCAACCGAAGGACGCTGAGTCCCGATTCGGTCAGCGGCTTGGGGGCGACCGTGATCAACGGGCCGTAAGCTCGAAGGGCCCCTCCCATCGGGTCGAATACCGGAAGGTAGGCGGTGACCGAGAGTGGGCTGCCGGTGATGGCCAGTTGACTACTGGCGAAGATCGGTCCTTGGGAGGAGGCGAGGTTTTCGACCCCAGGGTCGAGCTTCATGTCGACGTCCTTGAGTTCGAAGTCGCCGTAAAGCACCTTGGCTACGGAATGGAAGCCGTGGAGAATACTGCCGGACGATTCGCTGGTCTCGCTGCCGCCGCTACCCGACGCAGGGACACTCGCGCTGCCGGCGGCGGCGGCTCCATTAGCCTTGGTGAAGAACGCCAGCATGCGCCCTTCCCCGCTGGTGGTCGGGTTCGAGAGTTCAGTCTTGAGCAGGTGCAGGGTAAAGTAGCTGCTCAGTGGACCCGAGGTACCTCGACAGCGGACCAGCATCTTGGCGCCTCGCCGGTCGGCGGGGTCGACCTCGAGAAGTTCGGCCTTCCAGGAGGCGCCGGAGGGCAGTTCGGCCTCCATCTGGGTGGGCGTTCGGCCGGTGTCTCGCAGGTTGGCGTAGACCGTCATGGCTCCGCTGCGAGCGGCAGCCTCGCCTTTCATTTTGTGCTCCATGGATAGCGCTAGTGCGATGTCCTGACGATTAGTCCAGAGGAGAGCTACGGAGAGAAAGAACAAGAAGACGGAAACGAAGATGGCGGTCAGGATGATATTGCCGCGATCTTTTCTCATCTTCGAGAGATCGTAGCACAGTTTTCCGGGTCATTCGACCCTCAAGGTTTTTTCCGACAGTTGTTACACTGGTGTCTATGGATCTGTGCTTTCGTCACCCGCGTTTTCGAGGACTATTCTGGGCTCAAACCCTGGGGGCGTTGAACGACAACATCTTCAAAAACGCCCTGGTCATCCTGGTCCTATACCGAGGCTGGACCTTCTCCGGGATGAGCCCGGCGGCGTTCTCGGCCCTGGTGGCGGCGATCTTCGTGATTCCGTTTCTGCTCTTTTCCGCCCCGGGCGGGCAGTTGGCCGACCGGATGGACAAGGCCGACCTGGTGCGCAATCTGAAGTCCCTGGAACTGGTGATTTCGCTCTTCGCGGCGGTCGGACTGTTCTCACACAGCGTGGTGCTGTTGCTGGTAGCGCTGGCCGGTTACGCCACCCAGGCGGCCTATTTCGGCCCGGTCAAGTACGCCATCTTGCCGCAACTCTTGGAGCCGAACGAACTGCTCAGCGGAAACGCCCTGGTCGAGACGGCTACTTCGGTGGCCATCCTGGTGGGCACCATCGGAGGCGGACTGCTGGCCGCCCGTTCCCCCGCCCACGTCGCCGTGGTGGTGCTGCTTTGTTCGGTGGTCGGTCGCTGGGCGGCCGCTTCCATCCCTTCGGCGCCGCCGGTGGGAGAGGTCGCGAAGGTGGGCTTCTTCCGTTCTCAGGTCGAGTGTATGAAGCTGACCTGGCAGACGGTCCCGATGCTCTACACCATTCTGGGAATCAGCTGGTTCTGGATGTTTGGCGCGGCCTTCATCATGCTGATCCCGATCTACTCCAAGGACCTGCTGGGCGGGTCCGAGCAGGTGACGACCTATCTGGTGGCGGCTTTCTCTATCGGGATCGGGCTGGGCTCTCAGGCCTGCGAGAAGCTGTCGCGGGGGCGTCTCGAGCTGGGCTGGGTCCCGATCGGAGGGCTGGGGATGACGCTGTTCGCTCTAGACTTCGGGTTCCGCAACCCTCCCAAGGGAGTCGATGTATCGGGCGCTCAGTTCTTGCAGCAGGCGGGGACGCCTCACCTTCTGCTGGATCTGGTGGGACTGGCGATGTCGGCCGGAATCTTTATCGTGCCGCTCTATACTTTCTTGCAGAAGCGCAGCCAGAAGGACTCGCGGTCGCGCCTGATCGCGGGGAGCAACATCTGGAACGGGCTGTTCATGGTGGGCTCGACGGTGATCCTGGGGGTCTGTATCGAAAACGGCGTGACCCTGTTCGACCTTTTCAGGTGGCTGGCCGTGGCCAACCTGGTGGTCTCGTTCCTGGCCTACCGCCGTCTGCCGGAGTTCACCCTGCGCCTGTTCGTGGTGCTGGTCTGCAAGATTTGCTACAAACTGCGGGTCCGTCACTACGAGCGGATCCCGGCCGAGGGCGCCTGCCTGCTGATCGCCAACCACGTGACCTTAGTCGACTGGCTGTTCCTGGCTTCGGGCACCGACCGGCCGGCCCGCTTCGTGATGCTGCACACTTACTACAACATGCCGGTGCTGCACTACCTGTTCCGGGACGGTGGAGCCATCCCAATCGGGTCGGCCAAGACCCACCCGGAACTGGTGGCCAGCGCTTTCGAGCAGATGCACCAGGCGCTGGCGAACGGCGAGATGGTCATCATGTTCCCGGAGGGGAAGCTGACCACCGATGGCGAGGTCGACCGCTTCCGCAAGGGGGTGGAGACGGTGTTGGAGCGAGACCCGGTACCGGTTCTGCCGGTGGGCCTCAAGGGGCTGTGGCACACCCGCTTCTCCATGAGCCCCGACCGTAAGTGGCACTTCCGTCCGCCGGTCGAAATGGTGGTGGGAGAGGTGCTGCCGCCGGAGGGGCTGACCGCCGACGGCCTGCGCGAGGTGGTGCTGGGACTGTTGGAGGGGCCGATCGACGAATCTCCAGAGGCTCCGGTCGAGCACCACTACTAGGATTTGGCGTCGCGGCGCCATTGAAGAAGTGTTAGAATCGCTTTGTCATAGAACGTATCGCCGGGCAGATGTACGAGTCGGAGGCCGGAGATGAGTGTCGTGAGTCTTCTTGTTGGCTTAGCAACCTGGGGTGTGGCCGCGTGGTCCGTCTCCTATTTGAGCGGTATGTCCTTTCCATCCGCGCTTGGAACGGTCATTTTTGCCCAGCTGACCAATTTGGCGCTCATCAAAAGCGAGGAGGATGCCGAAGGCCTCGACGCTTCAGACGAGCCGCCACGACTCTTGTGAACCTGCGGCCACGGCCGAGAGGGTCTGGTCGTGGGTTTTACGCCGGTGGACGCGGCGTAACGCCGGGCTTTTCCGGCGTCAATCTTTGAAGTTTGGGCTTGCACGCCGGGAATCGTTGGTTTGAAACCGCTAACTCTGGCGTCAAGCCGGAATTCGCCGGCTTGGAGTTAACCGCGCTATTTGGCAACGGAGCCAACTAAAGAGAGTCGTCAGATGCCCGGAAGCTCTTCCTGGGCGGTGTGGAATATGTAGAGAATCCGGACTTGCTTGGGGTCAGCGATTTGATAGACGATACGATAGTTGCCGAGAATCCGCTCACGAACATCCTCTCGTCCAACTTCAGGTACGATACGTCCTATCCACGGGTGCTCCGGGAGAGCTTTGGTGAGCGAACGGATCCTGTCGGCCAGCGACTTGGCGGCTTGTCCGTCGTAAGCTCTGACGTGGTGGTAAATGTCCGACAGGTTTTGACGGGCTTGGCGTGACCAAACTACTCGGTGAGCCACTCGTCTACCATGGCGTCGATGTCCTCTTGGAGTACTTCCTCACCGGCATCCATAGAGGCTATCGCGTCGAGCGTCTGCTCGCGAATTCTTATGACCGAGATGATCTGGTTGACCGTGACGTTATCGGGAAGTTCCTTGATCACGTTGATGACTTCTTGCTTTGTCATTTCCGTTCAACCTTTCTCGAGGGAGACTTCGCGAGTTCGTCTCACTACCTGGGAGGGATATTCGCGCCTCTTGATTCTACCGTCGCCGCCGGAAGCTGTCGATAGAGTCAGTTACCGTGGACCGCGTTGGCGTCGCGATATGTGGGCGTTGATGCCCATTTGGGGTGAAGCCGCTTGCGTTGAGGGTTTGGCGTCGCGGGATGTGGGCTTCGATGCCCATTTTGGGTGAAGCCGCTTGCGGTGAGGGGTTGGCGTCGCGATATGTGGGCGTTGATGCCCATTTTGGGTGAAGCCGGCTTACGGTGAGGGGTTGGCGTCGCGGAATGTGGGCTTCGATGCCCATTTTGGGTGAAGCCAACACGCGCGGGCACGCGGAGTGCCCGCGTGAGCATTCCACCGGTGGACGGATTATGGAAAAACGATTCATATTGTAAATATTGCGTAAACAGATTCCCATGAATTGTCGCATGCTGGCATAGTCTACTTAGACCACGGACAAGGAGCCTTACAGATATGAGCACGCTAAACACTTCCACCGAGAAATTCACCAAGTACACCCCTAATTCGGGTTCGGCCGGAAACTCTGCTGCTGTCTGTCCTGCTCCTACCTCGGGCGAAGCCGCTGGCGCCTCGGCCACCGACAAGGCGGGCAAGAGCGCCGAAGCCGCTCCCGCCAAAGGCGCCAAAGATGGCGTCGCGCTCTCTAGCGAAAGCGGCGAAGCCGGCAAAGCCAACCCCTACGAAGGCGTTTCCGAGAACAGCAGTTCGGTCACCGTCGACGGCTGGAAGAAGGGCAAGAACGACAGCGTCGAGGGGATCCTGCGCAACCAGGGCTACTCGCTCAAAGACATCTACACCAAGGATAAAGACGGCAAGACCCTGATCGACCGCGTGGCCGAAACCAACGGGCTGAAGAACCCCAACGTCATCCACCCCGGGCAGAGCCTCAACGTTCCTACCCGCGAAAAGTCCGAGTCGCTCTCGAGCAAAGACCTGAAAGCCGGCGAAGAGCAGTCCAGCCAGGTGAGCAACAAGGAAGCCGGCGTGACCGCCGATTCCACCATGAGCAAGGACGAAAAGGGCAACAACAAACTCGACGTCGGCATCTCGAATAAGGAGAACCCCGACGCGGGCCTCTCGACCACGACCACCACCCCGGCCGACGGTCGCATCGACACGAATTCGCGTGTGACCGAGAAGGGCACCGAGACCAACACGGTGGCTATGAACGAAAACGGTTCGGCCGTAACCGGCGAGACCATCACCGCCGACAAAGATTCGACCACCGTCGACATCAAAGACCTCGACAAGAACAAGAACCTGGGCGTCCAGGCCGATAACAACAACGTCACCGTGACCAACCCCGGCAGCGGCAAATCAGGCGACGTCACCACCAACGTGGATATCTCGGAGCAGTCGACCGACGGCACGATGGAAAAAGCAGGACGCTGGATCAACGACACCTTCTTCGGCAGCAACGAGAAGGCCGAGACCGGTTCGGCCGAAGGCGCCAGCGACGTGCAGGTGAGCCGCAACGACCAGGGCCAGGTCACCGTGACGGGCACCGTCAACGGCGAGAAAAAAGAGATCATCAAGACGGCGGGCGACACCGACGACAGCTTCCTCGAACGCGCTGGCGAGACGCTAGACAACGCCGGCCAGGCGATCGGCGACGCCGCCAGCGGTGTCTGGGACACCGTGAGCGGATGGTTTGGCGGCGGCGAAGAGAAGCCCGAGACCTCGAAGTCCGAAGTTCGCAAATCGGCCTAGCGGTAAGGCGGGAGGGTGCGCCCTCCCGCTTGCCCGGCAAGGATGACTCTATCTGCCGGGGCGCTTCCTCACGCACCTTCGCTTCCGTCTGACCTGACGGTTGGCTCTCCCGCCTGGACAGAGTTAGCCTCTGAAGCGTTGAACCTGCCTTCTATCACCGCCTCGCGGGAGGGTTTGCCCTCCTGCGATGGCAAAGAGGGGCCTTATGACTGACGATGACAGCGAACTGCAGCGCTTAGAAGAGTTTGTCCGCGAGCTTCTGATCGAGGTTCTTGGTCTGGAGCTTTCCGACTCGTGATCTGTCTGGACTGCGGCAAGCGCCAGAAGGGCGAGGTGGGCGAACCGTGCCGCTCCTGTGGCCGAGCTTTCGAACCGACCCCGGGCATCTACGGGATTAACAACATCTCTCAACTGCTGTCCGCCGTTGACGAGTGTCGGGAGGGTCGCCTGAGCCCGGACGCGCTGAAGACGACCTTCGACGCCTTTGCCGAGGTGTGGGAAGGCTTTTCCGAACGCTGGAAACTGCCGGACGCCCCGGTCCCCGAACTGTTCGAACTGAGCCCCGTCTCGGAAGGCGTCTACAAAGAGCCGCTGACCCAGTTCGAGGAAGCGTTCGCCCATCTTGACGACGCCTTCGCTGCCCTCGACGAGATGGACGGGGTGGACCCTGCGCTGCTCGACGACCTGGCCGACGACGTTCGCCAGTTCTTCCGCGGGGTCTGCTCGGCCGCGGCCATCACCTTCAAAAAGCTAGAGAACCCCAAAGGCGACTTCGGCGCCTTGCTGTCGAACTTCAGCTTCTAGTCCTGGCTTCGAGTCGCCGGGCCCCAGCAAGGTGCCGGGACCCGGGCAAGAGAAAGCGCTGGGCATGGCCGTTTCGCTTTTCCGCCGCTGGCGCTCTCAGAAATTCCAGGACCTGGTCGGTCAGGAGTCTGTCGTTTCGACCCTGCAGAACGTGCTGCAGGGCGGCAGCCCGGCGCGCGCCTATCTGTTCTGCGGACCGCGAGGCACCGGGAAAACCTCGAGCGCTCGTATTTTCGCCAAGGCGATCAACTGCGAACGCGGGCCCGCCGCCGAACCGTGCGGGGAGTGCCATCAGTGCGTCTCGATCGCCGACGGCAGCAACCTGGACGTGTTCGAGATCGACGCCGCCTCGCACACCCAGGTGGACAAGATCCGCGACTTCATCGTCGAGAAAGTGCACTTCACCCCGGTGGCCGCCCGCCATAAGGTGTACATCATCGACGAGGTGCACAAGCTTTCCACCTCGTCCTTCAACGCTCTGCTGAAGACCCTGGAAGAGCCGCCTTCCCACGTCGTTTTCATCCTGGCCACCACGCACCCCCACGAGATGCCGGCCACCATCCTGAGCCGCTGTCAGCGCTACGATTTCCGTCCGCTGACCGCCTCGGAAACCGAGCGCCATCTGATGAAGATCGCTCGCGCGGAAAGCCTGGAGGTCGATGTCGACGCCGCTCGCCAACTGGCCCGGGCCGCCGACGGATCGCTACGCGACGCCCTGGTCTTGTTCGAGCAGGCGGTGGTGTTTTCCGATGGCCGGGTCACTCGCGAAAAGGTGCTGGACCTGCTGGGCGGCGTTGGCTACGAAGTGCTCGAAGAGATGCTGATGGACCTGGTCGGCGGCCAGTCGGCCGGAGCGCTACGTCGTCTCGATGAATGGATCGGGCGCGGCCGCGACCTGAAGCGCCTGGCCGAAAGTTTCCAGGAGCATCTGCGTATGATGCTGCTGCTCAAGGTCAAGTCCGAAGACCAGACCATCCGCCATCTTTCTGAAGAAGAGCGAGCCTCGCTCGACCGGCTTTGCGGCGCCATGACGGTGGGAGCGATCACTTCCTGGCTGCGCCAGGTGATGGAACTGCTGGCATCGATTCGGGGCGGCCACGCGGCTCGCCTGGAATGGGAGATGCTGCTGGTGGCCTGCGCTCAACCCGAGATCGACCCCAGCCTGCAGGGGTTAGAGAGACGGTTGGAGCGGATAGAGCTAGGCGGGGCCCCCTCGGGAGGGGGATCCGGGGAAGGTGGAGTGGACCCGCGCTTGCTGGCCCGGCTAGAAGCCCTGGAGTCCGCCCCGCGCCCGTCCGCTGGTGCGGCGGCGGCCGATCCGCGCCTGTTGGCTCGTCTGGAAGCCCTGGAATCCGCCCCGCGTTCTTCTGCGGGTGCTCCGACAGCCGACCCGCGAGTGTTGGCCCGTTTGGAAGCCTTGGAATCGGCGCCGAAGACGGGGGGCGATTCGGGGGGCGACCCTCGACTGCTGGCCCGAGTCGAGGCGCTGGAAGCGGGCGAAGGCCAGGCCCACGATCCTCGCCTGTGGGAAAAGTTGACCCGTTTAGAGGCCGAACTCGACGCCTGGAAGGATCGCGTCCGCTTCGCGCCGGCGCGGGAAGAGTCGTTCGAACCGTCGGTGGAAGAGCCGCCCACTCCCCAGGCCCCGGCCAGGCCCGAGCCTGTGCCGGTCTCGGCCGAGGCGCCCACCCCGCGTCCGGAACCGGCCGCACCCGCCGCGACCTTCCCCGAAGGGGTTCTGGCCCGCGACGCGGTCGACGACTGGTTCGACATGCCGGCGCTGCTGGTCGACGCCTCGAAGTTCCGCCAGGAACTGCCGCTGTTCTCGTCCTTCGAAGAGCCGGAGCCCGAGTTCTCCCCTCCCCCGGAACCGGAGGAAGAGGAGGACCTTCCGCCTCCGCCTCAACCTGAGGTCCGGGCCCCGGTAGAGCCTCCGACCCCGCCTCAACCCGAGGTCCGGGCCCCGGTAGAGCCTCCAACTCCGCCTCAACCCGAGGTTCGGGCCCCGGTAGAGCCTCCGACTCCGCCTCAACCTGAGGTCCGGGTCCCGGTGGAGCCTCCAACCCCGCCTCAACCTGAGGTCCGGGCCCCGGTAGAGCCTCCGGCCCCGGAACCGGTCGTCTCCGTCGAGGTGGTCGAGCAGGTCCAGGTGGTAACCACCACCACGACCACGGTGACGGCGCCCGCCCCGGCAGCGGCGCTGGAGATCGACCTGAAGGACTTCTGGCGCAGCATGATGCTGACCGTGCGCGAGCGCGACAAGCGCCTGCACGCGGTGCTGACCGACGCCCGCCTGACCGCCGTCGAGGCCGAGCGGTTCGAGATCGCCTTGCCGGGCGGATTCGAATGGCACCGCGACAAGTTGCAAGAGGGTCGTAAAATGCTGGAGACCGTGGCCTCGGAACTGGCCGGGGGGCGCGTTCTGGTCATGGAATGCACCCTCGGAGGAGAAAAGGCGGCTCCGCCCAAAGAATCGGAGCACGAGGACCTCGTCACCCGCGCCAGTGGCGTGTTTGGCGGGGCAACCATCGTAGAGTAAGGGAGAGCATCGTCTTGGAAAGTGGAGCGAAGGTGCTCGTCGTCGACGACGAGCCGAACATCCTGAGATCGTTGGCGCAATATCTCAGCACCGAGGATTTCACCGTGGAGATGGCGTCCAGCGGTGTCGAAGCGCTGGAGAAAGTGGAAAGCTTCGGCCCCGAACTGATCCTGCTCGACGTCATGATGCCCGGCATGGACGGCTTCGAGGTGCTCGATAAGATCAAGAGCAACCCGGCCCACGCCCACACTCCCGTTATCATGCTCACGGCGCGCGACCAGTCGGCCGACGTGCTGAAAGGTTACCAGAGCGGCGCTACCGCTTATCAGGTCAAGCCGTTCGACATGGACGAACTGCTCGAAACCATCGGCAAGGTGCTCGCGGAATCGCGCGAGCAAGCCGAGTAGACTTCCGAATTTACCCGCCCTCGCAGGGCAAGAAAGAGGCCACGATGTTCGGCAAAGACATGATGAAGAAGATGCAAGATATGCAGGCCCAGATGCAAAAATCGATGGCCGACATGCAGAAAGAGCTAGGCACGCTCGAAGTCGAAGGCACGGCCGGTCAGGGCAAGGTCACGGCCAAGGCGAATGGCCATCAGGACATTCTCTCGATCAAGATCGACCCCGAAGTGGTCGACCCCAGCGACGTCGACATGCTCGAAGACCTGGTCTTCACTGCCGTCAAGGACGCTATCGACAAGAGCAAAGAGCTGTCCCAGAAGAAGATGTCCTCGCTGACGGCGGGACTGAACCTTCCCCCCGGAATGTTCTAGAACTCTTCTCCTTAGCCGGGAAGGCTCCTCAGCATGGCCGTCAGATGTCCGGTCAGCTGGTGGAGCCTTTCTTGCAGTTGGGGGTTAGTTGGGCCACGGTGTCCAGGTCTTTCTCTTTGGCGGCCTTCTCGACCGCGCCGGCCAGCTGAACAGTGGTATCGTCAGCCAGATAGCCGAGAAAACCCTTGATGGTGTGGGCCCGCTTCAGCACGGCGGCTTCATCGCGTTCGCCTAGCGCTTTCTGAAAGGAGGCGAATTCGCCGCTCCAGGTGGCGAGATAGGTCTCGATGGTGACCCGAAGCAGCGAGGTGCTGCCTCCAAATTTCCTGAGCAGTTCGTCGGTGGCTAACATGATGACCCTTCTCTTTCCCGTCCTATTCCTGGCGGCTTCGACCCCCATAGGGCGAGCCCTGTCGGATCCCGGAGCGGGAGGGGAGGTCGTCGATCCGCGCAGAAAGATGGCGCGTGTACCAATATCCGCCTGCTATCGAGCGCCTGATCGAGTCGCTGCTCTGCCTCCCCACCGTCGGTCCCAAGACCGCCGGACGCCTGGCTTTCTATCTGCTGGACGCGCCTGAACACGAGGTGCAGGAGATGATCGCGGCGCTGCAGGGGATCCATACGGCAGTGCTGCGCTGCACCGAATGCGGGAACTACGCATCGGGCGAGCTGTGCTCGATCTGCTCGTCGGCGCGTCGCGACCGGACCACCCTGTGCGTGGTGGCTCATCCCAAAGACATCGTGGCCTTCGAACGGACGGGCGAGTTTCGAGGTCTTTACCACGTGCTGGGCGGCCTGATCTCTCCTATGGAGGGGCGTGGACCCGAGCATCTGCGCATCGACGCGCTAGAGCGGCGTCTGCGCGAGGGCGAGTTCCAGGAAGTGGTGCTGGCCACCGACCCGACGGTGGCTGGGGAAGCCACCGCGCTCTATCTAGAACAGGTTCTAGACGACTACCCTGGACAGCTTAGCCGTCTAGCGCTGGGCATCCCGGTGGGCAGCGATTTCGAGGTGACCGACGAGGTCACGCTGGGGCGCGCCCTGTCCTATCGGCAAAAGGTCTCGCGACACAGGTAGACCTGTTCTACGGATAGTGGACCGTGCAGTGGCGGCAGCCGTGGGTGGGGTCCGAGTAAGCCTGGTTGCAGTGAGGGCAGAACAGTTCGGGGTTGGTCAACTGGCGATGGAGTTGGTGCCGTCGATCGATGGCGTTGCTCTGCATCTGACGCGTCTCTTCCTCGATCTGGCGCGTTTCTTCCCTGGTCTGCTCTAGCTTCTGCCTGGCCGCGAGGTCCGGCATCGGGGGCAGGCTGCTGACTACGGGGATGGCGACCTCGCGTCGAGGCGCGGCGGCTTTCCTTGCCGCGTCGGTGATGGTCTCGACGCGCGTTATCTGGGCGGTCAGCAGGTGACAGGCCGACTGAGCCAGGCTCAGGATCAGCATGCGCTCTTCGGCGGGCAACCCGGCCGCGCTTAGCGTCCAGCGGCGCACGAAGTCGGAGACATCTTGCAGGTCGACGAAGCCCAGCATCGCTTTCTTCTCTAGCCCTTCCCACTCTCGAGCCATCTGTCGGGGCAAACTATCGGACATTCGAAGCCGGTTCGACGCCCTGCGGGAAAGCCCCTAGACCGCCTCGGGAGCTCACGAAAAAGGCCCCGCGTTGGCGGGGCCTTTTCTCGAGGTGCGCAGGCTTGCGAGCTAGACGCGTTCGCCTTTGGCCTGCCTCAGGCGCACGTCGATGTACTGCGAGTCGGGGCGGATGGCCAGCGCCGCTTCGTAGGCCTGGATGGCTTCGGCGGTACGGTTCTCCTTCATCAGGATGTCGCCCAGCAGCGAGGCGGCGTCGAAGCCCTTGGTCAGACCTTTGGGGTCCAGTTCGCGGGCGCGGGTCAGGTAGGGGATGGCGTCCCCGGGACGTCCCAGGTCGAACAGGGCCGAGCCCATGTAGTAGTGACCGTCGGGATAGGTGGGCAGTTCGGCGATGATGTTGGCGTAAAGCTGGCGAGCATCTTCAGGCTTCTTTTCGTCGACGAGATAGATGTTGCCCAGCAGATCCATAGCCACGATGTCGTGACGGTTGACCCGCAGCGCGCGCACGAAGTAGCCCTTGGCGCGCGGCATCATGCGCTTCTGGAAGTAGATCATTCCCAGACCGGTGTAGCCGATCGACAGCTGGGGGTCGTCGTTGACGGCCTGCTTCAGCTCGGTGGTCGCTTCATCGAGGTAATCCGGCTCGAGCATTCCGCGCAGGAAGTAGGCCATGCCCAGGTGAGCCAGCGCGGTGGGATCTTCGCCGCGGGCGACGGCGCGCTGCTCGATCCGGTTGATGATGTCGTTGACCTCTTTTTTCTTGTAGGCCACATCCAGCAGGTAAGCCATAGCCAGGCTGTCCTGAGGGCGCTTCTTGATGCACTCCTCGAACTGCACCAGGGCGTTTTCATAGTCCTCGGCGTAGAAGGCCTTCATTCCGGCCTCCAGTTCGGGGGAGTAAGCCTGGGCCATGACGGGCCCGGCCAGCATACAGCCCAGCAGGGCCAGGGTGGCGAATCGTTGGAAGAACGCTTTCATCGTCTCGGAAAATCCTCTCAGAATCCTGTGGAGTGCCGTCGGTGCAACCAACGCGAAGGCTTCAGGTTGCATGGGCGGGCCCATTTGATGGCACGCCCTAACTTATTCCTTGAAGCTATGCCGAGTCAAACTCGGCTTGAAAGATTTTTATCCCAGGCCCAGGGGCCATGCCTGCTGGGCAGAACACGGAACCTATGGTTACCATCCGAAAGCTCGACAGCAGCGAGGCCGACCGCCTTTTGGGTCTGACCCTGGTGCGGGAGTATACCGACGCTACCGCCCTGGAACTCGAGGTCGAGCTAGAGACCATTCTGCCGCACATCCCCGACTACGACGAGTTCCCCGGGCGCTACCACCCGTTGGGCGCCTTTCTGGTCGCCGAAGTCGATGGGCAGCCGGCCGGCTCGGTCGGGGTTTCCTCGCTGGGCGACGGCCGCTGCGAGATGAACCGGCTCTGGGTGCGCCCCGGCTACCGCGACCTGGGTCTGGGGCGGCAGCTGATCCGGGCCAGTCTTCAGCAGGCGGCTGACCTTGGCTTCCACGGCATGGCGCTGGAAGTGGTCCCGACCAGGGTCAAAGCGGTGGCGCTCTATCGTGAGCTCGGATTCACCGACCGCGACCTGTTCCACGAGTACGAGTTCCCTATGATCGCTATGGAGCGAGACCTGCGAACCCTCCACCATGACCTTGCCTGAAACCTTGCCGAGAATCCAAGCGGGACTGCTAGGCGTGGCGCTGCTGCTGAGCGCTTGCTCTCCCCCGGCGCCTCTGCCCAAAAACGCCCCCTCGGGTCGACCCTCCTCGACCGCGACCTCTTCCCCTCAAACCCCGTCCCCCGACCCCTTCAGCCGGACCGGCCCTCCCGTTGCGACCGGACCGATGGAAGAGGTGCCCGCTACGGTGGCGGCCCTGGCCAAGGAGCTAGCGGCCGGCAAGAGCAGCGAGCGAGAGAAGGCGCTGGCCTTCTACGACTGGGTGGCCAGGAACATCCGCTACGACATCGTGGCCTATCAGGCGGGGAAGTATCCCGATCCGTCTCCGGAAGCGACCTTTTCGACCCGCTCCGGAGTTTGCGAAGGCTACGCCCGGCTGTTCGAGGCGATGTGCCACGCGGTAGGGATGGAGGCCGAGATGGTCGCCGGCTACTCGAAGGGGTTCGCTCCGGACGAGGACAAAAGCGAGCCGGATCACGCCTGGAACGCAGTAAAGATTGACGGCAAGTGGGTGCTGCTGGACCCCACCTGGGGCTCCGGCCATATCGATCAGGGGAAGGACTTCGTGGCCGAATTCAGCCGCGACTGGTTCGAGACGCCGCCGGACCAGTTCGTGGCTACCCATCTGCCGGAAGACCCTCGCTGGCAGTTGCGCAGCAGCCCGATGGACCTGGCAGAGTTCCTGGTCCAGCCCAGCCTGAGCAACCGCTACTTCGACTACGGCCTGAACCTGCTCAGCCACCAGAAGGGTAAGATCGCTACCGACGGTCCGTTCGAGGTGAAGATCTCGAGCGATAAGGACTGCCGCATGATGGCGGCGCTGTATCAGGGGCCTAACTCGCTGCCCGGAACCTACACTCTGGTCGAGCGCGAGGGGCGGAGCAACGTGATCAGCGTCGACCCGCCGGCCGCGGGGAGCTATAGCCTGGTGGTGTTCGTGGGCCCTCCGGATCAGCTGCAGGCGCAGTCGGCGGTGGTCTATCAGGTGACCTCCAGCGGGCCCGGCGGGACCGAGTTCCCCAAGACGCTGCGGGGTTTTGACGACCACGAGGTGCGGCTGGTGTCGCCTCGCCGGAATTTGAGATCCGGGGAAGAGGTCGAGATCGTGGTCCAGGCGCCCGGCGCTCGCGACGTGATGGCGGTTCAGGGCGAGAAGCAGACGCCGTTCCAGCGAGAGGGCGACACCTTCCGCCTGTACCTGTACCCGGAGGGTCGTAAGGTGGGAGTGTTCGGCGCTTACGACCAGGGCAACAGCTACAAGGGGCTGCTGGAGTACAGCGTCGAGTAAGCGCTCAGGTTACAGGTCGAAGCTGTCGACCTTCTTGAGCCATTCGGAGGTGTCCGGGTGGCTCAGGCGCTGCAGGCCGCCCTGGATCAGCTTGCGCCGCTCTTCCCGGCTCATCGTGCCGAAGTTGGTGGCGGGGCCCATTTCCGCTTCCATCTGGCGGAGCATCTGAATCTGCTGGGGGTCCAGCAGGCTTTCTACCTGGGGGGAAAGCTCTTTGGCGAGTTTGGCCGGGTCGGCGTTGTCGTCCATCAGACGGGGAAGCTGACCCATCAAGAGCTGCATCAGCGCCTGCGACTGAGCCTGGCTGGGGGCCAGGCGCTGCCACTGCTCGGCGGCGGCGTCCAGGGGCAGGGTGGAGG
>JAEXNA010000142.1 GCA_023447635.1 Vulcanimicrobiota bacterium | reverse complement strand
TCGGCGAGGCCCCTTCGGTTTCACGTGAACCCGAAGGAGACTCCTCTGGCGAATTTCCGGGCGAAGCGCAACAAAGGTTTTACCCGACCGGGTCGACTCGTCAACAACATCGCCGTCCGTTCCATCTCCGTCCCACCCCCGCTGCCTATCCTGTCCTCAAGACCTACACCTTGAGGAGAGACGATATGGCTTTCAACATGAACTTCAACCCCGCTCAGAACCCCTTCGGCGGCGCGAACGGTGGACTCAACGGCACCGCGGGCGGATTCAACAACGGCCTCGGCGGCAACCAGGGCGGCATGCCCGGCATGAACTCTATGATGGGCATGCAGAGCCAGATGATGGCGATGCTGAACATGACCATGATGGCTATGATGACCCAGCTGATGCAGACCCTGGTTGGAGGCACCGGCATGGCCGGTGGTCAGAGCCAGTTCGGCGGAGGTGGAGCCTCCGGAGCCTCCCCTCTGGGCGACTTCCTCGGAGGCACAGGCGGCACGGGCAACAGCGGCAGCGCCGGCTCTGCTAGCGGCGGAACGGCCGCCACTGGCAGCGGCGCCTCCCTGGGCCCGACCGATGGCTCGACCAACGCCAAAACCAAGAAATTCATCGATCTCGCCCTCTCGAAACAGGGCACCCCCTACGTCTTCGGCGCCGCCGGTCCCGACAAGTTCGACTGTTCCGGCCTGGTCAGCTGGGCGCTAAAAGAAGCCGGAGTGAGCGGCGGACGCACCACCGCTCGCGGACTGCAAGAGCGCTACGCCGGGTCGGCCATCACCAAAAAAGAAGACCTCAAACCCGGCGACCTGGTGTTCTTCCACTCGTCCAATACCCGCGGCATCCCCAAGGGCAAAGCCAGCCACGTCGAAATCTACCTGGGCAACGGCAAGACCATGGGCACCGACAGCCCCAAAGAAGGCGCCAAAGTCGAACCGATCGACTGGAACACCTTCATCGGCGGCGCCCGCGTCCCCGAACTCAACCGCTAACAAGGAGCCCCGCACAAGCGAGGCCGAAGGACCGACAATGGATATCGGCATCGGACTCCCCACAGCTATCCCCCGCACCGAAGGCGCCCTCTGGGTGCCTTTCGCGCGTCAGGCCGAAGCCGCCGGCTTCAAAAGCCTTTCGACCATCGGCCGCACCGTCTTCGACAGCCACGAAGAACTTGTCGTCCTGGCCGCCGCGGCCGCCGTCACCACCACCATGAAACTCGCTCCCACCGTCATGATCGCTCCCCCGCGCGAAACCGTGATGCTGGCCAAGCAGTCCGCCACGCTGCATAACCTTTCTGGAGGCCGACTGGTGCTTGGCCTGGGGATCGGTTGGAGGCCGGACGACTTCGAGATCGTGGGAAGGGGAGAAGACTGGAAGCGGAGGGGGAGACTCCTCGAAGAGCAGATCGCCAGCATGCGGTCCCTGTGGAGTGAAGGCAAAGTCGGCCCCAACCCCGGCTCTCCCCTGCCCATCATGGTTGGAGGCAACGCGCCCGAGGCGCTCCAACGCGCCGGACGGATCGCCGACGTCTTCATCGCCGGCCCGTTCAGCCAGGCCGAGGTAAAGGACGCCTTCACCACCGTCGACGAAGCCGCCGACCAGGCCGGACGCGCAAAGCCCGAAAAGTGGACCAGTCGCTGGTTCGCCCTGGGCGACGTCGAGGACCAGATCCAGAGCAACGTGCACGACTACTACATCGCCGGCGGCCAGCAGTTCGTCGACAAAAGCCTGCAAGACGTGCTGCGCACCCCCGAAGAGATCCGCAAGTACGTGGAAGAGATGCGAGAACTGGGAGCGAGCCATCTGTGCTTGTGGCCCCAGGTCAACGGCATCGAGCAGGTCGAGCGACTGGCCGAAGCCGTTTTCTAGCCTCGTCGGCGAGGTTTTCCGCGGGAATGCCGGCAAAGTTTCCAGCGATTCTGCGGAAAACCTCGTAACAGCAAGCCGCGTCAGGCGCGGACTAAGCGAGGCGCGAGTTAGGCCAGGCCCGAGCGCTTCATGAAGCGCCACTCGAGTTCGCGAATCTCGTTCTGGGGCAGTTTCAGCCCTTTGCCCAAACGATACACCTCGACCCGCTCCTGCGGCGTGGCCGAGCCCTTTTCGTAGCAGCGGGCAAACGCCTCATCGACCACGAACGACTGGGCGACGCGCTTTAGTTCCCAGCGCTTCAGGCCGGTCAGCCCGAACTGCTCGCAGAATTCGCCCAGCAGACGGTCTTCGGAAACGGAAAGATTGCCGTCCACGCAGCCCACCGCGTAGCCGAACACGATCACCGCGCTGGCCATCGTGCGGGTCTCGATCAACGCCAGGTCTGCCATCGACGGCAAGCCGCCCAAGCCGCGAGTAGGATGGTCCACGCCTAGCAGCGTCTGCAGCAGTTGTTCCTCGACCGCCTTGACCCGCCCGTCCGCCGAAGCGACCGCCCCCAGCACCTTACGCAGAACCTCGCGCTGGGCGTCGGTCATCATCTCGAGCGCGTCCGAGTACTCCAGGAACTCGACGACACGGTCCTCGGCCTCCCAGTGGGTCCAGCGCATCCCGTCCCACAAGAATTCGCCCGAGACCGACTCGAAGGCGTCGCAGGCCGCCTCTTCGATCTCTCCCACCGTCCAGTTGGTGCTGGCTTCGGCCGAGATCTTCGTCGGTTCGGTGGTCGATGGGCGCAGAGCGTTTTCCACCAGACTCGAAAGCCGGGGCTGGATCGACCCGCTGTAGGGGTCGCTGATCTGATGCTCCGGCTTGATTCGCGCGGTCATCTCGAAGCCCGACACCGGGCAGCGGAAAAGGAACTCGAGTTTCAGGCCGCGCTGTTCGACCCCAACGATCAGCGGTTCCACATTCTCGATGTAAAACCGCTCGTCGTCGGGATGTTCCAGCATGGTGCTCATAGCGCTTCTCCGGGGAAGTGCCTCGCCGCGCCAGAGTTTCCCTCCCCTGGCCACGAGACCTGAACCAGAGCGCTGACGCCGCGTCCAGAGCCATAGAAAAAGGAGAGACCGATTGGCCTCTCCTTTTTCAGGACGGTATGTCCGAGAAGACTACTCTTTTTCCTCGACCAGGGCGGACTCGCCGTAGGTGGCGTCGATCATCTCTTCGGCCTCCTCGGTCTCAGGCTGCAGATCTTCCATGGCTTCTTCGCGAACCACAATCAGGGCTGCCTTTTCGGCCTCGGCGACGCGCTCGGCGCGCTCCTGCTCGAACTGCATGCCGCTCTTCTCGCGGTACTCTTTAGGGATGTGCTTCCCTTGCTTCTCCGCGACTTCGCGAAGCCACTTGTTGCCGCCGATGCGAACCCAGTCGCGACCTTCGAGGGGGGCGCTGGAGCCGCGGCATTTGGATTCCTTCGGTTTCTTGGCTGAACCTTTGGCCACGATGATTCCTCACTTACTAAAGGTCAAAAGACCTCTAGCTCTTATCTTTTTAGGGGTGCAATCGTTCTGACTGCCCGGCGCGCTCCCTCCTCCGACAAGAAATCAGGGCAGGAACTCGACGCCCTAGAATACAAAAACGGGCCCCGGGACGCAACCCCGACTAGCCAAACCCGAAGGAATCAAGCTATGAGCACCACCGTGAGCGCCGCCGCGCAATTTTCTAACGACATCGCCCAGCGCATCAACGAGGCCATCGCCTATCTGAAGAACGAGGTCAAAACGACCCCGGAGTTCGCTCTGATCCTGGGCTCCGGCCTGGGCGAACTGGCCGACCAGGCCGAAGACGCACAGATCGTTCCCTACTCCAGCATCCCTGGATTTCCCGTATCTACCGCCCCCGGCCACAAGGGTAACCTTGTCTTCGGAAAACTCGGCGGACGACAGGTCGTGCTGATGCAGGGCCGCTTTCACACCTATGAAGGTTACTCCCAGGCCGAGTGCACCATCCCCGTGGCCGTGTTCCACGGGATCGGCGTCAAGAGCCTGATCGTCACCGCCGCCACCGGCGGTCTCGACTACAACCACAAGGCCGGCGACCTGATGCTGATCCGCGATCATATCAACTTCACCGGCACCAACCCGCTGATCGGGCCCAACGACCCCGAAGTCGGACCGCGCTTCCCGGTGATGTTCGACGCCTACGACCCCGAGTACCGCGAACTGATCAAAACCGTGGCGCTGCGCGAGGGGATCCAACTGCACGAAGGCGTTTACGCCTCGATCAACGGCCCCGTGTTCTTCACCAAAGCGGAACTGAAGATGCTGATGATCCTGGGCGCCGACAGCATCGGAATGTCCACCGTCCCCGAAACCATCGTGGCGCGTCATCGCGGCATGCGGGTGGCGGGTATAGCAGTCGTCACCGACATCGCCATCCCGGACGCCGGCCATCACGCCGACGAGCAAGAAGTGCTGGAGCGCGCCCGCAAAACCGGCCCGCTGTTCCAGAAACTGCTGATCAAATCGCTCGAAGCGATGAGCTAAAAGCGGCCTCTGGCCCCAAAAAGCCCTGGCAGGTCCTCTTGCCAGGGCTTTTTTCATGCCCTACCCCATCCCCAAACGGCGAAAAATGGGAGAAATTCGCCCCTCCCGACGAGAAGGAATCTCTTTTCACTCTGCAAACTAGGCATGCCTAACAAACAATACTAGGTGACCCGACCGGGTCGCGCTAGGCGAGGTGATAAACATGGACGCACTGAAAATGGCCAACGCCATCGTGCATTTTCGCATGCTGCGCAGCCTGGGACGCTTCCAGCCGACCTTCGAGCCGGGGATCTACCAGTTCCACCCTTGCGTTTGCGGCCGCACCCGCGCCGCCGAAGCCCTGCCCAACGGCCTGCCCGACCCGGTCACCGATGTCAAGGTCAAGCAGATCATCGAGCACTACACGTTCGAACTGGGCCTGCTCTGTCGCTACCATTACGCCTAAAACGCGCGGGCCGCGCGATTTGGGCCCAGCGCGCTTGACACTCGGAGTGTCGCTAGCTAATATCGTGTATCCAAGGCCACTGGATCTTTCAACGGATCGAGATCGGTCAACACGGGCAGCGCTCCAAGGGGCGACAACGCCCCAGGAACGGAATAGGAGAGACCAATGTCGCGCATTTGCCAGCTGACCGGGAAGAAGCCCGGAGTCGGAAACAAAGTGTCCCACTCCCAGCGCAAAACCCGGAGACGGTGGTTGCCCAACCTCGTCACTCAGAAGTTTTGGCTCGAGAGCGAAGGCCGTTGGGTCCGCTTGAAAGTCAGCACGCGGGGTCTCAGAACCATCAAGAAGCTCGGACTCGACAAAGCCGTCAAAAAGTACGGCGTCAAAGTCTAAGTTTCCAAAAAGACGAGACTCTCATCCGAAAGGGGCACATCCGGGCCTCTTTTTTCATTCCCCGCAAGAAGGCGAAGCCGCCAACTCGGGGGGAGCGAAGAAAGCCTGGAGTGCCCCTTTCTCGATCCCAGACCACGCAGTGAGCATCTGGCAAACCCGGGCGATGCGTAGAAACCGCGCCGACCGTGCTCTCTACTCCGGCAAAACGCCTGCCTCCAGCGCCAGCAAGCCCTCTTTGTAGGCCAATCCGCCCGCATAGCCCGTCAGGGTGCCGTTCGATCCGATCACTCGATGGCAAGGCCGCACGATCGCCCAGGGGTTCGCCCCGTTGGCCGCGCCCACCGCGCGCACCGCCTTGGGCCGCCCGATCTGGCGCGCGATGTCGCCATAGCTCATCGTCTGCCCAAACGGGATATCGTCGAGAGCCTTCCACACCTGCTGCTGGAAATCGGTTCCCCGCCTGGCGTAGGGCAGGTCGAAACTCTGGCGCCGGCCTCGGAAGTATTCGTCGAGCTGAACCTCGACCCCACAAGCCAGGCGCTCTACGGGCGTCCATCCCGGCTCGGGAGCCATCGCGCGTGGACCTTCCATAAAGCGCACCAACTGTAGTCCCGCGTCGTCTTCGGCCAGCAGCAGCGGGCCCCACGGCGATTCCATCCTGAGATAGTTCATCTTACTCCTCCATCGTTTTGCCACAGCGCCATGGCGGCGTAACTGCGGAAAGGTCTCCAAACTTCGGCCCGGCGTTCGGCCTGAACCGCGCTGACCCCACCCAAACGCTGGCGGATCACCAGGTCGCCAGCCGGGAAAGCGTCGGGGTCGCCCAGACGAAGCGCCACCATCGAGGCCGTCCACGGCCCGACGCCGGGCAGCGCCAGCAGAGCGGTCTCTAACTCGGGCCCGTGAAAGGCGTGCAGCGGCAGCCCCGCCTGCACTTCCCGGGCCAGGCGGCGGATGGTCTCGGCCCTGGCTCGAGGCAGACCGATCTCCTCGACCGGCGCTTCGCAAAGAACGGACGGCAAGGGAAAAAGATGGCTCAACTCTCCCTCGGCCACCTTCTCTCCAAAGCGCTCGACCAGGCGACCGGCCAGGGTTGCCGCCCCCTTGACGCTGACCTGCTGCCCCAAAACGATGCGCACGGCCGACTCGAACGGATCCCAGGCGCCGGGAACTCGAAGCTGCTCGGGCGTGAACTCTAGCCCCGCCAGTCGCGGAGCGATGGCCAGAGGGTCGGCGTCGAGGTCGAACATCCGCCGCGCTCGCGTTCTAAGCTTCACCAGCGACGGCAAGGCGCTCACCGGCATGGTCAACTGCAGCGCGTTGTCGAGCGGCCTCACCGAGATCTCGGCATGTCCGTCCGCCAGCCTTTGCAGTCGCCGGTAGGACCCCCCTTCGAAAGTCTCGCAGCCTCGGAACAGACGCGGTGCCAGATAGTCGACCAGCCCTTCCCAGGAGAACGGCGGGCGGTAAGCCAGCGATAGCGTAAAACTGCCGCTCTCCGTGCCCTGGCGCCGGCGAAAAGCCGACGGCGCCCGTCCGTACGTCTTCACGAACAGGTCGTTGAATCGGCGCACGCTAGAAAAGCCAGCCGCAAACGCCACCTGGGTCAGCGGCAGTTCCGTCCCATCGATCAACTGCTTCGCCAACTGCACCCGCCGCGTCTGCGCCACCGCCACCGGCGCCGCTCCCAGATGCTCCTGGAACAGCCGGCGCAACTGGCGCTCGCCCAGACCGACCCGAGCGGCCAGCCCCTCCAACCCCTCTTCCTCTAACCAGCCGTCCTCGATCAGGCGTAAGGCCCGGCCGACCACCGCCTCGGCTCCCATCCATTCCGGACTTCCCGGAGCGGCCTCCGGGTGACAGCGCAAGCAGGGGCGAAAGCCCGCCGCCTCGGCGGCCCAGGCCGAAGGGTAGAACTCGATGTTCTTGCGCTGCGGGGTGCGCGCCGGACAGATCGGACGGCAGTAGATGCCGGTGGTCTTGACGGCGGTGAAAAAGCGGCCGTCGAAACGGCGGTCGCGGGTCAGCAAAGCGCGATAGCAGATATCCTGGTCAGTCATCTCGAGGTCTATGTTAGCAACGGCTCGAGCGTTTGTCTGGCCATTTTCGGACACCAATGATAAGACGCCAGGGACACGACGTCAGGGACGCGGGAAAACGTCCCGAGAAAACACACGAGCCCTTTGCCAAGAGAGGTCAGGCAAAGAGCTCGTAGGTGTTAGAAGCCGATCCCGTCAAGGTCGGCACCTTGTGTGGAGGAGGGCTAAATGCCGATCCTCACGGGACCTATCTGGATGTCTCGTCCAGAATTGTAGCGATTGTTGTAGCGCCCGTCGTTGTAACGCCCGTCGCGGTAGTAGCGGTTATCGTAGTTCTGATTCCGCTGGTAGACGTTGCCGCGATTGTAGTTGTAGTTGTTGTTGTAGCGGTACTGGCTGTACGGGTTTTCGTAGCGGTCCTGCTGCACGGCCTGCTCGTAGTTGGCGCGGTAGCTTTCCTGGGTGCGGCCGTTGTACATCGGCGACACACCCTGCACGCGATTCTGGGCCGTGGCCGAACCTGCAAGGGCGGTGACCAGCGCGGCCACCAGCAAAAATCTTTTCTTATTGAACATACTCAGGTGTCCCTTCTGGCGATTATTGTCTCTGCTAAGTATAACACAGGTTGCCCCCGGCAGTTCCAGGAGATCTGTATAGAACTCTGGAGGGGGGGGCCTATCCCCAGGGGGAGAAGGCGGCGGAATGAAACGCTTCATCCTACTCTTGCTGCTCCTCTGTCTGCCCGCCTTCGCCCAGCATGAGCCCAAGCAAGAGCATAAGCACGAGCACGGCAAACAGCACGACTTCTCGGACCTGGACAAGTGGGTCGAGCGGTTCGAGGAGCCGGAGCGGGAAGAGTGGCAGAAGCCCGACCTGGTGGTCGAACTGCTGGGCCTGAAACCGGGGCAGAACGTGGCCGACATCGGGGCCGGAACCGGCTACTTCACCCGCCGCTTCGCCAAGAAGATCGTCCCCGGCGGCCTGGCCGTAGCGGTCGAGATCGAGCCCGCCTTCTTCCCGTATATCCAGAAGCGCGCCATCGAAGAAAAGCAGGACAATCTGCTCACCCAACTGGCCCTGACCGACACCCCTCGACTGGCCGCAGGCACCTACGACGTCGTCTTCCTCTGCAACACCCTGCACCACATCGAGCACCGGGCCGAATACTACGCCTGGCTGCGTCGCGCCCTGCGTCCTGGCGGACGGGTCGTGATCGTCGACTTCTTCAAAGACATGGAGATCCCGGTCGGCCCTCCCCCCTCCGAGCGCCTGGCCCCCAGCAGCCTGCGACTGGAGTTCGAAGCCGCCGGCTTCACCGTCAGCGTCGACGCCGAGAGCCTGCCCTACCAGTACATCCTGAGCGCAACCGCTCGCCCAGAGAAGGGCTAGGATTCTGAAGCCGGC
This sequence comes from Vulcanimicrobiota bacterium, assembly GCA_023447635.1. GTDB lineage: Bacteria > Vulcanimicrobiota > Xenobia > Xenobiales > JADMJV01 > JAEXNA01. Next base: position 8,325 of record JAEXNA010000142.1, on the reverse strand, counting down.
CGCACGAACGGCCCCACCCTATCGACCCTGGAGGTAATTCCCTTGGCAATCTCTCGTTCCCTGAAAAGTCTCTTCTGTGGCCTTCTGCTCGCCGGAGCCATGGCCATGCCCACTCTGGCCGACAACCAGCCGCTGGCCGAACTGTGGTTCCAGACCAGCGCCGAATACAAAGCGCTCTCGTATCAGGCTTACCACATGGCCGAACTGCAGTTTGACCGCTGGGCCGACATCTTCGAAAAGCGAGCCGACGGCAAAGCCTACCTGCCGGGTAGCCCCCGTCCCGTCGCCATCGTGTTAGACCTGGATGAGACCGTGATCGACAACAGCGGCTTCCAGGCCTACGTGGTCAAGCACGACGCCAGCTTTTCCGACGACCTGTGGGACGCCTGGATCGAATTCCAGGGCGTGAATGAAAAGGCTGGCCCTGCCGTACCCGGCGCCCCCGAATTTCTGCGCAAGGTCGAAGAGATGGGCGTCACCCCGATCTACATCTCGAACCGCACCGTGGGCCAGGAAGCTTCGACTGCCAAGGTGCTCGAGCGTAACGGCATCGGCGTCGCCAACATCTCGGACCGCATCCTGCTGCGCATGGCCTCGGCCGACGAAACCAAGCGCGGCCAGGCCATCATCAAGCAGTTGGGCGTGGGGCAAGACTCCGAAGAAGCCCAGCGCATCCTGAAGGGCGAAGGCAAAAAGGAAGCGCGACGCAAGATCGTCTCGGAAAAGTACGACGTGGTGGCCTACTTTGGCGACCAGTTGGGCGACTTCGACGCCTACGTACAGAAGGGCGAACTGACGGCGGACACCTATAAGGCCCGCCGCGAGCAAGCCGACGACTACCGCAAGTTCTGGGGCACCACCTGGTTCGTCTTACCCAACCCCATGTACGGCTACTGGGGCCCCGGACAGGGTCTGCCGGGCAAAGACCCGGAAAAGTCGCTGCAGGACTACGAATTCGATCTGTACGTGCGCGGACGTCGCGTTCCGATCAAGAATTGACCCTTGATCCTCCCGGCCTGAAGCTTAAGATGTCGTTATGGCACACAAGCTGCAGGTCCGGGGGGATCAAAGATGAGCCCCGCTCCCTCGGCGTGGGCTTCCATGGTGGGACTGCCCCGGGCGGTCTGGTGGCTGTCCGGCGCCGTGCTGGTCAATCGGATGGGCGCCATGGTCTTTCCGTTTCTGGTGCTCTACTTTCATCGCAGCCTGAAGCTGGACCTGGAAACAGCCACCGGCATCGCCGCCTGCTACGGGATCGGCAGCGGCTTCGCCGCCCCGCTCGGCGGCTGGCTGGCCGACCGATACGACGCTATCCGGGTGCTCACGTTCTCGATGGCCGCGGCCGGCATCGTGCTGCTGGGATTTCCCTGGCTGCGCTCGCCCTACGCCCTGATGCCCGCCACCTTTGCCATTGCTCTGCTGGCCGATCTCTCCCGCCCTTCCTCCCTCACCGCCCTGGCCCGCCTTGGTGGGGAGGAGAAGAGCCGCGACGCCTTCGCCCTGAACTACCTGGCTATCAATCTGGGTATGAGCGTCGGCCCGCTGGTCGGCGGCTACCTGGCCGGCATCGACTACAAATGGCTGTTCTGGGTCGACGGCGTCAGTTCGCTGCTGGCCTGCGCCCTGCTCACCCTCTCCGGCACTCGCTCGCCCGCTCCGGGACGCGACGGCCCCCGCCCCGACTGGAACATCGGACGCACCGGCTTCCGAGCCATCGGCTGGTTCATCCTGGCGCTTTGCGTGTTCCTGAGCTTCCTGATCGCCACCCCGATCTACGTGGTCGAGGAGCTGCACCATCCCGAAAGCATGGTGGGCTGGGTCTGGCTGCTGAACACCGGACTGATCGTGCTGACCACCATGCAGATCAACCACTGGACGCGGAACCAACCGCTCACCCGACAGCTGACGCTGGCCGGACTGCTGTTCGCCGTGGGCTACGCCCTGGTGCTACTGATTCCGGGGATGCCGGGACTGCTCGCCTGCATCCTGCTGCTGACGGTGGGAGAGATGATGCTGTTCACCAACGTCAACTCGTACCTGCAGAAGGTGGTCGCTCCGCACAAGATGGGACGCGCCATGGCGATGAACTCGGTGGCCTTCAGCATCGCCCTGTCCTCGTCGACGCCCATGGTCGGCTACTTCTTCTCTCGCGGTATGGCCGACTATCTGTGGCTGGCGCTGGCGGTGGGAGGACTGCTCTCGGCCTGGGGCTTCCACCGACTCCCCGAAACCGCCGAACGGACAGAGGCAGCAGAGCGGTCAGAGCCCTAGGTAAGCCTCGCGCACCTTCGGGTTCTCGGCAAGCTCGGCCGCCGGACCCTCCAGGGTGACCTTCCCCGTCTCTAACACATAAGCGCGCTGCCCAACCTTCAGCGCCTGGAACGCGTTCTGCTCTACCAGCAGCACCGACATCCCCTGACTGTGAATCTCGGAGATGATGCGGAAGATCTGCTGCACCACCAGCGGGGCCAGCCCCAAACTTGGCTCGTCGAGCAGCAGCAGCTTCGGCTTGCTCATCAAGGCGCGACCGATCGCCAGCATCTGCTGCTCGCCTCCAGAGAGAGTCCCCGCCGCCTGCTTCAACCGCTCGCGCAGACGAGGGAACAGCTCCAGGACCAGGTCGAGCTGTTTGGGATCGGGGTTGGAGTGGGAGAACGCGCCCATCTCGAGGTTCTCCATCACGGTCATCCTGGGAAACACCTGACGCCCCTCCGGAGACATCGCCAGCCCCTGCTTCACCAGTTCGTGAGCGGGCGTCTGGTGGATAGGCTGACCGCGGAACAGAATCTCGCCCTGCCTGGGACGGACCAGACCGCAGATAGCGCGCAGCGTGGTCGTCTTGCCCGCGCCGTTGGCGCCCAGCAAGGTCAGCACCTCGCCCTCCATCACCGTCAGCGAAACGTCGTGCAGCGCCTGGATGTTGCCGTAGAAACAATCGATATGGCGAACTTCGAGAAGCGGAGTGCTCATGCGGAGGCCTCTTCGGCGGGAGCGCCCAGGTACGCCTCGATCACCTTCGGGTTGCTGGAGACCTCGGTGGGAGTGCCTTCGGCGATCTTCTCCCCGTGGTCGAACACAGTGACCATCTCGGACACCTCCATCACCAGGCGGATGTCGTGCTCGATCAGCAGCACCGTGACCCCTCGGTCGCGAATCTTGCGGATCAGAGCCGTCAAAGCCAGCGTCTCGCTGGGGTTCATCCCCGCCGCCGGCTCGTCGAGCAGCAGAAGCTGAGGGTTGCTGGCCAGCGCCCGCGCGATCTCTAACAGACGCTGGTGCCCGTAGGGCAGAGACTTCGCCTCGAGATGCGCCTGTTCGGCCAGGCCGACGAAGTCCAGGCACTCGTAGGCATCCGCCAGCGCCTGCTCCAACTGACTTCCGGCAAAAAGCTCTTTGAGGGTCGAGTTCGGGTCGCTATCGGCCTGTCCCAGCAGCACGTTCTCTAGCACCGAAAGCTGACTGAACAGGCGGATATTTTGGAAGGTCCTGGTCATCCCCATCCTGGTGATCCTGTGGGTGTCGCCGTGCAGCGCCTGTCCGGCAAACGCGACCGACCCGTCGGACGGAGCGTAGACGCCGACCAGCAGGTTGAAGAAGGTCGTCTTCCCGGCTCCGTTCGGACCGATCAGCGAGGCGATGCGCCCCTGGCCCAGGGTGTAATCCACCTTGTTGACGGCGACCAGGCCGCCGAACCGACGGGTCAGGGCGCTGGCCTGAAGCAGGGTGTCGCTGCCGGGGTGGGAGGGGAGCGGGGTGGGAAGAACACCGTCGGGCCGGTTCGGGAATTTCACCCTCTGCTCGGGAAGCAGCCCCTGCGGACGCAGCAGCATCATAGCTACCAGCGTGCCTCCAAAAATCATGTATTGAGCCTTGGAGAGGTCCAGGAACGGGTCGAGGGTGGCCAGCAGGCCAGGCGAATCTTGCAGTGCGCTGACCAGGCTGGGACGAACGTTGCTGTTCACCCAGTCGATCAGGTTCGGCGTCACCACCAGGTTCAGGAAGCCCAGGGTGAAGCCTCCGACCAGAGCTCCCGTCAGGCTTCCCACTCCACCCAGGATCACCATGGCGAGGATCATGATCGAGCCGTTGAAGTCGAGCGGGAAGGCGAAGTTCAGAGTGTAGATGTACGAAGAGTAAAGCGCCCCGGCGAACCCGGCGATCAGCGCGGCCAGCGACAACGCCTGCAGTTTGGCGCGAGCCACCGAGATGCCGCAGGCTACCGCCGCGATCGGGTCCTCGCGCTGGGCGCGAAGCTCTCGCCCCAGCCTGGAGTGTCGGATGCGGTAGCACAGGCCGAAGCAGAGCAGCAGCCCGGCCAGAAGCATGTAGTACCAGCCGCTGACGTTCTGACTGTCCAGAACGTAGGGCCCGAAGGCGGGAGAGGCGATGCCGGACATCCCCGTGATCGCCATCGTCTGGTCGTCGAAGTTGCGCAAGATCGGATCGAGCATCAGCCCGAACCCCATGGTCACGATGGCCAGATAGTCGCCGCGCAGCCGGAGCAGCGGCCAGGCCAGCAGCGCTCCCACCAGCATGGTGAACAGACTGGCGGTCACCAAAGAGGGCCAGAAGCCCCAGCTTAAGCTGTCGGCCAGGGGGCTTTGTGGAGAGGTGAGATACGCCATCGAGAACGCGCCGACCGCGAAGAAGGCCGCGTAGCCCAGGTGCAGCAGACCGGCGAATCCGACCACCAGGTTCAGCCCCTGAGCCAGCATCAGATAGATCAGGATCTGGCACAGCGCAGGCATCATGCGGATCCCCAGCGCGGCGTCCAGGATGGGGTAAAGCAGGGCCACAGCGGCCACGGCGATCCAGGAACGAGTCATACTTTTTCCGTGCCTCCTTCGCCCAACAGGCCGGAGGGGCGGATCATAATCACCACGATGAGCACGCCGAAGACCATCGCCGGGGCCAGCGCCTGGGACAGGTAGAAAGCGGTGAATGCCTCGACCAGGCCGATGATCAGCCCGCCCAGCACGGCGCCTTGAACGTTGCCGATGCCGCCCAGAACGGCGGCTGTGAGGGCGTTCAGGCCCAGTCGGAAACCGAGGTCGAAGCGCACTTCCTGATTGTAGAAGCCGTACAGGAAGCCCGCCGCCCCGGCCAGGGCGCCGCCGATCATAAAGGCCAGCGAGATAGTGCGGTCGACGTCGATGCCCATCAGGCGAGCGGCGTCGGGGTTCTGGGCCACCGCGCGCATCGCTTTGCCGTGGCGGGTCTTGTGGATGAAATAGTGCAGCCCGCCCAGCAGCGGGATGATGGTCAAGATAACGATCAGTTGGCTGAGCCAGAACGTGATGGGGGCGTCTTCCCCGAACAGGTTCACGTCGGCGTCGCCCAGGATGGAGGGGAAGTTGACGGGCGCCCAGCCTTTCCAGTAGCCGCCGATGTTCATCAGGATGAACGAGACGCCGATGGCGGTGATCAGCGGCACCAGGCGGGGCGAGCCACGCAGCCGCCGGTAGGTCAGGCGGTCGATGGTGCGGTTGAGCAGGCCAGAGAACAGCATGGCGATGAGCAGCACCAGCAAGGCCAGCAGCACAGCCGAGACGCCATGGACGTTGGGGCCGCCCAGGCCGAACCAGGTGGCACCGGTCAGCGCGGCCATACCGCCCATCATGAACACTTCGCCGTGGGCGAAGTTGATCAGTTCGACGATGCCGTAGACCAGGGTGTAGCCCAGCGCCACAACCCCGATCAGAGCTCCGTTGGAAAGGCCCACCAGGATCTGCTGCAGCAGGTTCGAGAGGGTGAGGTTGGAGCCGCCTGCGGCGGCGGAGGTGGAGGTTCCGCTGGCCGCCTTATCCTCGAAGTCGGCGGTGAGCGCTTTGGAGAAGACGAAGGCGCCGTCTTTAATGGTAAAGCCCGAGATATCGCTGAGCGTGGTGTCGCCCTGGTGGTCGAAGCTGTAGTCGCCGACCAGACCTTGGAAGTCGGTGGTGGTCATGATCGCCTCGCGGATCTTCGCGCGGTCTTTGACGCCCGCCTTGGCGATGCCGGCGAGGGCGACTTTGGTAGCCTCGTAAGAGTAGATGGCGTAGGCTTCCGGGTTGGTCTTATACTTCTCGCGGTAGGCTTTGTACCAGGCCTGCGCTTCGGGGCCCATATGCTCGGGAGGCAGGCCGCCCATGGTCACCAGGCAGCCTTCGGCGGCGGGTCCGGCGGATTTCAGGAACGCTTCTTCTTTGGTGGCGTCGGCCGAGAGAAAGTAGCCCCTATAACCGCCCGAGCGAAGGTCTTTGACCAGTTTGCCCGCGCCGTTCTGGGTGATTCCGCCGAAGTAGACCATTTCGGGGTTGGCGGCACGCACCTTGTTCACCACGGCCCGATAGTCCTGAGCTTTGCCGTCGATGCCTTCTTGTCCGACAATCTCGATGCCCAGACGCTTACAGCCTTCGCCGAACACTCGGGCCAGGCCGCTGCCGTACAACTCTTTGTCGTCGAGGATGTAGACCTTTTTGATGCCGAGTTGGTCGGCCCACCAGGCGCCCGCCAGTCCCTGGATGTCGTCGGCGGGCACCACGCGGCAGAAGTTGCGGAAGCCGGCGGGGTAGTAAATCTCGGGTTCGCCCTTGTCGCCGAAGCCCGGCTTGGTCAGGCCAGAGTAAGAGGCGGCGGGGCAGACCTGGACCAGACCGGCCCGGTTCAGGATCGGGATGGCGATCTTGGAGGCGCCGCTGTTGTAGGTGCCGATGTAGACCATCACGTCGGGGTCGGCGGCCGCGCGGCTGGCGTTGTCCTTCTCTTTGGCCGGGTCCCAGGTGCCCGCCTGGGCGCTGGCGTCGTCCCACGAGTCGTAGTCGATGGTGAACGGGCCGGCCTTATAGTTCGCTTCTTCCAGGGCCATCTTGATGCCCAAAACCATCGTCTCGGACTGGACCCGCGAACTGCCCGTCAGCGGCAGGCTAGAGACGATGCGAATGGTGCCGCCTTCGGCTTTTGGCCCGCCCCCGCTCTGGGCCCAGGACGCGACCATCCCGCCCAGCCAGAGCAGGCTGACCAGCAACGTGACGTACCAAAGACGGCGAAAATGGCGAAGCTTGGGCAAGTCCGCAAGTTCTTCTCCCCGCCCAGCCATTCCTGTGGACGGTGTCTTGAGGGGGGAGTGGGGGGCTGGGAACTTGGTGGAAGATTTGGATCCCGCAGGCGGATTCGCGGAATAGCGCCACTCGGGACCAAGGCCGTTCGGGGACCTGTTGATAGTAGTTAAGGCTCGAATCAGCTTGCGGCGAAGCCCTGGCAAGGCTACAATCGCAGCGAAAATCGAAGGGGTTAGGTCATGTTTTTGCGTTCGTTTTTGCCACTTTTCCTATTTCTACTTGTCTTCACCACGGGCTGCGGCGGTGGGAGCGACTCTGGTGGAGAGATCTCTGCGGCGCCACAGCCGGTCTACGGTAACGCCACTCTAAGAATCAGCCAGCAGGTGCGCGCTCAGCTAGTTCCTGATCGGGTCGACACCGTCCGCATCACGGGTTTCCAGAGCGGTATCGTCGGCGGCGTCTACGACGCTCGCGCGGGCGGTATCCCGTTCCCTGCCCGCGAGCTTCCTCTGGCCCCGGTCTACACGCTCGAGAACGTGCCGACCAACGTGGACAACATCATGCTCGAGTACCTCGACGGTAGCCAGGTGATCGGGATGTACTTTCAAGAGGTCAAGCTGGTCGACGGCCAAGTCTACGAGATCGTCGACCCGGCCATCGCCACACGTCCTACAGAGTTGACGGCGTTTAGCGTGGTCGTCGGCTGGACACCTCCCGGAGAGATCTGGAAGTGCGGCATTGGGCAAAACTGGGAAATCTGGACCGAAGTGTTCGCCGTTTCCGACTTCAACCCTAAGGACCACGAATGGACCCTGCCTCACGAAGGCGAGGAGGGGTTCGAGGTCTGGGACGCGCTGAAACGCTTCACCGTTTGGGAAGTCTCTGACCCTACCATAGCCACCGTTTTCAACGGGAGCAGCTTCAATAGCACGTATCGCGCTGGTAACGTGAAGGGCCTGCGGCCCGGTATCGTGACCCTGACAGGGCGGTTTTTCGATGTCACAGCGTCTACTCAGATCGAGTTTGTCGATCCCCCCGTAGCTGATGACTACATGACCCTTGGCCTTCTCCTGGACGAAAACGACTCTAGCAGAGTCATCGCCATCGGTTCGTTCAATGACTATCAACAGCCCCCGAACCTATGGGAGCGTAACGTGATGTGGTGCTCCCCAAAAGTCGGACAGTGTCCTTAGTTAGATGAGGACTAAACTGGTGGCGGTTGGAAAGAGCGAAAATGAGAAGAAAGCATCCGCCACAGCTGAAGGCGAAAGCAGCCCTGGAGGCA
>JAEXNA010000136.1 GCA_023447635.1 Vulcanimicrobiota bacterium | reverse complement strand
CCGCCTCACCGGGCCGCCCCTTCCCGGCGCGTGGGCGACCCCGCGGTGCCTCTGCTCGGCGCTCCCAGTTTCTCTGAGCTACCTGCTCCGTCTTTGACCGACGAGTCCGAGGTGGCGCTGCTCGAGGAGGCTCCTGTCCCGGAACCGAGCCTGGAGTCTCTCCCTGAGCCGGTTGCGGAGGCCGAGACAGTTATTGAGGCCGAACGGGCGGCTGTCGCTGACGAGAAGACTCCTCTCCAGGTGGTGGAGGATCCGGTCGACGTCTCGGTTCCCGAGGCGCCAGGGGAAGAGGCGGCCGAGGCCGGGCGCGAGCCTGCCACCGTTTCCGATCTTCGAGCCTCGAGAGCCGCCCCGCCTCCCCCTGTCTTGGAGGCGCCGGCCGTCGTGGCTGGCGAGGAAGGGGTCGAACTGTTGGACGTGTCGGCCGCTCCTCTGTCTCCCCTAGAGCGGCGCACCGGCCTGATCATCAAAAAGAAGTATCTCGGGTACGGTAAAAACATCAGCGGAGTGATGGGGTACTGCGGACAGCTGACCTTGTCTCGCTACGACGATGAGGCGCTCGAGGGACGCCTGGAGTCGAGCAACCCCCTGCTGTTCTTGACCGAAACCGTGCTCAAGGGCAAGGTCGCCTCGATCGCCTACTGGATGCCGCCAGCCGCTTTCCCTCAACCGGGCGGCCATCTGACCGTGCGGGCTCCCGGAGGGAACAAGGTGCTTTCGGTCTCCTCGCTGTTCCCTCAGTCGCGAACCGACTTTCTGAGTGGGCCCCAGGTGCTACTGATGATGCTGGCTCCAGCGGTGCTGGGTTTGCTGTACTTCAGCTTCGTCTATATCCTCTCGGTGTCCGAGATCGTGACCCAGGTGCGGGAGGTCTTCCCCGAGGCCTATGCGGCGGCGTCCGCCGGCTCTTCGGCCGTCTCGTTCCGGGCTCAGGGGGTCGGACTCTATCAACTCGAGGTCGTTCCCGCCTCGGAAAGCTTGCAGCTGATCTGGGCCGCCCTGATCTGGTTCTGCCCGCTGCTGTCGGCGAAGTTCTTTCGTCACCTCTCCCGTTCCCGGCAGCGGGATTGGGGGATGGCGCTGGGGGCGGCCCTGCTGCTGCCCTCGTTAGGGCTGTTCGGCCTCTGGCACGCTCAGAAATGGGCCTTCCCGCTGCTCGACCACGCGGATTTTTCGCCGCTGGATCTGCGCTACTTCTGGCCCTGGGGGCTGCCGCTGAACCTGGCGGTCGCCCTTTATCTGTTCCTGTCGGTCCACGGGGTGTGGGATCGACGCCTTCCTTCGGGGCTGCGTTGGGCGCTCCCCGTACTGCTTTCGCTGCTCTATCTCGCCATCGGTTTTGGCTTGATATTCGGACGAAGCTGGCTGTCCTGACGCCGTCGGGGCTACTCCCGCGCTTCGACTCGGTAAAGTGTCTTCGGTTCGGGGAAGCCTTCCAGGGTCACGTTGGGGATGGCGGTCACATTGGGCTTGACCCGGCAGGCCTGATAGGCCGGTTCGTCCATCAGCACGTTGCCTTCGAGAGCGTCGCTCATCGACTGCACCTTATGCGAGGTTCTAACGACCTCGCCGATGACGGTGTAGTTCGCCTGCTCTCGCGACCCAATATCGCCGACGTAGACCAGTCCGGTACAGATCCCGGCGCCGACGTCGAAGTTCTTTCGCTCCTTGATGCCCCATTTCGCTCGCAGGGCGTCGATGGCGGCCATAACTTCGACACAGGCCTCGACGGAAGCTCCGGCCGCGTCTTTGAGACGCCTGGGGTAACCGAAAACCACCAACTGGGCGTCGCCCTGGAAGGTCAAGACGTTGCCCCCGTGCTTGTGGTAGATGTCGACGGTGACGCTGTGGTACTCGTTGAGCAGTTGCAGCATTTCGACCGGAGTTCGCGTCTCGGACAGCGAGGTGTAGCCGCGGATGTCGGTCACGATCACGGTGGCCTCGGTCGCTTGGGCGGTGCGTCGGGCTAACAGGATTCCTGCAGCGGCCTCTTTGGGGATGAAGCGGCCCAGAAAGCGCGACGCCAGCGCCAGGCGAACCAGCACGAGGCAGACGATAGTGGCGAGGCCGCCCACCACAGGGGCCGCCAGGTCGACCACCAGGTGGTGCTCCTGGAAGAGCCAGAGGTTCGCTGCAGCGTAACCCGCCAGCATCAACCCTCCGGCGACGATCAGTCCCGGTAGGGGCCAGCGCATGAACCCTAGAGCGGCGACCAGAGCGACCAGGGCCAGGGCAGTTTTCAGGTTGGCTCCTTCCGAAGCGGAAGAGTAGAAGTCATGATGAAGAAGCCGGTCGATACACTGGGCGTGCCCTTCGAACCCCTTCATAGGGCCGGCGGGGGTCTCGATGACGTCGTTTTCCGACGACGTGTTTTCGCCGATGACCACGACTTTGTCGCGCAGGCTCTCTAGCAGTTCGGGACTGGGATCGAGCAGGTCCAGGTAGGGAACCACCCGGTAGGTCCCCGGCCCGGGCTGATGGTCTGGTCCGGTCGCCGGTTGGTGAAACTTCAGGTCGAAGGTCAAGACGGTCACGTCGGTGCCCTCGTTGTGATGCGCTTCGACAGGGATCTTGACGGGTGGCACATCGACGCTGCCCTCCCCGTAGTCGATGTCCCCTGGCGGGACCGAGTTCAGCAGGGCGTAGCAGGCCAGCGCCACGGAAGGAACGACCTCCTGGCCAAAACCGACCCCCAGAAAGTAGTGGCGAAGGGTGCCGTCGGGGTCTTCGGCCTTTTCGATGCTGGCCAGGTGGGCGTTGCCAGAGGTCAAAGCCGGCGTCAGCGATTGGGCCAGCCTGGGCGGCAGGACCGAGCCGTCTTGAAGGGTCAGCGAACTTCCGGCCAGCACCACGGGCGGGCCGCTGAGCAGGGCGTCGAGCAGGACCTGGTCATCGGCCGGTTCTCGGTTTTCATCAAACACGATATCGAACATCACCAGCCGGGCTCGAGCTTGCTCGAGATTCTTGATAATCCGGGCGTGGTTGGGGCGGTTGAAGTGCCCTTCGGCGAAGACAGCGTCATCGAGGCCGACCAGGACGATGCGGGGGTCGGCGCTGCGGGTCCGGTCGTAGCGCTGGCGGAACATCTCGGCGAAGCGCTCGATGTTGGCCGAGGAGGTGGCCAGAAACAGCGTCACGGTTGATCCGAACAGCCAGACCAGCAAGACCAGAAAGACGCGGTATCTCACGCCTTGTCGATAGGGCGCGCCACCGGGACAGCTTGCGCCTTTCCTTTCAACGGAATCGCTTCGAGCTCTTGGTGGGGGATGGACCAGGCCGAAGCCTGCACCGTGGTCATCGCCAGCAGAACCGGCTCTTTGGATTTCATCGCAGCGCCCAGCAGGCGAGCGGCGACGTTACTGGTGTCGCCAATGGCGGCCTGGGCGATGCGACCGCCGTCGTGACGCTGCGAGCCCACGTGTCCGCAGGCCACCGGGCCGGTGCAGATGCCGCAGTGGGCGCTGCCCAGTTCGCCTTCCTGGGCTTTCCAGGGGTCGGTGACCTCGGGCAGGCGCTGGAGGAACTCCTGGCAGGCGCGCAAGGCGTTCACCGCGTGCTGTTCGTCATCGCTGCGAAGCTCGACGTTGAAGCCCACCATCTGGAAGTCTCCTTGATAGTCCAGCACGACGCCGCCATGTTTGCGGAACGTGTCGGACAGAAACTGAGCGTAGGCCTGGCGCTTCTCGAAGAACTCGTCGGGCGAGCCGTAGCGTTCTAGCTCCTTGAGGTAGTGCAAAACATTGGTGAAGACGATGGTGGCGGTTTTCTCGCGCACCTCTTCGAACACACTCTCGTCGCCGCGCAGCGCAGCATAGGCGGGCCCCCCGGCGCCCGAGCCGCGCCCCCCCGGGGC
>JAEXNA010000162.1 GCA_023447635.1 Vulcanimicrobiota bacterium | reverse complement strand
TTTTTTTGCTTTTTAATTAAAAAACCCCGCTCTGCACGCGCGGTTTTTTTTTCCACGACCAGAGGCCCTAATACGCTTGTTCGACGGTCTTGGCGACCTGGGCGGCCAGGGTGTCGGCTGCCGACTCGGAGGTAACGTTCTGGGACAAGAACACGACAGCCACCCCACCCTCATGACCGTCGATGTACATCAGCCCGGCGTCGTTGATAATGCCGCTCAGAGTCCCGGTCTTATGGTAGATGGTGGTACCGGGAGACAGCTTGGCCGGCAGTCGCGAGTGGTACTTCTGGCCGGCCATGATGTCGAGCAGGCGAGTCTTCGAGTTGGCCGAGAGCAGCCCGCCTCGATCGATCTTCGACAGCATGGTGGCGATGTCCAAGGCCGACATCTTGTTGTCGAGTTGGGCGGCCAGCAGACGGTCCTGAGAGCCGCTCTGACTGCCCAGGGAGGCGTCCTCGACCGCCTGGAAGGCGGCCAGCGACATGCCCGCAGCGGACTGTTCGATCTCCTGAGCCTTGGCTAGCTTTTGCTGGCGACTCAACGCTTTCCACTTCTGGACGCGCTGCTCGGGGCTGGTACTGCCCCAACCGGGAACTTTGCCTAACGACAGAAGCCAGGCCTGGCGATTGGTCAGGAGGATCGCCGCACTCGAAAACCCCCAGCCGTGGAGTACCGTGTCGAGCTTTTCTTCTCCGTACTTGCGGAACAGGATATCGGTGGCCGTATTGTCCGAGATGCTCATCATCAGACGGCAGGCTTCCGCCACCGTAACCTTGGCTCCGACCCCTCGGCGGGCCAGATTGCCGCTGCCGATGCACTGGTCCGAGGTCGAGATGGTCAGGGAAGTCCCATCCGAGGGAAACTTGCCGGCGTCCTGGTCGGCGAGAATGCCCACCAACAGCGGCAGCTTGAAGACGCTGGCGAGCGGATAGGGCGACTTGGCGTTGACGGCAGCTCGTACTCCCTGGCGATCGACCACGGCCACGGCAAAATCGCCGTGCTTGGCGTAGCGCCCAACCAGATAGCGCAGATCGTTGTCGAGCTTGTCGGGGGTCTGTGCGTTGGCAGTGCCGACCAGTCCGGCCAAAGCCATGGCCAGCAGCACGGTCTTAAGGTTTTTTCTCATATCTCTCCTCTAGAATCATCAAGGCGACGTCGGCGCGTCGCGACAGTCGGGTCAGTAGGGCGTTCAGCAGGCGATCGTTGAGTACCAGCAGGGGGCTCAGGGCCACCCAGGCTAGCACTTCCCAGCGTGGAACCTTGACCCTCTCTCCGAGTTGTCGGGCTCCGCCGTGGCGAAAGAGCTTTTCCAGCGTTCGATAAGCCAACACCAGCATCCAGAAAACGGCCATCCGGTGGCGCAGGTAGCGGTTGGGAAACAGGAAGGGGTAGGCTTGAGCCTGGGAGAGGGCCGAGAGAGCCCGCCGAGACTGGCGGAGGAACCGCTCCCTGAAGTTCTCTGAGCTTAGCGCCGGCAGATAGTAGCGGCCCGACTCCTGGTCCCTGGGGATGTCGCGCAAGATGTTGACCCACTGAAGGCCTTTTCCGAACTCGACCGCCGTTCCGTCGTGCTGGTCGCTGCCCAAAGAGGCCAGGTTCGGCTCGCCGAGGCTACAGACGCGTGACCAGAAGGGACCGACGCAGCCGGCCACCAGGTAGGTGTAGCGTTCTAGCTCCGGGTCGTCGAGCCCACGGTCGGCGTGTAGACTGCCGTCGTCCGGTTCGAACAGCTGTTGGTCCCAGAGCATCCCCTCGACAAGGGTGCTGACGACCTGGCGAATGGCTTGCTGTTCGACCTCGCTGCGTTGGTCGAGCAGCGATAACAAACTTTCCAGCGACCCGATCAGCTGCTGCTCCTTGGGGTTGGGTGACTGGACCAGGGAGAGTTGTGGCGCTGCGGCCTGCCATCGGGTGCGAGAGCGCTCGGCGATGGTGAGGCGAAACGACTCGAGCAGCTCCCGACGGTCGAGTCCCGGCCGGGCGGGGGCGTCGGCGATCGTGTCGGCCGCTCGGGCCAGGAGATAGGCCAGCGATAGCGGCGCTCGAGCCCCTGGCGGCAGCACGGCCAGGCTCAGGTAGAAAGCTCGGGATGTCCCTTTCAGGATGTCGTCTAAAGTGGCTGCGTCAAGCTGCATGCGAGGAGAGGGTTTCCGGGCGGTTCGGCCCAATCTAGGGCACGTGAGTTCCTGGCCTCGTAAGATTTACCTCTTGTTTTGGCTCGGCTTGATCGGAGCGACCGTTCTGGCTGCCGTGGTCATCCCCCGGATACTGGACAGCTCCCATGACCAGGGCTATCGAGAGATCGACGGTCAGGGTCGCCCGCCGATCGCTTCTCGACCTGGCTCGAGCGCGAGCGTAGCGGACACCAGCTTTCCGCTTCGTCCGTTTGACCAGGCCGGGGCGGAAGCGGCTCCCCAGTCCGATCCGACAACCTCCCAGCAGCCCTCCCGACAGGCTTTCCCCAAAGCCGGTCAAGAGGATATGCCGGACCGGGCTCCCCGCGGACCCGGTTTGCCCCAGCGCGAGGTGGGGTCAGCGCCCGCGCAGCCGGCTCGCGACCAGGGAGTGACCAGCCGGGTGCGGGTGGTCGAGAACGGCTCGGTCTACGAGACGCCGCGCACCACTTCGAAGGTGCTGGGTACGGTGCCGCCCGGCACCATGGTCCGCTGGCTAAAATCTTCCGAGCCGGGCTGGGAAGAGATTCTGCTCTCCGACGGCCGCTCGGTCTACATGCTCAGTAGCGCTCTGGCGCTGGGCGGCGGAACGACGGCGCCGCAGACGGCTCGGCAAGACGCCTCCTCGGACACGGAAGTGCTGGGCAAGCTTCCCGGGACCGTGGACAGCTTTCTGGCCACCCTGCGCGACGGAGACTTGATGCGGGCCAGCACCTATCTGTCCGGTAGCGCACCGCCTCTGGAAGAGCCTGGGCTTGGCTCCTGGGGTCCGATGGTCGGTCCGGACTCGGATGCCCGCCTGGACAGAATGGAGCCGGTCTCGGGTCGAAGCGACGAGTGGCGCTCGGTCCTGGTACTCGATCAAAGCAACGGCGCCCGTGTCGAGACGGTCTGGAACTGGGATCCGGCGCAGCAAAGATGGCTGCTCGCGGAATGGAATTGAAAAAAGTGTTTGACACGGCTTGGACGCCTGTGGTAAAAGATGCGCACGGCGGATGTGACTGTAGCTCAGTTGGATAGAGTGTCTGGCTACGAACCAGAAGGTCGGGGGTTCGAATCCCTCCAGTCACGCCATAATAAGCCCTGCGAAAGTGGGGCTTATTTCTTTTTCCGAGCCCAATGGGCTCGACGAACCAGAAGGCCGGGGGTGTCCTCGCTTCGCTCCGGAACGGCTGCGCCTTGCGAATCCCTCTGCTCAAACAGGCTCAACGAGAATATCAGTGACAGCTGTCACCGAAGAGTGCAGCACCTCTGTGGTAGGCTTGGGGCAACGCTCCCCGCCTTCTCATAGAGGAGCGCCGATGGAAAGCCTCGCCCCGCCCGGCGGGGCTTTCTTGATAAGAAGCCAGGACCTCGCGGCGTAGACCAAAGCGTGCGGGCGTTGCTCAGGGTGTAGAGGGTTGCTGATCGTAGCCCGTCATCTCGACGAAACCGCTGCCCGCTACCGGGCGGCCCTGGCGGGTCCCTCGCAGGCTCACAGCGCCCTCCCAGTAGGGAACCCCGCTGGCCATCTCCTGGTCCAGCAGGCGAGGGGTGATTTCGAGCTCTAGCTGCTGCTCGGGCAGACGGACGACCCAGCCTGACGGGTACTCTACGCCCCGCGCGGAGCGGTGGCGGCTGGTAACCTCGACCTGAAACCGGGACAGCTCTAGCGCGCTTTTGCGGCCGTCTGGAGCGATCAGGCTGCCCGAGGAGGCCGGCTCCAAACGACCGTCCTTGTAGCGCAACAGGTAGATCATCAGTTCCCAGTCGTCGTCGAGCTGCAGGCTGAACCAGTCCCAGCCGACCAGGCCAGGGGCCAGAGGGGAGGAGGACCATTCGTGATCGTACCAGCTCGAACCGCCCACCGCCATCTGCCGGTCGCCCAGGGTCAGCTGCCCTTTTGAAGCTAGTCGGGTCAGCGCGACGTAGTATGAAGCCTGCTCCGGCTTGGGACCCTTACGGGAGTAGCCGTCCTGGCCCTGGAGCACCGGCGGCTTCGACTCGTCCAGGGTCAAGGCCAGAGTGATCGGCGTTCCGTCGGGTAGGGTGTCGCTAGCCTGTAGGCTCCACCGCCCCGAGGCCTCCCGCTCGAGCCTCCAATCCTCTAACCAGACGGCGACCTTTCCCTCCTGCAGGGCCACCCCGGACAGCCCCAGGGCTCGTCGGGCGAACCGCTCGAAGGGGTAGAAACGCTGACTCTCGGCGTCCGAAATGGCGAAGTGTCCCATCATGATGTCGCTGGGAGCCCACGCGCTGGACGCGGCGGGATGTTCCGGGGTCGCCACCCCGGAACGGAAGAAGGTCAGCTGATAGCCGTAAGAGTGACCAGCCGAGTCGCTCAAATTCCCCGTGAAGTACCACCACTCGGTCTTGAACTCGGGGTGCTCGCCGTGGTCGGCGGGAAAGGAGAAGGCTCGCCCCGGCGTGACATTGGCAAAATCTCCGGCCGAGTCCGAGAGGGCCTGGACCAGGTCGATGCGAGCGCTGATGGGGGGAGGGGCGGCCTGGCCCCGAGCAACGACCCAGGCCAGCCACAGTAAGAGTAAGCCCAGGGCGAGAGTCCACCTCACGGCGTAGTCGCCACCAGCCGCCCGCCCTCCATCCGCTCGATACGGCCGCAGAGCGCCGCCACCTCGAGCGAGTGCGTAACCAGCAGCAGGGTCGAGCCGGCCTCGGACGAGAGCTCGAACAGCAAGTCCAGAACCCCGCGGGCGGTCGCTTCATCGAGA
This sequence comes from Vulcanimicrobiota bacterium, assembly GCA_023447635.1. Taxonomy (GTDB): domain Bacteria; phylum Vulcanimicrobiota; class Xenobia; order Xenobiales; family JADMJV01; genus JAEXNA01. The sequence continues at coordinate 62,102 of JAEXNA010000162.1, read as the reverse complement.
TTGCCGGTGGGCTCGTCGGCCAGCAGGACGGCGGGACGATGCATCAGGGCGCGGCAGACCGCGATACGCTGCTGCTCGCCGCCGGAGAGTCGGTCGGGCAACTGACCGGCCCGGTCGGCCAGGCCGACTCGCTCCAGCAGGGAGCGCAGCCGAACTCGCTCTTCCGCACTGTCGAGTCCGTTGAGTTGCAGCGGCAAGCGCAAATTCTCTTCCACGGTCAGGGTCGGGACCAGGTGGAAAAACTGAAAGACAAACCCCACCTGACGGCGGCGGAACAGAGTGCGGGCCTCTTCGTCGAGCGACTCGAGAGCCTGTCCCGCGACTTCTACCCCGCCGGAGTCGGGGACGACGAGGCCGGAGATCAGGTTGAGCAGGGTGCTCTTGCCCGAACCGGAGGCGCCTAAAAGAGCAACGGTCTCCCCCGCGTCGGCTCGAAAATCCAGGTTCCGCAGAACCCCACGAGAGCTGTTGCCCTCGTGGAAAGATTTCGAGACGTCGCGAAGAGAGACCGTTGCGGACAAGGTCGCTAGCGTCTTAGGCCAGGGTCACGTTGCCGTCGAGGTAGACGTCCTGGATGGCGTGCAGCAGAGCAACGCCGTCCTTGAGCGGCTTCTGGAACGCCTTGCGGCCCGAAATCAGACCCATTCCGCCGGCGCGCTTGTTGATGATGGCGGTCTTCACGGCCTCGGCCAGGTCGCTTTCGCCAGCGGAAGCGCCGCCCGAGTTGATCAGACCGGCGCGACCCATGAAGCAGTTGGCAACCTGGTAGCGGGTCAGGTCGATGGCGTTGTCCGTGGCCAGGTCGCTGTACATCTTCTTGTGGGTCTTGCCGAAGCCGACCGCGCCGAAGCCGCCGTTGTTTTCGGGCAGCTTCTGCTTGATGATGTCGGCCTGGATGGTGACGCCCAGGTGGTTGGCCTGACCGGTCAGGTCGGCGGCCACGTGGTAGTCTTTGCCGTCTTTGACGAAGGCGTTATTACGGGTGTAGCACCACAGGATGGTGGCCATTCCCAGGTCGTGAGCGCGAGCGAACGCTTCGGCGATCTCGACGATCTGGCGGCGCGAGTCTTCCGAGCCGAAGTAAATGGTGGCGCCCACGGCGGCCGCGCCCATCTCGTAGGCCTTTTCCACGGTTCCGAACATGATCTGCTCGAAAGAGTTGGGGTAGGTCATCAGCTCGTTGTGATTGATCTTCACTACGAACGGAATCTTGTGAGCGTACTTGCGGGCCACGGCGCCGAGCACGCCGTAGGTCGAAGCGACCGCGTTACAGCCGCCTTCGATGGCCAGCTTCACGATGTTCTCGGGATCGAAGTACATCGGATTCGGGGCGAACGAGGCGCCGGCGGTGTGCTCGATGCCCTGGTCGACGGGAAGGATCGAGAGGTAGCCGGTGTTGGCCAGGCGGCCGGTTCCGAAGAGCGACTGCAGCGAGCGCAGAACCGGGATGGGGCGGTCGGACATGGCCCACACGTTATCGATAAAGTCGGGGGAGGGAGCGTGAATGGAGGAGGCGGGGATGGTGGAGCACTTGTGGCTCAGCAGCGCTTCGGCCTCAGCGCCGAGCAGGCTTTCGTAGTTGGGGCTTTGGGTAGCGGTAGCAGACACTAGGGTTTCCTCTTTCTGGGATTTGACGGGCCATCTCGTCGGAGGGAACTCCCCTCCAGCGGTTGCGCCGTTCTTGATCTGCTGCTAGTCTACCCCCATACTCTGGACGGAAACCTCCCCCGGAGACTCCTCGAACCATCCACCCTGGTCTACCCAAGCCAGGGTGGATGCACGATATGAGAGCGGTAAGAATGAGCAAAAGTCTGATCATCACCGAGAAACCGAGCGTGGCGCGCGATATCGCTGCGGCTCTCGGAGGCTTCCAAGCCAACGAAGGCGAGTATTTCGAAAGTGATGAGTTCGTCGTCTCATGGGCCGTCGGACACCTGCTCGAATTTTTGCAGCCCGAAGAGATCGACCCCAAGTTCAAGCGCTGGGTTCTCGAAGATCTCCCGATCATCCCGGAAGAGTTCGACTACGCTCCTAAGCCGGGCCAGAGCGAACGCCTCCGAGTTCTGAAGAAGCTTTACGGCCGAGACGACGTCAGCCACGTGATTAACGCGTGCGACGCCGGGCGCGAAGGAGAGCTGATCTTCCGCGAGATCATCTGGTATTTCCACAAGTTCAAAAACGCTCCCAAGCCCCGCCCCATGGAGCGACTCTGGCTCTCGTCGATGACCAAAGACGCGATCCGCGAAGGGTTCCGCAACCTGCAGTCGGGCCACCTCTTCGACGGCCTTTCCGACGCTGCCGTGTGCCGCTCCGAAGCCGACTGGCTGATCGGTATCAACGCAACTCGTGCGTTGACCCGGCGTATGAAAACTCGCACCGAGAAGACCGCCTGGTCGGCCGGACGCGTGCAGACGCCGACCCTGGCGCTGATGGTCGACCGCGAGTTAGAAAATCTGGCTCATCGTCCCACGCCGTTCTGGCGCCTGCTAGCCACCTTCGACGCCGGCGATCATAAATACGGCGGCACCTGGTTCAACCCGAAGTTCGTGTCCGACCCCGACCGGCCCGAGAAGGACGACTGGATCAAGAGCCAGGAAGAGGTCGACCTGATCGCCGCCGCCATAGTCGGGAAACGGGGCACCGCTTCGGAAACGCGGAAGATCGCCAAGGAGTCGGCTCGTCCGCTGTTCGACCTGACCACCCTGCAGCGCGAGGCCAACAGCAAGTTTGGCTTCTCTGCCCGGCGTACTCTGCAGGCTGCTCAGCGGTTGTATGAAAGCCACAAGGTTCTTACTTACCCTCGTACCGACTCGAAGTGCCTGCCCAACGACTACCGGGAACACGTCGACACCGTGATCGCCGAATTCACCGGCGGGGGAGACTACCAGCCGTTTGCCCGCAGCCTGAAAAAGGACGGCCTGCGCAACACTCGCCGCATTTTCGACGACAGCAAGGTCAGCGATCACTTCGCCATCATTCCCACCACCGGGAAGGCCCCCAAAGGGTTGGAGGGCGACGACCAGCGTATCTACGATATGGTGGTCAAACGGTTCCTGGCGGCCTTCTACCCCCCGGCCGAGTGGATGAAGGTCGAACGCGAAACGGTGGTCGAAGGGCATCATTTCCGCACCCGGTCTCGCTTCCTGGAAAACCCCGGTTGGTACGAAGTCTACGGCAAGGAGGCCGCCGAAGAAGAGGCTGTCCTCCCTCCGCTCGGTCGTACCCGTGAGCTTCTGAAGGCTCAGTTGACGGCCGGACTGAAAGGGGAGGAGATCCCCGACATCGAGTCGTCCGGTCAGCCGATCACCACCCATTCTACCGAGAGCGAGGCCGACGAGACGCGTCCGCCCGCACGCTTCACCGAAGCTCGCCTGCTCTCCCTGATGGAGAACGCCGGTCGCCAGGTCGACGACGAAGAGATCAACTTCATCATGCGCGGCAAGGGGCTGGGCACTCCGGCCACCCGAGCCGACATCATCGAGAATCTGGTCACCAAGCAGTACGTTCGCCGGGCGGAACGGACCATCCGGGCCACTCCCAAAGGCATTCTGCTCATCGATCTGCTGAGGCGTATGCAGGCGGACCGACTGGCCTCTCCCATCCTAACCGGTGAGATGGAGATGCGGCTGCAAGAGGTCGAACAAGGCCAGCGCACTCGGGCCGACTACACTCGAGAAGTTCGAGAGTACGCCATCGACATCGTCGATAAGGCCAAAAACTTCCAGTACGACGACCTGTACACTGACGACGCCCCGCTGGGCCCTTGCCCGACCGCTCCCCACCTGCAGGTGGTGGAACGCAGCCGCTTCTACTGCTCCGAGGACAACCAGGGCAAATCCGACACCGGCGTGGGCTTCATCATCTGGAAAGAGCGCAACGGGCGCTACCTGGATCGCACGACCATTCGGGAGATTCTCGAGCACGGCGAGACCCCGCTTCTCGATGGCTTCCTGTCCGCCCAGGGACAGGGCTACAAAGCCAAACTCAAGCTCGACGACAAGGGCGAGCTTCAGATGTTCTCCGAAGACGGAAGCCCCGTCGGCAGCGGAGCGGTGGCGGAGATCACCGAAAGCAGCCTGCCGCTGACCGCCTGTCCGTTCGGCAAGGACCGTCGCATCTTCGAGACCGACAGCACCTATCAGTGCCAGTGTGACGATTCGTGCAAGACGGCCCATCCCAAAATCAAGACCGTGGCCGTGTTGCCCAAAGTCGTGTGCAAGCGCGAGATGAAGCCCGACGACGCCCTGCAGTTCTTCGAGCAGGGCGTGACCGACGAGTTCGACGACTTCACCTCGCGTTACGGGCGCCCGTTCAAGGCCAAACTGGTGCTCAAGGATAACGGCAAGCACGGCTTCGAGTTCGCCCCTCGGGCGCCTCGCGCCAAGGCGGCCAAGGCCGAAGGGGCCGATGGGGAAGCGGCGGCTCCCAAGAAGAGCAAAGCCAAGACCAAAGCGAAGGCCAAAACCAAGAAAAAGGCCGCTGCCAAAAAGACGGCGGCCAAAGCCAAGCCTGCAGCCAAGAGGGCCACCAAAGCCAAGGCGAAAGCAAAAGCCACCGTCAGCTAGCGTTCCCCAGGACGCCTGCCAGCAAAAAAAAGCCCCCGCGAAAACGGGGGCTTTTTTTGCTCTCGAGGCGATGAGCCCGCGTTGGCCCAACGGGTCCTATCCCTCGGACGAGTCGCTGAACTCCTTGACCCGTGAGGCGTCTACGGCGGGCATATCTTCGGCCGTACGATGCCCGCCCGTCTCTTCGTCGTCGAGCTCTCGGAAAAGACGATGGAGCTCTTCTTCTCGTCCTGCCAGCTGATTGATCAGGACCACGATCTCGAGCTGAAGCCGCTCCCTGGCTCCGTCCGCGTTCGCCCCCAGATGCGCGAACGCCGTCCGCTTGGAAGCGAGGATGGCTTCGTCGTCTTTCTGCTCGATCTGCAGACGCTCGAAAGCGAGCTTCTTCTCGTTGAGGTTGGCGCGAGATCGCTCGAGTTCGGCGCTGATCTCCTGGAGATGTTCGTCTTCGGCGGGGTTGGGGGTCACCAGACCCAGGTCTTGCACCAGCTTCGAGCCCGAAAGCAGAGTCCCGTGGAAAATCGAGGTGCCCGCGACATCTCGTTCGAGTTCGGCCAGATGCTCGTCGCGCTCGGCGATAGTCTGCAACATCTCGGCGATCTGCTCGCGTCCTTGCGCGTAACGTTCCCCTAGCTGCTGAAGCTGATCTTCGAGGCTACTGGGATGCGGCTCGGACTGATGCTCGCGACGATACAGCTCGATCAGCTCCGTCTTGTCCTGCAGCTGCTGGCGCAGCTCGGCAACTTCCCGCCAGGCGGCTTCATCGAAGCTGGGTGAGGGCGAAGAAGCGGACTCTCCGCCTTCCACCAGCGCCAGCTGCTCCTCGAGTTCAGCTACCCGGGTGGCCTGCTGGGAGAGCTCTTCTTCCAGTTCGCCGGTCAGCAGATCTTTGTCGTCGAGCTGTTTCTCCAGGCTGTCGTAGCGAGCCCGGAAGCCCGCTTCGGCCTTGGCGGCCTGCACGCTGAGCTCGCTGACGCGCATGGCGGCCTGACGCGCTTCCCGCATTTCATACTCGATCAAGCCAGTGAACTTCAGCAGGAGTAGCTGAGACGTATCGTCGAGCGCGCCGTGGAATTCGTTCCAACCGCTCTCCAGCGCTTCGAACTCGGACTGACGCTCTTTGAGAACCTTGTCGGCGCTGCGCAGCTCTTCGACCAGCGGGTTGAGCGCCTCGAGATTGATCGCTTTCTCCATCCGCAGGGCCAGTTCGGTCTTGCGCTCCTCGGCCGCCAGGAACTCGAGCTGGGCCGCGACCAGGTCGGACCCCAGCTCGAAACCGCGCAGAAGCTCTTCTTCGAACCGACTGACATCGACAGGAGTGCTGCCCAGCTCGGCCAGACGAGCCCGCAGTTCTTCGAGTTCGATCTGCAGGGCGCCCTGGGTCTGGACCTGAGCTTCGCCGTGCTGATCGGACTGTTGCAGCTGCTCTTCCAGCGAGGCGACCCGGGTCAGCTGCTCTTCGAGTTCGCGCTGGTGATCGTCGCGTTCGGACTCGGCGGCGTAGAGCGCTTCGCGCAGTTCGTCGAGCTCGACCAGCATATCGTCGCGGGCAGATTCGGCCTCGAGGAGCTCGCGGCGCATCTCTTCGAGCTCTCGCTCGCTGGCCTGGGCGGCCTCGCCGTGACTCTCTTCCAGCCGCTGACGCTGAAGATCTTCGGCTCGAGAGGCCTGTTCCAGGTTGCCTTCGGCAGCGCTCAGAGCTGCCTGAAGTTCGGCGATCTTCGCCTCGGCCTCGAGTTCGAGAACGGCTCGCTCCTGCTGCGCCTCGCGAGCCTCCTGCAGCTCGCGACGAAGCGAGTCCAGCTCTCGGGTCAGCTCGCTTTCGCGGTGCAGGCTGCGAGCCAAGGCCTCGGCGCTCTCGTCGCCAGCCGTGGCGCTGGCCTGCTGAGCGTCGCGCCAGTTCTGGAACTCCTGCTGCAGGTCGCGCAGACGCACGACGCTGCGATTGCGATCTTCGAGAGCATCGGTCAGCTGGGCACCCAGACGGGCCGACCGCTCCTGCTCGTCGACCAGGTCGGCCTGAGCCCGCTGCAGCTGACCCGTCACCCGCTCGAACCGCTCGTTGGCGTGAAGCAGCACCCGCCGCTCGCTTTCGAGTTCCCCCACGGCCTGCTGATGCTGGGCCCGGAGTTCGAGCAGCTCATTCTGCGCCGCTTCCCGCTCCGTCTCGGTCCGAGTCAGGTTAGCGGCCAGCTCCTTACCTTCAGCGCGCTTCTCTTCGAGCTGGAAGATCAGGGTCTTCAACCGCTCGCGAGCGCCGTCCAGCTCTTCGGTTCGGGTTTCCAGATCGTTCTGCGACTGTTCCGTGGCCTCATAGACCAGACCCAGATGCCACTCGAGCTCCTCGATCATCTCCTCTTTCTCCATGAGGATATGACGAAGGTCGACCAGCGCTCCGCGCAGAGCGCTTTCGGCCATTCGCGTCCGCTCGAGCTTGGACTCGACCGCTGCGGCCTGCTTGCTTCGGGTGGCGACGGCCTCGCGCAGCCGGTTGATCTGCTGCTCGCGGGTGGAAAGCGCCGTCTTGGCCTGCTCCAGACGCTCTTTAGAGACCTTCTGAAGCTTCTCCAGGTACTCGCGTAGGCCGACGGCCTCGCGCTGCGAGCGATCGAGCAGGGCTTCCAGTTCGCGAACCCGTCCTTCGAGCACCTCGACCGAAGCCGCCAGTTCGACCCGCTGAGCGATCTGATAGCTGGACTCTTCCTGGCGAGCCCGCAGCTCGGACTCCAGCGTCTCGATCTCGGCCTGCAGCTGCAGGGCAGCGTCCTGAAGGCTTTCGCCCTCGGCTTTATGATAGGTCAGCTCCTGGTCCAGCTGTCCCCTCTGTTCGCGCTCGACGCTCAGCTCTTCTTGCAGAGCGTCTCGCTTGGCTCGCAACTCGTCGAGTTCGCTCTGCAGGCCGCTGACCTGATCGGCGAGTCGCGCTTCGGCTGTCTGAACCTCGGCGAACCGCTCCTCGAGTTCCAGCCGGTCTTCGGTCAACTCCTCGATGGTCTGCTGCAGCTCGGTCTCACGGCGCAGCGCATCTTCGCGTTCCAGGTCTTGCTCTTCCAGGGTCCTGGCGTGCTCTTCCACCGCCTCGCCCAGCTCGCGTTCCAGGTCGCGCAAGCGCTCTTCCAGCTCGCTGGTCTCGGCACCGGCGCTGCGTTCCAGCTCGGCCATCCGCTCTTCGCGTTCGACCAGCTCGGCCTCGTGTTTGCGGCGAAGATCGGCCAGACGCTCTTCGCCGGCCGCGATCTCCTCTTCTAGCTCGATCTGCAGGTCCCCCAGCCGCTCGTCGCGGTCGGCAAGCTCCGCCTGAAGGTCGGCTTCGCGCACCTCGCGCTCGGCAATCTCGCTCTCCATGCGAGCTTCCAGGGTCTCCTGATCGGCCTGAGAGCGGGTCTGTTCCTCGCTGAGCTTACGTTCGATCGATTCCAGCTTGCGGGCTGCCTGGGCGGTCTCGTCGTCGAGTCGGGTCTGCAGCGCCTCTAGTTTTTGGTCGCGCTCGAGCAGGCTCTCGTCGAACTCGGCCTGGAGGGCGGCCAGAGCCATCTCCAGCGCTTCCTTCTCTGACTCCAGCAGATTCAACTGGCCCTTGGCGGCTGCGGTCGCCTCTCCGCCGGCCGAAAGTAGCATCTCGAGCTGCTTTTTGTGTTCCAGCAGCTGGGTGCGCTGTTTGAGTAGCTCTTTGACGTTGCTCTGCGACTTGACGGCCACCTGCTGCTGAGCCTTGAGGTCTTCGACCAGTTTGGCCAGCTGCCGCTTGCGAAGGTCCAGCTCTTTTTCCGACTCGTCGCCGCGCCGGCTTTCGGCCTGCAGACGCAGCTCTAACCCTTCGGCCCGGGTCAGCTCGGCCGCCCGCTCGGTCTCTAAGCCGACCAGCCGCTCTTGGGCCTCGCTAAGCTCGGCCCGAGCGGCGCGGTTCTGGCGTCGCTCCTCGAGCAGCTCGTCGGTCAGACGTCCGTTGGCCTCACTAGCCTCTTCCAGCTCCTCGCGCAGACGACCGCGCGACTCTTCAAGTTCGCCCAGTTCGGTCTCGAGGCGCACCTTGACCAGCTCGAGCTCGTCGCGTTCGGCCCGCACCGATTTCCAGCGCGACTCTAGCTCCCGATGCTGGGAGTCGAGACTGCTGCTGGCGTTTCGAGTGGTCGACAGCTGCAGGCGCAGCTCTTCGAGCTCGTTGGTCTGGGATTTGGCTTCGGCTTGCACCTCGGCGAAGCGCTCCTTGAGCGTTTCGTAAGCCGGCTTGACCCGCTCGGCGAACGCTTTGAGCTCTTTGAGCTGATTGGTGCGCTCCTCGAGCTCGGCGGAAAGCGACTCCCGCTCTTTGCGCAGGGCGTCGGCCAGGGTGCGTTCGCTGGCGCTGCTGATCTTGACCTCGCCCAGCTGAGCGGTCAGGCGTTCTAACTCCTGGGTCTTGTTCTCTAACAGGTCAGAGAGAGTTTGCGACTCTTCGGCCAGCTCCGTCTCTAGAAGTTCGACGCGCTCGAGCAGAGCTGCCTTTTCTTCGCGCTCGAGATCCAGATCTAGCTGACGAGCCTCTTGCTGGACGCGCAGAGTCGAGATCTCCTCGCGCAGCAAGGCCAGTTCGTCGCCGCCTTCCTGGCGCGACCTTTCGGCGCGCTGCAGGGTGGCCCGAGTCCGCTCCAGAGCGTCCTCGGACTCGGCCAGCTGGCGGCGTTGGACGACCAGCGCTTGCTCGAGTTCGGCCATCCCTTCGCGATAGCCCCGCCCTTGCTTGCGGGTGTCTTCGAGGTCTTTGAGAGCGACGTCGCGCTCTTTGGCCGTGATCTCGCCCTTCTGCTGCAGCAGCACCAGTTCGGTCTCGCGATCGCTGATCTGCCGCTGAAGGGTCTGGACCTTGCCTTGATAGAGCTCGAGCTTGCCCACCGCGCGAGCCAGCTTGCCCTCGAGGTCCCGATTTTGCTGGTCCAGGCTGTCGGCGCTCTGCGAGCGGGCCTCGGACACGGTGCGCAGCTCTTCCAGCCGTCCCCCCTGGGACTGAACCTGCAGGGAGAGCTCGTTGATCTGCTGCTGCGCGTTCTGCAGCTTCTTTTCCAGGGCGCGCCGGGTAGACAGCGCCTCTTCCAAGCCCTTTTCCGAAGCCGCGACCTTGGCCGAAAGGGTGCGACTCTTGTAGTCGGCCTCGCCTTCGCTGCGCACGAGCTCGCGGATCTTGGTTTCGGCGGCTTCCAGCCGGCGAACCTGGGCGGCGTGAGCACTGTCCTTTTTCTCCAGCAGATCGCTGCGACGCTGCAGCTCTTCGCGCAGCTTCTCGTTATCGGCCGTGAGCTTCCTGGCGGCCTCCTGGGCGCGCAGCAGCTGTTCGCGAGAGCTTGCCGCCTCCGCGCCTGTTCCGCCCCCCGGGGTACTCGCCTGGATGTCCGATTCCATCCGCATCCGTTTCCACAGCATGGCCCGATCTCTTCTCGTTTCCCCGTCGATTTTGACAAGGAATGGTGGGCCCGGAGCGGCGAATCAACGAAAAGGGAAGGTTGCGTCCAGAATGGCGGGTAATCCCTCTCGATGCCGCTCTCTCGCTCCCTGAGCTCTGCCGCCCTGGCCCTCCTTCTGTACACCGCCCCTCCTTGCTTTGCCCAGCCCACCGAGGCGGGCGCCCGGCTCGACGCGGTCATGCAGCGAGAATGGTCGGTTCTGATGGAATCCAACCCCTCGATGGCGGTCTACCTGGGCTTCTCCTCCAGCCGACTCTGGCCCGACAGCAGTCCGGCGGCCCGTCGGGCCAACGACCAGCGCTATCAGAAGGCGCTCGAAGAGCTGTCGGCGATCCCCAACGCCTCGCTCAGCGAGGCGGAGAGGCTGAACAAGCGCCTCTTTGAACAGCAGCTGGGCTGGCAGCGCGAGCGTTATCGGCTGGGGCTGGACCTGTTTAGCATGAACCAGCGGGACGGTCTGCACACCACGGCGACCATGGTCGACTCTTTGACCTTCGAAAAACTCGACGACTTCGAGCTCTGGACCCGGCGTTTAGAAGCGTTTGGAGAGCTGACCGACCGCGAAATCGCCTTGCTCGATGAAGCCGTGAAACGGGGACGAGTCCATCCTAAAATCGTCGCCGAACGCCTTTTGACCGGGGTCAAGGAGCAGGTCAAGCAGGCCGAGTCGCCCTCCACCTCGTCCTACCTGTCCCCCTTCCGAGAGGCTAAACCCGAGTTACGGAAATCTCCCGGCTTCTCCGAGGTCGAAAAGCGAGCCGATCGCGCCTTGAAGATGGTGGTCCGACCTGCCTTCGTTCGTCTAGCCGACTACCTGCAGACAACCTACCTGCCGGCTGCCCCGGAGCGGGTTGGAATCGGAAGGCTGCCGGGCGGCGACGAGGCCTACGCCTTCCTCATCGCCCGCTACACGACCACGGACAAAAGCGCGGACGAGATCCACCGCATCGGGCTGGCGGAAGTAGCCAGGATCCGGGCCGAGATGGAGGCGATCCGTAAGGAAGTCGCCTTCTCCGGAACCCTGGAGCAGTTCTTCGACCACCTGCGCACGGACCGTTCCCAGTATCTGGACGACCCGGACGAACTTTTGCGCCGCTACCGCGCCTTCTGCAAAAGGGTGGACGGGAAGATGCCCGAGTTCTTCAAGACCCTTCCCCGCAAACCTTACGGCGTCGAACCGATTCCGGACTACATTGCGCCCGCGACGACGACGGCGTATTACATGCCGGGCGCGGGCTACCTGGCCGGTACCTACTGCGTCAACCTTTACCAGCCAGAGACCCGCGCCCTGTTCGAAATCCCGGCGCTTTCTATGCACGAATCGGTGCCCGGCCATCACCATCAGATCGCCCTGGCCGGAGAGCTTCCCGAGCTTCCCGATTTTCGTCGCTACTCGGACGGCTTCGGAGACTACACGGTCTTTGTGGAAGGCTGGGGACTCTATGCGGAAAGCCTGGGCCAGGAGATGGGGCTCTATACCACACCGTATGAACGGTTCGGGAAATGCACCTTCGAGATCTGGCGGGCGATCCGCCTGGTCGTCGACACCGGAATCCACGCCAAGGGCTGGAGTCGAGACCAGGCGATCAGCTACTTCCTTGCCAACAGCCCCCGCTCGGAACTCGACGTCACCAACGAGGTCGACCGCTACATCGCCTGGCCCGGCCAGGCGCTGGCCTACAAAATGGGCGAACTCGAGATCAGCGCCCTGCGCCGACAGGCGCAGCAAGAGTTGGGAGACCGCTTCGACTTGCGCGAGTTTCACGACGTAGTGCTAACGCAAGGAGCGGTGCCGCTAGATCAACTGCGGGTCCAGGTCGAGGAGTATGTCCGAGAAAAGAAACTTTCGCTTCCCTAGGCCGCGGCCGTACGATCCGAACGAGAGCCTGGCGCTGCTGTCGCTGGGGCCCCACGATCCCACCTTCCGACGGATCGATCAGCGCGGGTGGTGGACCTTGCGCTGGATCGAGGGAACGCTCTGCCGACTGGTTCTGGCCTGTGGCCAGGACAGCCTGGTGTTACAGGTGGAGGGGCCTGCGGCCGGGAGGGTAGGGGAGGAGCACGCGAGGGCGCTGTTTGGTCTCGACGACCGCCCCGGCTGGCAGCTGGACCCTGGCGATCCTCTCAGCCCGCTTCTACGGGCCAAACCGGGACTGCGACTGGTTCGCGCGTTCTGGCTCTACGAGGGGGGATGCCAGGTCGTGCTGGCCCAGCGGGTCTCCTGGCGCGAGGCCGTAGGAAACTGGAGCCTACTCTGCCGGAGATACGGCGAGCGTTGGGAGGGGCTGTTTTCGGCGCCTTCCCCGGAGCGGCTGTTTCGACTGGGCATGGCGGAGCTAGCCTCTTGCGGGATCGAAGCCAAGAGAGCGCTGGCGCTCAAGGAGATCGCGCGACGATTAGCCTTCCATCCGGAGCCGGATTGGAAGACGGAGGAGATTGAGCAGCGCCTCTCGGGCTGCCCCCGCATCGGCCCCTGGACTCGGAGTCTTATCCGGGGCCAGGTGCTGGGAGAGCGCGACGTCGTGCCGTTGGGAGACTACGGCCTCCCCGGGCTGGTCTGCTCGGTTCTGGCGGGGGAGCGCCCCGGATCTGACGCCCGTATGCTGGAGCTGCTGGAGCCCTACCAGGGCGAGCGGTTCCGGGCCATCCGCTACCTCTGGAGCGAGGCCGCGCCGAACTTGCGACGCGGACCTCGCTTGCCGCTAGGGCAGGGGATCGGCCGTCTCAACCTTCCCTGACAGAAGCGGATTCTGGCTCGGGACTGGGCGCCGAAGGGGGAGAGACCGCCACGGCGGCTTCGGGCTCTGCGCTGGCGGCGGGCGCCGCTGCTGCCGGATCGCCCAGCGGTCGAGCCTGGAAGATAATCCGCACGCCCCAGTGCCAGGTGACGTAGGACCAGAGCCAGCGTAAGAACACCACGACGCGGTCCTGGAATTCGACCAGGTAGATCACGTGGATGAACAGCCAGGCCAGCCATGCGATCAGCCCCTTCATTTTCAGACCGTTCGCCTCGGCCACGGCAGCCGATCGACCGATCGTCGCCATCTTTCCTTTGTCGAAGTAGCGGAAGGTCTTTTTCTCCTTGCCTGCCAGGTCGGCAAGGATGTTCTTGGCCGCCAACTCTCCCTGCTGCATGGCTACCTGAGCAACGCCTGGGAGGCCGCGGGGGTAGCGTTCGTCGTGCGCGTAGTAGGCCATATCGCCGCAGGCGTAGACGCGACTATCGCTGGGGATGGTAAGGTCGGCGTTCACCACGATGCCGTTGCGCGGGGTGACCTCGTCGACCAGGTCTTTGGCCAGGGGCAGTCCCTCCACGCCCGCCGCCCAGATGATGTTGGCCGAAGAGTAGACGGTATCGCCGGCAAAGACCCCTTCCGAGGTGATGTTGGTGACCCTGACCCCCAGTCCGACTTCGACGCCGACTTTCTCGAGTCGCTTCTTGGTGTACTCGGATAGCTTGGGATCGTACCCGGTCAGCAGGCTGGGCCCGCCTTCGAGCAGAGTCACCCTGGCGTCGGCCGGATCGAAGCCGCGAAAATCTCGAGCCAGAACCTCGCCACGAAGCTCGGCAAACGAACCCGCCAGTTCGACCCCGGTGGGACCGCCACCGATGATGACGACGGAGGTCAGCCGGCAGATCTCCCCGGGGTCGGTCGACAGTTCGGCCTTCTCAAAGTTCTCCAGAAACCGATTCCGGATGGCGGCGGCATCGTCGAGTGTCTTGAGCCCGGGAGCGACAGCCGCCCAATGGTCGTTGCCAAAATATCCCGTCTTCCCGCCGGCGCAGAGGATCAGATAGTCGTACGGATACTCGAGCGAGCCTTCGTTGCAGTAAGCGACTCGGGCTTCACGGTCCACGCTGGAAAGTTCGGCCTTGACCACCCGGACGTTTTTGAACTTGCTGAAGTTACCCCGCACCACCGAGGTGATCTCGCTGGGGTTCAGACCGGTGGTCGCCACTTGATAGAGAAGCGGCTGGAACAGATGGTAGTTGTTGCGGTCGATCAAGGTGACCTGAGCCCCCGCCCGGGCCAGCCGATGAGCCGCCCTCAAGCCGGCGAAGCCGGCACCCACGATGACCACGCGGGTTTCTTTGATGTTACTCATACTCGGATCCTAGCTCACCCCGGGAAGATCGTCTAGCTGTGAACGGTTATGAAGACCGTATCCCTTCAGTCGCCCAGGCAGATACCCAGGTCGCGGGCCGTCGCCACGGTGTCACAGTTCAACGGTACCGTTTTCAGATGTCCTACCACCTGTTCCAGCGGTACGTGGCGCAGTTCGGGCGGGTCGACCACGACCATGACGCCCGAGATCCCTTCGGCAAGCGTCCTCACCGCCGCCGAACCAAACCGCAGGCTGAGCAGTCGGTCGTAGGCGGTAGGAGAGCCGCCGCGCTGCAGGTGTCCCAGGACGGTACAACGAGTCTCGACTCCGGTTCTTTCTGCGATCATCGCGGCCAGCGCGTGGCCTGCACCGCCCAGGCGTTCGGCCTGGCCCAACGCCTTCCCGATCACGCTGTAGGTGCCGCCCAGCGGTTTGGCGCCTTCCGCAATGGCCACGATGGCAAAGCCGCGTCCACTGGCGTAGCGCTGTTCGATCTTGGCCACGACTTTGTCCAGGTCGTAAGGGATTTCCGGAATGAGAATAACGTCGGCCGTCCCGGCTACACCGGCGTGCAGGGCGATCCAGCCCGCGTATCTCCCCATGACTTCCATCACCATGGTTCGGCCGTGCGAAGCGGCGGTCGAATGCAGGCGGTCCAGGCCATCGGTGGCGTAGCTGACAGCGGTATCGAAGCCGAAGGTCTCGACGGTGTGGATCAGGTCGTTGTCGATGGTTTTGGGAACCCCGACCACCGGAAACCCAAGTTCGGACAGTCGGTGGGCGATCTTCATCGAACCGTCGCCGCCGATCGCCACCAGAGCATCGATTTCGAGGTCGCGAAGCTTTTGAACCAGTTCCGGGGTGCGGTCGACGAGTTCAACCGTGCCGTCTTCGGCGACCACCGGGTACTCCAGCGGGTTGCCGCGGTTGGTGGTGCCCAGGATAGTTCCGCCCAGGTGGGTGATCCCCCGCACGCTGTCGGCGGTCAGCGGCAGCAGGCCGGGGCGATGCGGTCCGTAGTCCTGGGGAGTCAAGATCCCGTTGAAACCGTCCCGGATCCCTACCACTTCCCACCCTTTGTTCAAGGCGGAAAGGGTCGCGGCGCGGATCACGGGGTTAAGACCGGGGGCGTCTCCGCCGCCCGTATTGATGGCGATACGTCGAATAGTCACCCCCCGGCCTTCTCGCCCTGGCAGGGAGACCCTGCGGGGGAACGACTATCGAGCGTCGGCCGAGACTTCCGGCAAGAGCGGACCCACCAACTCTTCAAGTCGACCAAGAGTGGCGTAGCCGACCGAGCGGTGCACCAGTTTCCCGTCGCGGTCGAAGACCATCAGGGTAGGGACGGCCTCGAGCGGGCCAGCCTGGTCCTGCAGCAGCTTGACTGCGGCCAATCCCGGGCCGGAACGGGCGAAGATCGCCGGGAACGGTACATCCAGGTCTTCGAGATAGCTATCGTGCTGCTGGGTCGAGTGGTCGAAGGAAAACGACACGACCTGAAGGTCGGAGTTCGCGTGAGAACGCTGCAGCTGAGACAGCAGGGGAAGCTGCCGACGACAGGACGAGCACCAGCTGGCCCACACGCTCACCACCACCACCTTGCCTTCGAGAGCGCGGCTGGAAAACTCGCGCCCCTGGCTGGTCGGAACCGTCCAGTTGGGCCAATGGGGAGTGGGCTGAGCCTGCGCGTAAGGCCCTACCACGAAAGTCAGGAGGCAGCAGGCCAGCAGCAGTCGGGAGAGGGAAGAGGTCAAGAAGAATTCAACCTTTCGTCGGCATCGATTCAGGACGACCACGGTGGGATACGTCGAGTGTTCACCCCGCGCACCAATTCTCTCTGGTTTGCCAGGGCGGCGAGGATGTGATAAAGAACAACGCATGATGCGCTTACGTTTCTCCCTCGTCGCCGCATTTTTTCTGACTGGCGCGATCAGCAGCCCGGCGCAGGCTCAACCGGCTTTCCCCACGGCGCCGCCGGCCAGCGCCAGCAAAGACTTCACCTCGTACTACACGTACTACCGCTCGGCCCAGGGAGAGACCGTCTCTGCCGTCGCCGCCCGGTTTGGTCTGGCCGAATCTAGCCTACTCCGGATGAACCCTTACCTGGCTCAGTACGCCAGCGATCTGCCCGTCGGGACCCTGGTGTGCGTTCCTGATGCCGGTGGGGCGGAAAAAGGCGGACCCGTGTCGAGCGCGGCAGGCAAGGGGAAGGTCGCAGCTCAGCCTTCCAAGAGCGCGCCCTCGGTCGCCACAACGAGTAAGGCGCCCAAAAGCAGCGGAACGCCTTCGACCAAGAAAGCTCCCAAAAAGCCCGCTGTCGAGACCGAATGGCCGTCCGACGATGAATGGGACCGGCTGGCCGATTTGGCTACCAAAGGGGCCCCGCCGCCTCCTGAGCGTTCCAGCATGGTGATCGAAGCACCGCCCTCCCGGCTTATCCGCGACAACGGGGAAGTCGTCTGGATCCCCGCCGCCAAGCCCCGGGTCGCCCCGAAGCCGAAGAAGGTCGAAGACACCTCGAGAGGCCAGTTGACTTCACGGAAGGGCAAAGCGATCCACACCGTGATCATGTCCTGCCGCAGCTATATGGGAGTCCCCTACGTTTGGGGCGGAGAAGACCCCAGCGGTTTCGACTGCAGCGGTTACATTCAGTACGTGTTCGGCAAACACGGGATCGACTTACCGCGAACCGCCGACATTCAGTTCAACGTGGGCAAAGTGGTCAAGTTCGGCGATGAAAAGCCCGGCGATCTGGTGTTTTTCGAGACCTACTGCCCCGGACCGTCTCACGTCGGCGTCTATCTAGGGCGCGACTACTTTATCCACGCCTCGTCGTCGCGCGGAGTCACCGTAGACCGTCTGAGCAGCGACTTCTTCGCCCAGCGCTATCTGGGCGCCAAGCGAAACTTCTAATCATCACCTCCGCTGGTCGGCCATAGCCGACGCCAGCGACAGAACGAAAAAAGAGCCCGCTCAGCGAAGAGCGGGCTCTTATTTCGTCTCGGGAGCGGCCGGGTCACTCGACCTCAGGGTTCCAATCGGTGCAAGAGCAGATAAGGTTTCTGTCGCCCTTGGCGTTGTCGACCCTGGCTACGTGGGGCCAGAACTTCCAGTCGCGCAGGCCCGGCACCGGGTAGGCTGCAAGTTCGCGACCGTAGGGATGACTCCACCCGTCGCTGATCACTTCGGGCGCCGTATGCGGAGCGTTCTTCAAGGGGTTGTCCCCTCGGTCCCAGTCGCCGGCCTCGATCGCAGCGCACTCCTCCGCGATTCCGCGCATCGCCTGAACAAAGCGATCGAGTTCGCCTTTGCTCTCACTCTCGGTTGGCTCGACCATCAGCGTACCCGCCACGGGCCAACTCATGGTAGGGGCATGGAAACTGTAGTCGATCAGACGCTTGGCTACGTCTTCGACCTCGACTCCACAGCGGGTCTTAAAGGGGCGGAGGTCCAGGATGCACTCGTGAGCGACCCGGTCGTTCTTTCCGGTATAGAGGATAGGGTAGGACGCCTTGAGTTGGTGGGCCACATAGTTGGCATTCAGAATGGCTATGGCGGTCGCCCGTCGCAGCCCTTCGGAACCCATCATTCGCAAGTAGGCCCAAACAATGGGCATGATCGAGGCGCTTCCCCAGGGAGCGGCGGACACCGGCGGGATGCCCTCGCTGCCTCCAACCTCCCTCAGGGTGTGTCCCGGCAAGAACGGGGCCAGATGTTCGGCGACACCGATCGGTCCCATGCCGGGACCTCCACCTCCGTGAGGAATGCAGAAGGTTTTGTGGAGGTTCAGATGACAAACATCGGCCCCTAATTTGCCGGGTCGGCACCATCCCACCATAGCGTTGAAGTTCGCGCCGTCGAGATAGACCTGACCTCCGTGACGATGGACGATCGCGATCACCTCGAGCAGCGACTCTTCGAAGACGCCGTGAGTCGAGGGATAGGTGATCATCAGGGCCGCCAGGTCTGCGGCGTGCTTTTCGGCTTGCTCGGCCAGATGAGCGACATCGATGTTCCCCTGCGCGTCGCACTTGACGGCGACCGTCTCCAGACCGGCCAGAACGGCCGAAGCAGGATTGGTACCGTGCGCCGAGACCGGAATCAGGACCTTGTTGCGATGGTGCTCGCCGCGCGAACGGTGGTAGGCCCGGATGGCGAGAAGCCCGGCGTACTCTCCCTGGGACCCCGCGTTGGGCTGCAGCGAAACGGCATGGAAGCCCGTGACTTCAGCTAGCATCTGTTCGCAGGAGGTCAGCATCTCCTGATAGCCCGCGGTCTGCTCGGCCGGAGCGGCCGGATGGATATCGGCGAAGCCGCTCCAGGTGATGGGGATCATCTCGGTCGTTGCGTTCAGCTTCATGGTGCAAGACCCCAACGGGATCATGGAGTGAGCCAGAGAGAGGTCGCGATTCTCGAGTCGCTTGAGGTAACGAAGCATGTCGTGCTCGGACCGATAGTCGTGAAAATTTCGGTGGGTCAAGAACGGCGACTCCCGGCGCAAAGCCAGAGGAACCCCGAGTTCACCTTCGGACTTTCGTTCGGCCACTCCGAAGAAACTTTGCAGGTGAGCCAGTTCCTCTTCGGTGGTCCGTTCGTCGAGCGCGATGCTGATCCGTCGAGCCAGCGCTTCCGAACTGTAGGTGCGAACCCCGTAGCGACGCTCGGCAGCGGACGCCAGGAAGCGGTCGTAGGCATCGGCCGAGGAGAGATCGACCGTAACCGTATCGAGGAAAGCGGTGTGCACCAGTTTGTGGCCCGCCGAAGCGGCGGACCGAGCCAGGCGGACGGCTTTGTCGGCCATCGAAGCCATAATTTCGGTGAGCCCGTCGGGACCGTGATAGACAGCGTACATGCTGGCGATCACGGCCGGCAGGACCTGGGCGGTGCAGATGTTGCTGGTCGCCTTGTCGCGGCGGATATGCTGTTCTCGGGTCTGCAGCGCCAAACGGAGGGCGGGATTGCCCAGTCGATCGCTGGACATTCCGACGATGCGACCAGGCAAGGTGCGCTTGAAGCGGTCTTCCGTGGCCAGATAGGCGGCGTGAGGGCCGCCGAAGCCCAGAGGGAAGCCAAAGCGCTGGGTCGAGCCCACGCAGATATGGGCTCCCACGCTGGCCGGGCTGCGCAGGGCCACCAGGCTGAGCAGGTCGGCGACCATGATCACGCACTTGTCGGCGGCCGAGGCGCGAGCGGCCAGGGCACTCCAGTCATGAACTTCACCGTCCGTGCCGGGGTAGGGGAGGACGATTCCGAAAACGTCGCTGCCGAACTCCTGCACGCTGTCGAGGTTACGAACCTCGATCGCGATCCCCAGAGGTTCGGCCCGGCCGCAGACCACGGCGATGGTCTGAGGATGGAGCGCCGCGTCGAGCAGCAGGGTAGGTCGAGCCAGTTTCCCCT
The DNA here is from genome assembly GCA_023447635.1 of Vulcanimicrobiota bacterium. Classification (GTDB taxonomy): domain Bacteria; phylum Vulcanimicrobiota; class Xenobia; order Xenobiales; family JADMJV01; genus JAEXNA01. The sequence goes on along the minus strand of JAEXNA010000162.1, from coordinate 42,592 downwards.
TGGCCGAGCGGAGCGCCATGGTCATCGCTTCGGCCGCCGCCGTCCCTTCGTCCAGCAGACTGGCGTTAGCGACAGGCAGACCGGTGAGGTCGCAAACCATGGTCTGGAAATTCAGCAGCGCTTCGAGACGTCCCTGACTGATTTCGGCCTGGTAAGGCGTGTACTGGGTATACCAACCCGGGTTCTCCAGCACGTTTCGCAAGATCACGGTCGGAGTGATCGGAGCCTGGTAGCCCTGGCCCAGGAAGCTGCGCCAGACCTGGTTGGCCGAGGCCATGCGCTGGAGTTCGGCCAGGCATTCGGCCTCGTCGAGAGCGGGAGGGAGAGCAGGAGTCTGCGGGTCGAGCAGGCTGGCCGGCACGACGGAGGCCATGAGTTCGTCCAGCGACGAACAGCCGAGGGCTTTCAGCATATCTTCCACCTCGGCCTCGCGGGGGCCGATGTGCCGTCCCACGAAAGGGGAGAGGTTGGGCGTTTCCGTCGCCGCCGGACGTACGGGAGTGGCGTTGGTCATCTCTTTTTCACCTAAAAAACTTTTGTACCCCGGATAAGGGGGAGGCCGGGCCTTTCGCCTTGCCAGGGGGCTAGTCATTCCGAAAGGGAGAAAAGCTTCGCAATCCGCCACGAGTCGCGGACGGGGCGGCGCTTACTCTTCTTTGGCCTGAAAATTCAGCGCGCTCCCGTTGATGCAGTAGCGCTGCCCCCCGTGTTCTCGTGGACCGTCGCTGAAAACATGCCCGAGGTGCCCTCCGCAACGGGAGCAGTGGACCTCGGTCCGGGGCAGCAGCAGGGCGTAATCCTTGTCCAGGCCTACGCACTGGGGCGAGGCCGGTTGGGAGAAACTGGGCCAACCCGTGCCCGAGTCGAACTTGGCCACCGACTCGAAGACGACGGTTCCACAACCCCCGCAGAGAAACTCGCCGGGCCTCTTCTCCTTCTCCAGCGGTGAGGTGCCCGGCCGCTCGGTTCCGGCATCGCGCAGCACTCGATAGGCCTCGGGCGTCAGCCTGGCGCGCCATTCTGCCTCGGAGAGGTGCAGAGCAAACGTCTGATCAACACAGCCGGTCTCGATTTTTCTACACCAAGTCCACAAACCCAGGACAACCATAATCAAGATCATCCCCATCAAAGCCTTGCTCATCGAACGGCTCCTCTCATCTCGTGAATCCTCCAGGGGCAGCGGACCCCCTCCGCTGCAAGGTGATGTCACCGGAAGGTCAACCGGTGAGAGGGGACACGGTTCCCGGTATCCTGGATGCATTCAAAGGGATACCTCCAAGCCATCTACCTGTGCAGAGTTCTTATCTCCCCTCGTCGATATATTGTAGAGGTGAATCTGGCCGAGCGAATTCTGGGTCCGTCCCTAACTACTCCCCCCCTTCCTCCATACTACCCTCTCTATGCTCGTCGCTTTCGGCTCATCGTGCGCTGGCTGGCTCGGGTCGTCTTTCGAAACGTGCGGCTTCACGTCCACCCTCAGGCAGAAGAGCACGTCCGGCACGGCAAGGTGGTGGTTTACTCGAACCATCCATCCTGGTGGGACCCCGTGGTGCTGGCCTTGACGACCGGCCGCCTGTGGCCCGAGCACGCCGTGATCACCCCGATCGACCAGGAGGCGCTGCGAGTTCATCGCTACTTTCACGGTCTTGGCTTCTTTGGTTTGACTCCTCGTTCAGCCGCCGGTTTGCGCCGCTTTATCGAGGTCGCCAATACCTGTTTCGAAGGTCCCGGCGACTGCTGTCTGGCGGTCACCCCGGAAGGGCGGTTCAGCGACGGACGCCGGCCGCTGAGGCTAGAACGGGGATTGGCCCTGGCTCTCAACGGACATCAGGGCCCGCCGCTGCTAGCGGTCCCGGCTGCCATCGGCTATCGCAAGGGAGGATGGGGTCGACTCGAGGCTACCGTCATGCTCGGCGAACCGCTTCTTCTTCCGGCTGATGCGGCGTCTCGCTCGGTCGACCCGCTGCATAGCGAACTCGCCCGGCGACTGGAAGGCGCTCTCGACGACCTGGAGGTCCGCTTCCTCGACACGAACTCGGGTCACTGCCTGCTGAGCGACTCATGAACGGCGGCCTGGATGCTTTGAGTCTGGCCCTCGCGTCCTTCCAGGCAGCCATGGTTTGGAGGAATCTACCGCTGTTCCAGGCCCCGCCAGCCAAATTTTCGTCCCCTCCTCCGATCTCGGTCCTACTCCCGGCCAGAGACGAAGAGGCGAATCTCCCTGAGGTGGTGGCCACGGTCCGGAACCAGGTAGGGGTCGATTGGGAACTCGTCATCGTAGACGACGCCAGCACGGACGGCACTCGTCGGCTCGCGGAAGCCGCCGCCCTCGAAGACCGCCGGATCAAGGTGGTGCTAGCTCCCCCGCTTCCCCCTGGCTGGGCGGGTAAGCAACACGCCTGCCACCTGGCTTCCCAGCAGGCGCGATTCCCTCATTGGCTCTTCCTCGACGCCGACGTCCGCTTGAGCGATCCTCAGGCCCTGGCCCGAATCTCTGCCCTGCTCGACAAAGGCGGGGCCGAGATGGTCAGCGGACTGCCGCTGCAAAAAACGTTCGGCTGGGCCGAGCAGGCGATCATCCCGCTCATCCACCTGGTCCTGCTGGGCTATCTGCCGCTGTGGGAGATGCGTCGCAACCGACTGCCTGCCCTGGGGGCGGCCTGCGGACAGATGGTCGCCGTGCAGGCCGCCGCCTACCGGGAGAGTGGGGGGCACGCTGCTGTTCACGACCGCTTGCACGACGCCACGGCCCTGGCCGCCCTCTTCCGTCGGCGCGGCTATATGACCGATATGTTCGACGCCACCGCCCTGGCCGACTGTCGCATGTACCAGAACAGTCGCGATGTCTGGAGCGGTTTTGCCAAGAACGCCACGGAGGGAATGGCGCGGCCTCTTCTCCTGCCGCTCTGGACGTTCGTGCTGCTCGGCGCCAATCTGCTGCCGCTGGTGCTGGCCCTGACGGGGCGCCCGCTCGGCGCGCTGGCTCTCCTGCTGAACGCCGCCGTCTACCTGGCCCTCCGGCGACGCTTCCAGCAGACGATTCTCGGCGCACTGAGCCGACCTTTGGGCGTTACGGGCCTGATGGCGATCCAGTGGTGGGCTCTGCTGGACAAGTGGCGGGGAGGCCGGGCCACCTGGAAAGGGCGGGCCTATCAGCCCCGCCATTCCTGACCGTTGAGCAGGAGAACCTCATCCTAGCGCATACTTGCCTTTGCGGTGCCTGCAACTTGGCATTGATGGCGCTCCTCTGCGGGAGCGACCACACAGAAGGAGTCGGAGCAAACTCCCATCAGGGTTTACCCCTCGGCGGAGATTGTGATAAAATTCACAAGCTATGTTAGAGTACGCAAATATAGGGATTATGTTCGTTGTGGCGTGCGTGATCGCGCTGGCCATCTCGGGGATCTCGTTCCTGGTCGGACCCCGCAATCCGAACCCTCAGAAATCCCAACCTTACGAGTGTGGTATCGAAGATATCGCGCCGATGCCCACTCGCGTGTCCATCCGCTTCCTTCAGGTGGCCATGCTGTTCTTGATTTTTGACGTCGAGGCGGTAGCGTTCTATCCCCTCGCCACCATCCTCAAGCCCGTGTCCGCGATGTCGCCGGCCGATGGGATGTTCTTGCTGGCCGAAATCGGGGCGTTCTTTGCCCTGCTGGTGGTCGGCTATCTCTACGTATGGAGAAAGGGAGCCTTGAAATGGAACTAGGCAACCCTGAAGGGGACCAGAAAACCCTTTATGTTTCCGACGCGCTCTTCCCGTCCCAGGGCAAGACCACCGGCTTCGGAATGATCACCACGAATCTGGCCAAGATTAAAGCTCTTCAGTGGGCGGCTAAGGAAGCTCGCAAGAACTCTCTGTGGCCTGCCCTTTTCGGTCTGGCTTGTTGTGCTATCGAGATGATGGCCACCTCGGGCGCCCGTTTTGATATCTCGCGCTTCGGCGCCGAGGTCTTCCGTGCGTCGCCTCGACAGAGCGACCTGATGATCGTGGCGGGACGCGTCTCGATCAAGATGGCGCCGGTGCTTCGTCAGATTTACGATCAGATGCCCGACCCCAAATGGGTGATCTCGATGGGCGCTTGCGCCTCCTGCGGTGGCGTCTTCAATAATTACGCCATCGTTCAGGGAGTCGACAAGATCGTCCCGGTCGACGTCTACGTGGCCGGCTGTCCTCCCACCCCGGAGGCGCTGATGACCGCCTTCACCATGCTGCAGGATAAGATCGATAAGGGGATCCCGCCCGGGGTCGACCCCCAGTACGCCATCGACCAGAATCCGGCCTGGGGGATGAAGATGGCCTCCATCGACCCCTATCCCACTGTACAGAAAGCCTGAAAATGACCGTGATTTCCGACGACGTGCGCCAACTGGCGACCGGCCTGGCCAACCTGGCCGGTCCGAACTACCTGGGCAGCCGAGAAGACCGGGGAGAGATGACCTTCTGGGTCATGCCTGCGTCCTGGCGCGACTCCGCCCGCTTTCTCCAGGAGCAGGGGTTCGTTGAACTGTCGGACCTGACAGCGGTCGACTATCTCGACCGCGACCCTCGCTTTGACGTGATGGCGATCTTCACGTCGCCGACTCTCAAAGAGTTTGTCCGCCTCAAAGCGGTGGTGGGGGAGGATCAGGCGCTCGACAGCCTTACCCCGCTTTGGCCGGGAGCGTCCTGGTTCGAGCGCGAGGTCTACGACCTGTTCGGGATCCGCTTCGGCGGCCACCCCGACCTGCGCCGTATTCTTTTGCCGAACGATTACCACGGCCACCCTCTTCGCAAGGATTTCCCCGTGACGGGGCCGGCCAGCTCGCTGTTCCGCTAGGCCAAGGAGACCATTTCAATGTCCGCAAGCACTCAACCCGAGACTCCGCGCAGCGCGGCCTCGTTCCAGACCGATGACGCCAGTGGCGTGACCATCATGAATATGGGTCCGCAGCACCCTTCGACCCACGGGGTTCTGCGCCTGATCCTGACCATCGATGGTGAGACGATCATCAAAGCCGACCCCGACATCGGCTATCTCCACACCGGCATCGAAAAGACCGCCGAGGTCAAGACTTATCAACAGGCGCTGACGGTCACCGACCGCATGGACTACCTGGCGCCTCTCAATAACAATCTGGGCTACTCGCTGGCTGTAGAGAAGCTTCTGGGTATCACCGTTCCCGAGCGCGTCGACCATATCCGCGTGCTGCTCGTCGAACTCCAGCGTATCTCTTCGCACATGGTGTGGCTGGGCACGTCGGGTCTCGACGCTGGCGCCATGAGCATGTTCCTCTACTGTTTCCAGGAGCGCGAGCACATCCTGGACCTGTTCGAACAGGTCTCGGGAGTTCGCATGATGACCTCGTACATCCAACCGGGCGGCTTGATGGCCGACCTGAACCCCGAGTTCCTCGGCAATGTCTCGAACGTGCTGGACCGTCTGGAAGCCAAGATCGGAATGTACTACGACCTGCTCGAGAACAATCCGATCTGGATGGAGCGCACCAAAGGGATCGGCCTGCTCTCGCCCCAGATGGCCCGCGACTTCTGCATCACCGGTCCGGTGGCCCGCGCCAGCGGTGTCGATTGGGACCTTCGTCGGGACCGCCCTTACTGTGCCTATCCCGACTACGAGTTCAAGGTTCCCACCCGGACGACGGGCGACAGCTACGATCGCTACATCGTCCGGATGGAAGAGATGGAAGAGTCGATCAAGATCTGCCGGCAGGCGCTCAAAAAGATCCCGCCGCCCGGCGTCGGGGTGCCTTACCGCACCGACGATCGTAAGATCGTTCCTCCGCCGAAGTACGAGATCCAGTACTCGATGGAGTCGCTGATCCATCACTTCAAACTGTTTACCCAGGGCTTTGCTCCGGCTCCCGGAGACGTCTACACGGCGGTAGAAGGCCCCCGTGGCGAGGTCGGATTCCATATGACCTCGGACGGCAGCAATAAGCCGTACCGAATGCGCGTCCGCACCCCTTCGTTCACCAACGTGCAACTGCTTCCCGAGTTGGTTCGGGGACTGCTGCTCGCTGACGTCGTCGTGGTTCTCGCTTCCATCGACTTCGTGCTGGGCGACTGCGACCGCTAAGAAAGGCAATTTCGGAAAACTATGAGTTCGAGCAATTCTGACACCTCGACCGCGCCGATTCCCGGCTTGAAGCTGCTCAACGACGAGTCGAAGCAGCGCATCCGCGAGCTGATGGCCAAGTATCCCAAGGCCCGTTCCGCGATTTTGCCCGCGCTTCACGTAGCGCAAGAGCAGCTGGGCTGGGTTCCTGAAGAGGCCCAGGCGGAGCTGGCCGAGATGTTTGGTATGCCGGCGGCCGAAGTACGCAGCCTGGTGACCTTCTACTACATGTATCACCGCAAACCGGTGGGCAAGTACGTGCTGAAGGTTTGCCGTTCTATCTCTTGCTGGCTGCGCAATTCGGACGGAGTCGAGCACGGCTTGTGCAAACATCTGGGCGTCGAGCCCGGAGAGATGACCGAAGACGGAATGTTTACCGTCGTCCACGGCGAGTGCCTGGCCGCCTGCGTCGGCGCCCCGGTACTTCAGGTCAACGACCGCTTCGTGGAAAACGTCGACCCCGACAAGGTTCACGAACTCATCGACCGCCTGCGCAACGGAGACCCCGCTTACCCGGCAGCCCCGATGTCCTGGCAGCGACCGGAAGGGAAAGAGTAGTCATGGCGTTCGAAAAAGTGATCTTCGCCAAACGCGACATCGTTGGCATCAAAGGGCTCGATGTCTACCGAAAGAACGAAGGCTACGCCGGACTCGAGAAGGCGTTGGCGTTGAGCCCTGGCGAACTGATCGAGTTGGTCAAAACCTCCGGCCTGCGCGGCCGCGGCGGTGCAGGTTTCCCCACCGGCATGAAGTGGAGCTTCGTTCCCAACAATACCGGTAAGCCCAAATACCTTTGCGTCAACTGCGACGAGTCCGAGCCGGGGACGTGCAAAGACCGCGAGATGGTCGAAGAGCTTCCCCATCAGCTGGTGGAAGGGATCATCATCGCTTGCTACGCGGTGGGCATCGAGAACGCTTATATCTACATCCGGGGCGAGATGCTGGAAGGCTTCGAAGCGCTGGAGGTGGCCGTGAAGGAAGCTTACGCCGCCAACTTGCTGGGCGACGATGTCCTGGGCAAAGGGTTCCGCTGCCACATCGTGGTTCATCGTGGCGCCGGAGCTTACATCTGCGGTGAAGAGTCGGCTCTGCTTTCTTCGCTGGAAGGCGAACGTGGCTTCCCCCGTCTCAAACCTCCCTTCCCGGCCGTCGAAGGGCTCTACGCTTGCCCCACGGTGATCAACAACGTGGAAACCCTTTCCACCCTGCCGGCCATTCTGCGTAACGGAGCCGAATGGTACTCCGGTATGGGCACGGAGCGAAGTAAAGGCACACGCGTCATCTGCCTGTCGGGTCACGTGAATAAGCCTGGCAACTACGAAATCGAGCTTGGCACGACGATGCGCGACGTCATCTACGGGCTTGGCGGAGGCGTTTGGGGCGGCGAGCTCAAGGCGATCATCCCGGGCGGTGCGTCGGCGCCGATGCTCACCGCCCAGCACCTGGACGTGGCCTGCGACTTCGAAGCGATCGCTGCGGCCGGCTCGATGGCGGGCTCCGGCGCCATCGTCATCATCAACGACAAGACCGACATCGTGAAGGTCTGTCTGAACCTGGACCAGTTCTTCGAAGAAGAGTCCTGCGGCAAGTGTACCCCTTGCCGAGAGGGCACCAAGTGGCTGGTCGACATTCTGCAGCGGATCATTCGCGGCAACGGTCGGCCCGCCGACATCCCTCTGCTCAAGGATGTTTGCAACAACCTCAACGGTAAGTCGTTCTGCCCGCTGGGCGATTCGGCGACCTCTTGCATCATGAGCGCTTTCAAATACTTCCCTGAGGAGTTCGAGCACTTCTGTGAACACGGCGTCTCGATCCTCGACGGCAAGAAGGAGCTGGCCGGAAAGTAATGTCCGATAATCTTGTCCCCATCACCATCGACGGTCACCAGCTGTCCGTTCCCCGAGGAACCCTGGTGGTCGAAGCCGCTCGCGAGGTCGGCATCGAAATCCCCGTTTACTGCTACCACCCCAAGATGAAGCCGGTAGGCGCTTGTCGCGTCTGCGCCGTCGAAGTCGAAGGGCAGCGCCGTCCCATCATGACGGCGTGCACCACGGAAGTGATGCCCAACATGGTGGTGCATACCCGCAGCGAAAACGCCATCGCCGCCCGTGAGGGGATTCTGGAGTTCCTCCTGATCAACCATCCCCTCGACTGCCCGGTCTGCGACCGGGGCGGCGAGTGCGATCTGCAGGACTTCACCTTGCGCTACGGCCCCTCCACCACTCGCTTCGTCGAGGCCAAGCGTCACTTTAGCAAATCCAAGCAGGTCGGGAAGAACGTGATCCTCGACCGGGAACGCTGCATTATGTGCCAGCGTTGCGCTCGCTTCTGCAACGAGATCGCCATGGAAGAAGGCCTGGTCATCATCGACCGCGGCAATCGCTCCGAGATCGGAACCTTCGAAGGTCGCTCCTTCGACTCGCAGTACTCTGGTAACACGATCGAGCTTTGCCCGGTCGGCGCGCTGACGGCAAAGTCTTACCGGTTCAACGCTCGCCCCTGGGAGCAGCAGCACTTCGCTGGACTTTGTAACCACTGCTCGGTCGGCTGTAACATCACCGTCGACGTTCGCTTCGATGAAGTGGTGCGCTTCCGCTCGCGCTGCAATGACGAGATCGACGACGGCTGGTTGTGCGATTCCGGCCGCTATGGACACGATCATATTCACGCCGATAACCGTCTCCTCAGCCCAATGATCCGCAACGGCGCGGGCATTCTGGAAGCGGCCACCTGGGACCAGGCGCTGGCCGCCGCCGCAGGCAAACTTAAAGGCGACGACGTCAAGGCGTCCGTTCTTCTGGGCTCGCAACTCTCGCTCGAGGACGGTCACGCGTTGCTTCGACTGAGTCGTGGTCTACTGAAGAGCGGCAACATCGCCCATCAGTCCGCCCACGAAGCGCTGCAGCCCGGAGAGGGCGAACAGGCGACCGGTCGGGTCATGGGCTGTGACGATGCCGAAGTGATTGTCTGCCTGGGCAGTCACCCTCACGCGACCCACGCCGGTGTGGATCTTCGTATCAAGAAGGGGCTGCGTCGCGGCGCTCGACTGATCAGCTTGCACCCCGAGCAGGTGATGGAAGGCCTGGCCGATTTCCGTGCCGTGGGCCAGCCGAGCCAACTGTGGGACAAACTTCTGGCCGACCTGGACGCCCTGGGCGAACCGGCCGCAGCAGGTCTTCGCATGCCCGCTCCGCGCCCCTGGGAAGCCGGCGGGTCGACCTCGGACGACTGGACCAGGCTGGTCGAAACGTTCCGCGGCAAGACTCGCGTCCTGGTGGTCGCCGCTGGCGACCTGGTGGGACAGGGCCTCGAGGACCTGCCCAAGGTTCTTAAAGAACGCGGCTGGGCGACAGCCCCCCACGGACTTCTCCATCTGCGTCACGGGGCCAACGCTCTGGGCCTGGATCAGATCGGCTGCCAACCCGAAAGCGCTCCTGGCGGCGGCGACCTTGCCAGCGGCAAGACTTACGCCGACAACTGGGGCGAGTTCAGCACCAAGAAGGGGCAAAGCTACGCCGATATGGCTCGCTCGGGTTCGGGCGTCATGGTCGCGGTCGGCTGCGACCCGATGGCGCACGACGGCGCCAGGAAACCGACCTTCCTGATCGCCTGCGCCACGGCGCCGAATTCGACCACGGAAAAGGCGGACATCGTGTTCCCGCTTTCGACCTGGGTGGAAAGTCACGGCGTTTTCGTCTCGACCGACGGGACCATCCAACTTTCCCGCCAGGCCGTCTTGCCGGTGGGCGAGTCGCAGCCCGCCTGGGCCATCGCTTCGGCCCTGGTCAAAGCGGTCCGGGGAGGCGATGCTCCCTACAAGACGACCCGCCAGGTGTTCCAGGAGATAGGGCAGATGAACCCGTCGTTCCTGGGACATACCTACCGCGACTTCGAGTCCAGCAGCGAAATGCACTGGTCCTATCCGCAGCAGGCCGACCTGGGCATGCCGCGGCCCGACCTTTCGGCGATTCCTGTTCCTCAGCCGGACAGCCCGATGTGGATGCCTGCGGCGAACACCGGTTCCCGAGTCGAACGCGCCGGCCGCGTGACCCGGGGCGATACTCCGCCCTCGGTCCCCGGCCAGGACGACCCTCGTCGGATCGCCGCTCTGCTAGGACTGGCTCACGACTACGTTCGCCATCCCGAGGAAGCTGTGGCCGTGGCCGCCGCTCCCGCCAAGGAAGGTTACGTTCCGCTTCGGGTGATGGTCACCTCCGGCGCTCAACCCGCTGGACCGACCCCCTCGAAGCGCCACCAGAAACTCGGCGTCGCCCCCCACGTCATGGAACCGCTGCCGGCTCCTGTGGCGGCCATGCTGACGGAAGACGCTGTTGATCCCGTCACCGAAAACGTCCCGGTCTCCTCGCTTCACGTCGTCGAGCCTCCCAAAAAGGATGAGGCGGCGGAGTCCAAGTCGGAAGTGCCTGCAGAAACGAAGTCGAAGACGGATAGCCCCACGCCCGAGGAAGCTCAGGAAGACGGCAAGACGGACGGCGACTCGAATGTCGCCAAAGTCGACCCGGTCACCGAGGACGAGAGCGCTGACGAGACTGGCGAAGAGACTCCCGGCGATTCGGCGAAAGCTTCGGACACCGGTCAGGTCGTGGCCAAAGAGGGCGAAACCCCGGCCAGCGCCGAGGAAGCCAAAGCTCAGACCGCCGAATCGGATTCGGCCGGCGGAAAAAGCAAAAAGGGCAAGCGCAAGGGCGCTAGGGAGAAGAAGTAGTGTTAGAGGTTCTCTGGGTTCTTTTAAGGGCCCTGGCGCTGTGCGTCATTCTCTGTTCAGCCATGGGAGCGATGACTCTCATCGAGCGGCGCGTGATCGCGAAATTCCAGTGGCGCATCGGTCCCAACCGCGCCGGAGGAAAGATTCTGGGCGGTCTGCTTCAGCCGACGGCTGACGGCTTGAAACTCTTGTTCAAGGAGCAGCTGATCCCGGCCGGGGCCAGGGTGTTCCTCTACCTGGTGGCGCCCTGCATCTCCCTGGTGGTGGCTTTAACCTCGTTCTCGGTCATCCCGATCCAGCTTGCGAAAGAGGCAGAGAATGCCCCGATCGGGCCTCTCCCGATCCCAGAGGATCATTTCTTCCAGGTCGCCGACATCAACGTCGGTGTGCTGTTCGTTCTGGGCGTCACCTCGCTGGCCGTCTACGGCATCGTGCTCGGCGGCTGGGCTTCGGGCAACAAGTACTCCCTGATCGGTGGCGTCCGCTCGACCGCACAGATGGTCTCCTATGAGCTTGCGATGGGGTCGGCCTTGCTGTCGCCCCTGATGATGGTGGGAAGTCTGTCGTTTGCTCAGATCGCGGTGTTTCAAAAAGGACACTGGCTGGCCTTTTCTCAGCCGATGGCGTTCGTGATCTTCTGCATCGCCGCCATCGCCGAAACGAACCGCGCTCCCTTCGACCTTCCTGAAGCCGAACAAGAACTCGGGGCTGGATTTCATACCGAGTACAGCGGTATGCGCTTCGCCCTGTTCTTCATGGCGGAATACGTAGCGATGATCACGGTCAGCGCTGTGGCCACCACCGTCTTCCTGGGCGGTCCCTATCTGCCGTTCCTCGACATTCAGAACGGGGCCGTTTTCGTCCTGAAGATCGCGATGTTCATGTTCGGATTTATCTGGCTGCGCGCCACCCTGCCGCGCTTCCGCTACGACCAACTGATGCGGATCGGCTGGCAGGTCCTGCTGCCGCTGGCCCTGTTGAACCTGGCCATCACCGTGGTCGGCGTCGTGCTGGGCTGGACCAACTGGTGGTTCACCGGTGTGATCGTGTCCGTCGTGGCTTTGCTTTACGCATTTGGAAAACTGAACCGACGCAGGGAGGCAGCAGGCTCCCACCACTAAAGGCGGCCGGCGAGAAAAGAGTTATGGATAAAGTCATTGACGATCTTATAGCCCTGGGTAAGGGTATGGCGATCACCTTCAAGAACATGCTTGAAGCTCCGGTCACCAAGCAGTATCCGGAAGAGAAGCGAAAGGTGCCGGCTCGAACCCGTGGCCGTCACGTTTTACATCGCTACTCTGACGGACTCGAGCGCTGCGTGGGCTGCCTGCTTTGCCAGGGAACCTGTCCTGCGGGGGCCATCTACATCGAGGCCGAGGAAAACTCTAAGGAGACTCCCACCTCGAAGGGCGAACGCTACGCCAAGGTATTTGACGTGGATCTGCTCCGCTGCATCTACTGCGGCCACTGCGAGATGGCTTGCCCTACCAACGCTATCACCCTCGAGAACAACACGGCCCTGGCCGGCTACAGCCGTCAGTCGCTGCTCATGAAGAAGAGTCAGCTGATCGAGCCGCTGGGCACCTCGACCCTGGGTACCACCGAGGTCTGGGACCCCAAGCCGCCGACCGACGTGGCCGACCGCGTTCCCGCCGTCACCGGCGAGTTCGACGGCTCTTCGACCTCGGCCGCAGCGGTGGGACGTGGCGACCTGAAGCTGGGACAGAAGCCGCGGGCCCCGCAGCGGGAAGGCGGCAGCCCCGATGCCTGATATTCTGTTGGCCCTGGCCGGCCTTATCACGGTGTTCTGCGCGTTTGGCGTGATTCTGGCCAAAGAGCCCGTTCACAGCGCGCTCTTTCTGACCGTGCACCTGCTGGGCGTGGGCAGCCTGTTCCTGGCGCTGACTCACCAGTTCCTCGCCGTCGCCCAACTGCTGGTTTACGCCGGAGCCGTGATGGTGGTCTTCATGTTCGCCGTGACGACTCTGTCCCCTAAAGAAGACCCGCTTCAGCTGTGGCCGCTCAAGGGCACCTCGGTCGCTGGTATTTCGGTGGGACTCTTTTGCTGCGGACTGCTCTGGACCACCGTTCAGCGCCAGGCGCTCTATGATCGGGTTGCTCCCGCAGGTCACGAACTGGTGACGATTCAAAGTTTCGCGCTCGACCTGTTCGGGCCGTTCCTGCTCCCTTTCGAAGGCACAGCGTTCCTCTTGCTGGTAGCCCTGATCGGCGCAGTCATTCTGGGAGGAAGGCGGCAACTCGGCGATGGCTGACAGCCCCGAATTCTTTTTATCTATCTCGGCCCTGGTGTTCTCGCTGGGCCTGATCGGAATGGTGATCCGGCGAAATCCGCTGGTCATGTTCATGTCGATCGAACTGATGCTCAACGCTGCCAACCTGGCGTTCGTGACCTTCTCTCGGTTCTCTCATAAGGTCGACGGCATGCACGGAGGGCCCGCCGATGGGCCTGTGTTTACCCTGATCGTTATGACGATCGCGGCGGCCGAGGCCGTGGTGGGGCTGGGCATTATCATCACCATCTTCCGTAACCGTCACACCGTCGACGTGGACTCGATGTCCACGCTGAAAGGGTAGGCCGGCTACGATGACTGGAACTTTTCAACCTATGCTTTTGACCTTGCTGCTCCCGGTAATAGGAGCGCTGATCGTCGGCACGTCAGGGCGCCAACTGGGCAAGTTCGGTTCGGCCGTGGTGGCTTCCACCGCGACCGGGCTCTCTTTTCTGGTGGTCGCCTGGACGGTAATCCAAAAACTGGCCGGCGCGGAAATCCCCCGCTCGACCAAGCTTTGGAACTGGATCGACGCCTTCCCGGGATCGGGTCAGCCGATCTCCTTTGGGATCTATGTGGACGCCCTGAGTCTGACGCTGATGAGCGTGATCACCGGGGTCGGCTTCCTGATCCACTGGTACGCTTCGGAGTATATGGAGCACGACGAGGAGATGCCTCGTTTCTTCACCTTGCTCAACGTCTTCATCGCGGCCATGTCGTTCCTGGTCCTGGCGGATAACTACGCCACCCTGATCGTCGGTTGGGGAGGCGTCGGATTCGCCTCTTTCGGCCTCATCGGTTTCTGGCGCCACAAACCCAGCGCCGCCGCAGCATCGAAGAAAGCGTTCGTGATGAACGTGATCGGTGATGTCGGTCTGATGATCTCGGTCTTCGCTCTCTACAAATACACCGGCACGGTCGACTACGCGACGCTTTTCGACCAGGTGTTGCCTTCTCTGAAGAACGACCACATCGCGACCCCCTGGTTGTTGGTGGTGGTTGGCGGGCTGATCCTTGGCGCCTACGCCAAGTCGGCCCAGCTTCCGATGCACACCTGGCTTCCGGACGCGATGGAAGGACCCACCCCGGTTTCGGCCCTGATTCACGCGGCCACGATGGTGACCGCCGGCGTCTACTTGCTGGTCCGCAGCAGCGCTTTCCTACTGCTGCTTCCCGACGTCGCCATCGGTGTCGCCTATATGGGAGCGGTGACCGCCCTGTTCGCAGCCTGCTGCGCGATGGTGCAGACCGACCTGAAGCGGGTCCTGGCCTACTCGACGATGTCCCAGCTGGGCTACATGTTCCTGGCGGTCGGCGTCGGAGCCTACGGCGCCGCCGTGTTCCACCTGGTGACTCACGCCTTCTTCAAGGCCCTGCTCTTCTTGACCGCCGGGATTGTGATTCACGCCGCTCACGGCGAACAGGATATGCGCAAACTGGGCGGCCTGGGCCGACAGATGCCGGTGGTCACCGTTCTGTTCGCGGTCGGCAGTCTGTGCCTCTCGGGATTCTGGGGAACCTCGGGCTTCTTCTCGAAGGAGAGCATCCTGCACGCCGCTCACGAGCATCCCCAGGGAGGGCCACTTTTCCTGATCGGTGCGGCCGTGGCCGTTATGACCGCTTTCTACACGGGGCGCGCGTTCTTCCTGACCTTCTTCGGTCCGTCCCGCATTGCCCACCCGCATCTGCCGGGCGCTCCGATGACCGGCGCGTGTACCGTCCTGATGATACTGTCGCTGGTCGCCGGACTTGGCTACCCCCAGCTGCAGAGCTTCTTCGACCCCACCAACACCCTGGCGGCTTACGCCATCGAGCCGGGTGCGACCAGCGGCGCCGCCATCGGGCTGAGCCTGGCGGTTCTGCTGGCTCTGGGCGCGGCTTACGCCCTGTTCGGCAAAGGCGAGCCGGACCGTTTCGGCAAGGAGGGCGGCCTCTACGCCTTCTTCCGTAACGGAACGGTCTTCGACCAGGCCTACGGCTTCCTCGCTCGCGGGGTCGACCTGCTGGGTCGTCTGATCGCCGTCGGTGCCGACAAGCTGTTCCAGCGAACGGTTCCGGGCGCCCTGGGATCCTCATTCAACGCTTTCAGCGTAGCCTGTAAAGAGCTGCAGACTGGCTCGACCCGCTATTACCTGGCGTTCCTGACCGGGTCGGTAGCCTTACTACTAGCCTTCACGATGATTCTGCACGGAGGTAACGCGCAGTGAATCTCGAGACCTATCTTTTCCTACCCCTGGCCGCCGCCGTGGCGATGTACTTCATGGAAGGCAAGGGGGCCCGGACTTTCGGTGTCTTGCTCGCCTTCGTCCAGCTGGTCAGTGGAGTGGTCCTTGCCAAATCGGTGCTCGCACCAGGCGGCGCCGGCCTCAAGACGTTCCACGAATGGCTGCCGGAGCTTGGACTCCACTGGTCCTTCGGATTGGACGGCGCCAACCTGTGGTTGGTCCTGCTGACCCCTTTGATCACCGGACTAGCGCTGCTCACCACCTCGGAGCGCATCGAGCGTCTGGGGCTGTATTCGGCGAATCTGATGCTGCTCAACGGTCTGCTCAGTGGACTGTTTCTCTCTCAGAATCTCGGCCTCTTCTACATCTTCTTCGAGGCGATGCTGCTTCCGTCGGTCCTTCTGATCGCCGGCTGGTCCCGGGTGGACGGTAGGGCGACCGCTTACCGGTTCGTGATGTTCACCCTGTTCGGGTCGCTTCCCATGCTGCTGGGCATTCTACTGCTGGCCTTCCAGAACGATGTTCCTGGTCAGCTTCCCAACCTGGAATTCAGCGCCCTGAGCGGCCTGGCCAAGGAAAAGCAAGAACAGCTGTTCTTCTTCTTTGCGCTGGCCTTCCTGGTCAAGATGCCGATGGTCCCTTTCCACGGATGGTTAGGACCGCTCTACCGTAACGCTCCGGCTTCGGTCGTGGCGGTGATCGCGGCGATGATGGGGAAAGCCGGGTCGTACGGCTTGTTCAAGGTCGGCTACACGGTTTTCCCCGAAGCGATGTTGCACTACCTGCCCGTGCTGGCCGCCCTGGCTCTGGTCTCCCTGCTCTACGGCGGATTCGCCGCTCTGGGCTCGCAGTCGCTGCGCGAGGTTCTGGCTTTCTCCAGCCTTAGCCATATGGCGATGATCGCGTTGGGTATCGTGACCATCTCTACCGTTGGAGCCGCGGGCGCGGTTCTTCAGATGGCCGGGCACGCTGTGGCCACGGGCGGTCTGTTCCTGGCGGTCGCGCTGATGGAGAAGCGGGAGATGCCCGACGAGCTTCGTCGCTTCGGCGGCCTGGCCAGTTCGGCGCCACGCTTTGCGGCCCTGACCCTGTTCCTTACTCTGGCCTCCCTGGGACAGCCCGGAATGGGCTCCTTCCCTGGAGAGCTTTTGATCCTGACCGGAGTTTATGACAACTTCCCCAGTATGGCGGTGGTCGCTAGCGTCGCCATCGTGCTGGCTGCGGCGTACATGCTTCGCTGGTATCAGGTGGTGTTCACCGGCGAACCGGGAACCTATCGAGCCTCCTCGGACCTGCGTGGCCGCGAGGTGGCGGTTCTGCTCGTCCCGATCGTGCTCACCCTGGTGATGGGTTTCGCACCGTCGCTATTTCTCCAGCCGATTCAGATCTGGCTGACGGGAGTCGTTTAAATGTTGCTGTTAGCCGAGCTAACCAAACTTAACTTTGTCCGGCCTGACCTGGACCTGGTTACGCTTTATCCTCTAGCCGTCTTCGGTCTGCTCATGGTCGCCGCGCTGTGTTTTGAACTGCGCCCTCGACCGGCCGAAGAAGACCCTGTGAGCGCTTCCCGTCCCATGGCGATGACCGTGTCTGCGCTGGGCTTGATCGGCCTCGTCGCCAGCTACCTGCTGCGCGACAACCACGTCGTGCACACCTCGTTCAATGCGATGCTGGCCGATGACGGCCTGTCGCGCTGGGCCGGACTGCTGATCGCCTTCTGCGCTCTGCTGGGCATCCTGTCGGGTCAGGAAGAGCTGGACCGCAACAAAAATCGGCACGGTGGCGAGTTTGTCGCGCTGATTCTGGGCGCTTCGCTGGGAATGCTGCTGATGGCTTCCGCCTTGAACAGCATGGTGATGTTCCTCGGTCTGGAACTGTTCTCGATTGCGCTCTACCTGCTCTGCATCTTCTTCCCCGAACGCGCCACTTCGCGCGAGTCCGGTATGAAATACTTCCTGCTCAGCTCGGCGGCTTCAGCCGTGCTCCTTTACGGCCTGGCTCTGCTCTACGGGGCGACCGGGACGACCTGGATTATGGAGATGGGCAAAAGCGAAGGCGTCAACTCTCCGCTGGCCCTGGCCGGGATCGTTCTGGTCACCTGTGGACTGCTCTTCAAACTCGCCGTCGTCCCATTCCATATGTGGGCGCCGGACGTCTACGAAGGCGCTCCGACCACGGTTACGGCGTTCATGTCGGTGGCGACGAAAGTCGCTGCGATCAGCGCCCTATGGCGCTTGACCATTATCGCCAACCCTGGCCTGGCTGACTGGATGGAGTACATCTTCACTGGCCTCGCTATCGTCAGCATGGCTTTCGGTAACCTGATGGCGCTGAGCCAGACCTCGGTCAAGAGAATGCTGGCTTACTCGGGCGTCGGTAACGCCGGCTACCTGATGGTGGCTCCCGCCGTTGGCGCCTGGATGCAGGTGCCGATGATGTTCTTCCTGACCACCTACCTGTTCGCCAACGTTGGAGCCTTCCTGGCCCTCTCGGTGGTAGAACGTGCGCTGGGCCGAGATGTCGAACGCAGCGATCTCAAAGGGCTGTACCGTACTCACCCGGCCCTGGCCGGGGTGTTCGCCCTCTGCCTCGCCTCCCTGGCCGGGCTTCCCCCGGCGGGCGGTTTCCTGGGCAAATTCTACCTCTTCGGACGCGCCGTCGCGGCGGACATCCCACTGCTGGCAGCGATCGGTATCGGATTCTCGCTGGTTGGTGCCGCCTACTACCTAAGCACGGCGGTTAGCCTTTTCGACGGTCGGGACGAATCGGCCGTCGAAGCCGAAGAGCTACCCGTAGTGGAAGAGCCCGGGGTCGAGCCTCCGACCTCGATGACTTCCGTCGCCCTGGCCATCTGCGCGGCCGGTGTCCTGCTCCTCGGGATCGTTCCGGCCCCTTTTATGGCCTGGCTTCACGGTCAGTAGGCGGGTCCAGAGAGACGACGATACAGCCGTCCGGCTGGTCCTGGCCTTCTTCCCAACGCAACAGGGCGCCCCAACGAAGGGGCGCCCTGTTGTCGTTTTCCAGCACGGCGACGCGCCAGCCGGGATGGCCCTGCGCCAAGCGAAGAAGTTCGTCGAAAATCGCCGCGGCGGGTCGAGGGGTCTGGAGAATCGCCTCCAGCAACCCCTTCATCCGTTCCGCACCGCCGCTCTTGCTGGCCCACAGGGTACTGCCTCGCAAAAACCAGGCGGGACCGGATCCGTCCGAACCAAACGCTCGAATTCGGCTGCCCTGATGTCGTACTACGGCTCCTCGAACCACCGACTCGGGAAAGCGCGCCTCGATGGCCCCAGCGGCAACTCCGGGGTCTTTGACCGAGAGAGCGAAGATCGGCTGATCCCTCCAACGCCCGTAGGCGGCCGAAGAGCCCAGCAGATCTCGCAAGTCGGATTCCAGGTCGAATTCCCAGCGGCTCCAATCTTTGAGCAACTTCGAGCGCTGCGCTTCGGGGAGAGAGAGCAAGGCCGGGTCCAGCACCACCAGGCGAGCGGTGTCGGCCGGCCAGCGAGCCAACTCGGATTCCCCGAAGCCTTGACCGGGCGGCCGTGTCGCTCCGGAAGGAGCCGTCGCTCGAAGGGGCCCGATGAGCAATCTGGGATTCTGCTCCGACCGGTAGAGCTCACCTTCGAAGGTCCAACCGCCACCCGCCCAGGCAAAACTGGCCAGGGGATCGCTCGGGTAAAGAGGGTCCGCGCTCAGGTCGCTACCGCCCGCCGAGGCCTTGGATAAGGTCGGCTGGCCGGTGACGCTGGTCAGATTCCAGACCGCCGGGGTCGATTCTCCGGTTGCCGCCGCGACCCCGGTCCCCGACAACGCTTCGAGAGAGGCCGACCAGGTGGAGGCGTCCCTGGCTCCCAGCAGGGAAGGAGCGAACTGGATCTGCCAGCCCGCTGGGGGAGCCACCGCTCGCTGCAGGTGAACCGCTGGCGCCGCAGGGGCCATCCGGCTGCCAAATTTCAGGGCCAGGCCCGCCAACCCGAGACCTAGAACACCCGCCAGAGCGAGCAGTTGAGGGGCTTTGGAGGGTCTACCGGTAGATGTGGACATTCCTGGTAGGCTTGCCGCCCCCTGGCCCGGACTCCTGCCGGCCCGTTCCGGCGGAAACCGCGGAGGGGAACGAAGGTTGTAACCCATCACGCAGGAGGCGATCTTTCGGAAACGAAACGCCTTCTTGAGGAACTTATGAGCAAATATTGCGATAACTGCGGCGCCCAGGCCAAGCCCGGCGCGAAATTCTGTGGTCAGTGCGGCAACCGGATCCCGCAAGAGCCGACCTGCGCTCCGAGCTATCCGGCCCCTGCGGCCCCTGGCGGGACGGTCCGACCTTCGGCCGGGCAGACGCCCTCTTTCTCGTCGCCGCCCCCGATGGACACCATCCCGGACGGACCTCCGCCTCCCCAGTACTGGGAGTCCTACGACTATCCGTCGGTCGATCCTAACCGCCCTCGGGATTGGATCGAAAAGAGCGAAAGGGGCCCGGGGGCCCCTCCCGCCTCGACCCCTGTTCCCACCTTCCGCGCCTCGGCCGCCTCGCGGCCCCTGCCGCCGCTGTCCTTCGGTGGAGCTCAGGCGCCCCAGGGCGCCCGTGAGAAGGCTCGTGATATCGCCCGAAGCTTTGCCATCTCGGCGGCCGGTATCGTGCTGGTGCCGCTGCCGTTCTCGGACCTGGTCTTTCTGATGCCGATCCAGACCGCGATGATCCTCTCCATTGGAAAGGCGTACAACGTCAAGGACCCGCCCGAGAAGACGCTGGCTCATATCTCGGCAGCCTGCGGCGCTTCGGTCTTCGGGCAGATCACCACGCTGTTCGTAGCCAATCTGATCCCGATCATCGGTAAGCTGGTGTCAGCTCCCTTTGTCTACGGTTGGACCTACGGGCTGGGAGAAGTGGCGATCCGCTACTTTGAAGCGCAAGGTGAGTTGCAGGGAGACGAACTCAAAGACGTCTTCCGCAAGGTCTCCAGAGACGCCACCCGAGCGTTCCGCAAGAATGATGTCAAAGACGTCGAGTCGTCCTTCTCTCATCTGCGCGACCACCTGCCCGAGGAAGAGTATCAGAAGCTGCGCAAGCGGTTCTCCTAAAGGGTCGAACTCGTGATGCTGGCTCCACCCTTGCTCGATGTCGAGCAAGGGGTGCTCTCCCGTCTGGCGGGCGACCTCGTCTCGGGTACGGACCTGACTCCGGTCTTTCGCCGGGCCAAAGAGTTTTTGGAGGTCTCTCGCTCCCTTTTCGAGGAGGTCCGGGCGACCCTGTTGACCGACCCGTTGGGGGAACAGAAGCTTCAGCTTGCCCAACAGGAGATCGAGCACGCGTTAAGCTGTCTCGAGCGTCTGGAAGCTGCCTGTGCTGGGGGGCACCCGATGCTTCTCACGGATAGGCTGAAGGCGTTCCTGGCTTCGGCTCGGACCTGCTCGACGCTGTTCACCGAGTTTGCCGGCGCCGCTGCCAGCCTTCCCATCTATAGCCCGTCGGCTCCGTTCGACGCTTTCATCAAAGCGGGGATCAAACACCTCGAGGGTGGGCTAGAGCGGGACGCCCTCGAACAGCGTCTGGTTGGACTGCAGCGAGAGCTCAGTCGCTTTCAGCGCCTGGTCGCGCTGCTGCCCCAGCTTCACTCTCTACCCCAGTCGGCCGTCTTGTCTTTGCAGAAGGCTCTCGCCTCCTTGCAGACCGGGTTTGGAGCGCTAGAGCAGTGGAGAGTCAGGGAGGACCGTACAGCTCTGCAGGACGGGCTGAAGCTAGTGGGGAGCGCGAGTAGCGACCTCGTTCGCCAACTCGACGACCTCGAGCCGCAGCTCGCCGGCCAGCCCCGGTACACCCGCTTCCGGCCGCTGGAAGAGTGGCTCAGGCTTCACCACCTTCTGGGTTCGGATCCTCACCTGCGAGACCGCGTTCCCGCCCTCTGGATCGAAGCGTATGTCGTCGACCTTTTCCGCGCCTGGGACTATCTTCTCGCTCGCTGTGACGAGATGGCCCGCGGACCGTACGCTGGCGACGAGTTCGAATTCTCCACCGACCAGCAGTTGCGGCAGCGCTGGGATGAGCGCCTGGCCCTCTCGCCACCGGGCGATTGGACGGCTATCCCCCAGACCGATTGGATGACTCTGGCCGGCCCGCTCGAGACGCTACAGGCTGCCGTCGAACGGTTGCACGACGTAAGTCGTCAGCGGATGGCGCCGTTTCGAGACCTGCCCGGTTTGGAACGGCTGGCCCAGCTCAAAGAACAAGCCCGCCGGGGCGAGGTCCGTAAAGCGCTGTTCGAAGCCGAACTACGAGTTCAGCTCGAACGAGTCGAAGAGCTGATCGAAAGCTCCGCCAGCGCTCGAGACCCGATCTCGGCCGAATTCCGGGAGCTTCTGCCCGTGCATCGCAGCGGCTTCCTGGGAATGCTCGAGACGCTTCGGCAGGGCGACTGGCCCGCGCTGGAGTCGATCTGGCAAGGCGTAATGACGACCCTGCCTCATCTGATCTCCCTCAGCCGGGGGATCGCCAGACGGATGGCTCAGCAGGGCCAAGCCTCGCTTCGCATCAACTGCCTACGCTGTGGCTACAGCAACGGGCCCGAGCGAAGGGTCTGTTCGTCGTGTGGTGCCAATCTGCCGGCCGTGGTGGCCCGCGCTCAAGCCACCGCCGAGTTTGGGCACGGTCACAGCGAAGCGGCCTCTCAGATATCGCTCGAGGGGATGTCGGCGGTCGATCTGCTGGAAGAGTTGGTGCGCGGGGTGGAAGCGAATCGGGTGACTCGCCAGCAAACCGGGGCCGCGGTCGGCGCCTTGATGGATGACCTCGAGAAGACGCGCAAAACGTTCGGAGCCAAGGTCATTCCGCTGATGGGGCAAGACTCCACGGTGGATCTCTACCTGCGCTTCTTTGCTCAGGCCATCGGGGCTTATACCGGCTCCTTGAAGAACCTGGCCTCCTTTGCCGAGGGCGGCTCGCTAGCCCAACTCCACTCACACCTGGCCGAGTGTCGAGAGATGCTGATCTTGCTCGAAGAGCTCAAGGCCCGCATCGACGACTCACTGCGCGGTTAGCTGTCGTCCCACAGATATCGACAACTCTTTACCTGAAGAGGGAATTCGGGCCTGTTAATCGTATCGAGTTATATGATTTCTCGTCGCGAACTTCTCAAAGGTATCTGTTCGTCCACCATTCTTGGCCCTCTTGCCGTAGCGACGGCCGGTTGCGGAGAGAGTGAGGACTCCTACGTTTTCACGAGCTCGGCTGGCGAGGCTCCTTCGAACCGCCGCCCGAACGTGCTCCTGGTCCTTTGCGATCAGCTGCGTCTGCCTCCGTCGAATATGGCGGCCAACCAGGCCGAAGTGCCGGCGCTGCGAGAGATCATGGGGTTCCGACCCGAGTTGACGCCCGACAACCCTTACGTCCCGCTTTTCCAGGGGTTCACTCGCCTGCGCCAAAACGCGGTGGTTCTCCGAAACCACTATATCGCCTCGGCCGCGTGCTCTCCCAGTCGAACCTGTATCATGACCGGTCAATACCCTAGCCTTCACGGGGTGACCCAGGTCGACGGCGCCTTCAAAGACGCCAGCGAGATCCAGTTTCTTGACCCTGAAGGGGTCCCCACGGTGGGCGACTGGTTCGAAGCGGCGGGTTACCACGCCTACTATATGGGGAAGTGGCACGTCTCTCATGTCGAACCGCCCTACGATCTGACCCCCTGGGGGTTCCGCGGCTACGAGAGCTCCGGACCCGAACCACACGGGTCGAACCCGGATAACCTGGGAACTTTCCGCGACCCGGGGTTTGGCGATATCGTGACCAGTTTCCTCAACGAGAGAGACCCCAACTCGGAACAGCCCTGGTTTGCCGTGGCGTCGTTCGTGAACCCCCATGATATCGTGGCCTACCCGGCTCCCTTCTACGGTCCCGAAACCGCCAGGACGGTGGCCACCACCCCGGAGCCGCCGATCACCAACCCTCAACCGATCCCCGGTCCTGGTGAGGACTCGAAACCGTCCTCCTCGGGCGAGGTGCTGGACCTGAATCCGGACGGCTTCCTTCAAGAGTCGTTCCGAGTTCCCGCCGGTCTGGAAGAAGATATGAGCAGCAAGCCGGAGTGCCAGTTCGACTACGGCTACAAGATGCAGTTGGCTCTGCGCTCCTTGTTTCCGAGACCAGCCGGCGCGGCCTTGCCGTTCCCGTTTCAGCATCAGGACGAGCAGTACGAGGCCTGGGTCGAACGCTACGGGCAGTTCTATGTCTATCTGCAGTACCTCGTGGATCTCGAGATCCGACGCGTCATGGATACCCTCGACGCTAAAGGGCTGACCGAGAACACGATTGTGGTCTTCACTTCTGACCACGGAGAGTATCTATGCTCGCACAACACCATGATCGAGAAATGGCACGCGGCTTATGAGGAAGTGACTCACGTCCCGTTTGTGGTCTCCTCGCCCCGAGTGAACGCTTCGGCCCAGCAGCTCCGAGAGCTGTTCTTGCCGACCAGCCACATCGATCTGACGCCGACCCTGCTAGGGCTGGCCGGTATCCGGGGGAGCGAGCTAGAGGTGGCGGCAGAGAAACTCAGGGCGACCCATACCCAGGTCCGAGACCTGGTGGGGGAGGACCTCACCGCCTCCTTGCTGGGACAGGGAGGGTTGGAGAGACCAGGCGTCCTGTTCACGACCGACGACCGAATCACGGAGCTGCCGGACGGCATCGCCGAGCCGCTGAAGCAGGAGCAGTATGATCGTTTCCTCCAGGACGTCGAAGTCGTCCGGCTTCGCGGCGTCGAGCTGGCCCCGGGCCCGGTGCTCCAGCCGAACTCGGTCCGCTCTTTCGCTGATGGTACCTGGAAGTTGAACCGCTACCTGGATCCTCGCGGCAACGAAGCGGATCAATGGGAGATGTACCATCTGCCCAGCGACCCCAACGAGTTCCACAATCTGCTCGACTTCCGAACCTCCGAGCTGCGGACGGGAGTTTCCGCACCCGCGGGGATCGGTGAGGTCGACCTTGCGGCGAAGCGGCGAGAACTGATGGCGGCGCTCGCCGCCGAGGAAGAACGGCTGCTGCTGCTCCCCTCCTAAGGCCTCCGGTTTTTTCCCACTTGAGAGATTCTAAAGGAGTTGCTTGCGGGAGTTGACGAATCTTCTAGCCGATGAGCGGGCTGCGCCACAAGCTGGATCTTCTCAAGCGAACGTCCGGCGTGGGGGTTCGTCCCTCGACTTCTGGTCCGGCGCCGCAAACCGCGCCGTCCTCTGGCCCCCTCGAAGGCCTTCGACCGGGAGATGAGAGACTGCTCGAAGCGCTTGGCGGGGAGTTTCGTTCCACGGCGGCCGGACCGCTGCACATCACCTCTCACCGCTACTCCCTGGAGACCCCCTACGGCCGGCACGGCTGCCTGCTGCGGGCGCTGGGCCTGAAGCCTCAGATTCTCTCTCCCCTTTACGGAGGGCTAGAAGGGCTGTCGCTGCGAGACGCGCTTTTTTTCGATACCGAAACGACCGGGCTGGCGGGAGGGTCGGGGACCTACGCCTTTCTGGTTGGGATCGGGTATTACCAGGGGGAGGAGTTCGTTACCGAGCAACTTCTGATGCGTGACCACGGTGACGAACCGGCCCTGCTCGCTTTCCTTGCCGACCGCCTGCAGGGGCGCAGCGGCCTGGTCAGCTTCAACGGCAAGACCTTCGATGCCCAACTCCTGGGGACTCGCTACGCCATGCACCGCAAGATCGACCCGATGAACGGGCTGGCCCATTTCGACCTGCTGCACGTGTGCCGCCGTCTCTGGGGCTACTCGCGCTTGCCCGACTGCCGCCTGGAAACGCTAGAGCACCGCATTCTGGGTGCCCCAAGGATCGACGACACCCCGGGCTGGATGATCCCCGACCTGTTCTTCGGCTACCTGCGGGACCGTAACCCCGGTCCTCTCAAAGGTGTGATCGAGCATAACCGGCGAGACCTTCTGGCCATGGTCGGACTCTGTGGCGTGCTGCAGAGCTACCTCGATGCCCGCTGCCTGAATACAGCTCCGGGCGACCCCCACGTCCGGCTGGGTCTTGCCAAACTCTGGTCCGTGCTGGGTGATAGTGAACTCTCTGACACGCTGTTTCGCAGCGCGGTGACCCATGCCGAGTTGACCGAGGAGGCGCGGGAGCGGGGACTGACCTTATGGGCCAGAGACCTGAAAAAGCGAGATAGGGCAGAGCACGCCGCGCTTCTCTGGCGCCGGGTGCTGGCCCACTCTCCCGGCCATCTCGAAGCGACCGTCGAGCTAGCCAAATGGTTCGAACACCAGCGTAAGGATTATCGAGCCGCGCTGCTTCTGGTCGAAGGCGGACTGCGGGATCGCACCCTGACCGCGCCTCGCCGTCGTGAGCTTGAACATCGGGCCAATCGGCTGCGCCTGCGAATGCAGTCCCGAGTGGCTGGAGCTTAGTCCGTCTCTAGTTCGGCTTGATCGCCTCGAAGTTACCGCTGTCGCCGGCCTTCAAGGTGGCGCGACGTTCGGCTCGGCGGGACTTGGCAACCTCTAACAGCACCCCGCCCAGCACCCTTTTCCGGGCCGCTTTCAGCTGACGTCGCTTGTAGGATATGTGAGAGCTCTCGCCTTCGTGAGAGCTGAGGTAGTTATCCCAATCCGTGATCTGGACCTCGAAGGGGAACGTGAAACGAAGCTGCTTGGGGTAATGTCGCTCCAGCTCCTGACCTAGCTCCAGGTTCCCGGTCTGGCGTCGCAACTGATTCAGTAAGGTCGTCGCCGGGTGAGGCACTTTGACCAGACGACGGCAGGTGAACTGGATAGCACAGAACTGAGGAGAGGTGTAAGGGTTCGCCGCCATTCGCTCTTCTAGCAGTTTGGCTTCGCCGGGCGGCCGAAACGCCATCTGTTTGAAGAACTCCAGGTCGGACTCTTCCTCGCTACAGGCCGACCCTTTCTCGACCGTCATCGACTCGTAGGCCTGGCGGAAGCTTTCCAGGTCGACCAGAGTGTTGCGGGAGCGTCCGGGGGTGAGCAGCGGGACCGAGACCAGGTTCTGTTTACGCAGGTATTTGAGAGCCAGGATCGCGTCCACTTTGGTGGGAGTGATCAGCTTGATTCCGATCCGGTCATAAACTTCAGAAGCCACGTTGTCCGGCTTGTGAAGCAGTTTCAGGATCAAGCTTTCTCGACTTTTCCGGCGCTTGAAGAAGGCGGCCTTGAGCGGCACCGCCGACGGGCCCTGACCGAGGCTCTCTGGCGCCTCGATGTTCGGATAGAGGTGCTCTTCGAAGGGGTGCAAGATCTGCGCCTGGACCTCTCGGAAATACGGAGTTCTAGCAGCCAGATTAGCGTGGCTGATGGTGTGCATGACCCGGAGTAGGGAGCAGGCCCAGGCCGCCTTGAGGGGGTTGGCGACATCCGAGGTCAGCAGCAACAGGTCGTGCAGATGACGCGGATTTCGAATCTCGTCAGGCGGGGTGAGATCGGGCTCGTCCTCGGTCATCGAGGGGCACAGATAGCGCTCCAGGAACTCAAGCGATTCGCGATGGATCTGCCAGGCCTCTTCCAGCTCCTTGGGGTCCTCCAGGTCGTACCCATAGGTCGAGATGAACTGCTGCGCTTCACCTTCCGAGGTGACGGCGATCGTCTGCAGATCGACAGGGGAGAACCCCTCCAGGAAGAGCCGAAGGGTGTCCCAGGAGAAATCGTGGCGGATGTGTTGAGGCTTACCCTTCACGTGAACGTCCGTCTACCATCGCTTCATTATAGGAGGTCATATTCTCACGTACAACCCGAACAGAGCTCGAAAGGCTCGGCCCGAGGCCGGGAAATTGCCCAAATCAACGATTCTTAAGATCGATGAGGAGCCGAGCGGGGGAAATCACGCAGGTTTGCGATCTACCGGTGAGAGTTCCATGAGGATTCCTCGCCGAGACCGAACGCCCCCTCAGGGAGACTCGGCAGCCATCGGCGACGGTTCCCCGCGCCGATAGCGGTCGCGCGGATGGGCCCGCTGATAGACCGTCTTCATCCGCTGTTTCGAGATGTTGGTGTAGATCTGAGTGGTCTGTAGCGATTCGTGACCTAGCAACTCCTTGATAGTGACCAGATCTGAACCTTCTTCCAGCAGATGGGTAGCAAACGAATGCCTCAGGGTGTGAGGCGAAGCGTGCTTGTCCAAACCCGACTTGGCCAGCACCGCCGCGAACAGCTTCTCGACTCCTCGCTGGGAAATCCGGGCTCCATAGCGATTCAGGAAAAGCGGACCGCCCGGGGCTTTGCGAGGGACGGCTTTGAGATAGTCGACGATCGCCTCGGCCGAAGTCTGATTGAAGAAGACCACCCGCTCCTTGTTGCCCTTGCCGATCACCCTCATCGACAGCGCCTCGAAGTCCAGATCGTCGCGGTCCAGGCCGACCAGTTCCGAGAGACGGATCCCGGTGGCGTAAAAGAGTTCGAAGATGGCGCGGTCGCGCACCCGCAGTTCGGGGAACTTGGTCTCCTGCAGCGACTCCTCGACCGTATCGAGCAGACGGCTGACCTCCGACTGGCTCAGCACTTTGGGCAGAAGCTTAGCCTCTTTGGCCGAACGGATCCGGGTCATCGGGTTGAGGGCCAGGATCTTCTCCACTTCCAAGTAGGCGAAGTATCCCTTGAGACAGGCGATCTTCCGGTTCAGGCCGGCCGGCGTGTAGCCCCGCTTCTTCCTCAGATCGGTCAAGAACTCGCGGATGGTCCGCGTGTCGATCCCGCCAAGCGCCATACCTTCGCTGAACAACGGCTCGAGCCAGGAGAAGAAGACCCCCAGATCGGCTTCGTACTCTTCGATGGTCCGGCGGCCCAGCGAACGCTCGACGGACAGATGCAGAAGGTAGTCCTGGACATAGTATCCATGGGCGCGATGCAGATCTTGACTCATAAGGTCCGATTTAGCCCGCTTTACGGGGCCGCCCTCCCCGCAAGGGGTTGTTTGGACCCGGTCCCCTCCACTGTCTTCCCAGCATGGTGCGGAGATCCTAGGCCCTACCTAGAGGGGTTTTCAAGTCGCCCGGCCAACCTCTCGCGCGAAGACTTAGAAGATCAGAGAAGCTAACCGTGATTGATGAAGATAGATTGAGAGAAGTGGTGGCTCGCTTCGCCGAGCTGACCGAACGCTACTGCGACCCCGAACTGCTCAATAACGCCAAAGCCTACCGCGAGGTCAGCAAGGAGCGTGCGGCGATCGAGACGCTGGCGGCAACCTCGAAAGAGTACCTGGACGCCCGGGACGAAATCGCCTCGAACGAAGGCGAACTCAAGACCGAGACGGACTCTTCCATGCTGGCCCTGTACCGGGAAGAGAACCTTCGCCTGGAGGCTCGTCGCAAGGAGTTGGCCGAGGAGATCCGGCTACTCTTGCTGCCGCGCGATCCCTACGCCGACAAGAACATCATTATGGAGATCCGTCCGGCCGCGGGCGGCGACGAGGCCGCCATCTTCGCTGGCGACCTGTTCCGCATGTACTCGAAGTGGGTCGAGTCGCAAGGTTGGAAGATCGAAATTCTTGACGCTCAGCCCACCGAACTCAACGGATACAAAGAGTTGGCGTTCGAGGTCAAGGGCACCGAGGTCTACGGCTATCTCAAGTATGAGAGCGGGGTGCACCGCGTCCAGCGTGTGCCCGCCACGGAAAGCCAGGGCCGCATCCACACTTCGACCGTGACCGTAGCGGTGCTGCCCGAAGCCGAGGAGGTCGACGAAGTCAAGGTCGAGTCCAAGGACCTTCGCGTCGACACCTATCGCGCTCAGGGAGCGGGTGGACAGCACGTGAACAAGACCGAGTCCGCCGTTCGTATCACGCACCTGCCGACCGGTCTGGTGGTCTCCTGTCAGGACGAGCGCTCGCAGATCCAGAACCGCGAGCGCGCCATGAAAATTCTGCGTGCCAAACTGTTGGATCAGGAGCGACGCCGGATCGAGGAAGAACACGCCGCCGACCGCAAATCGCAGGTCGGAACCGGGGACCGTTCAGAGAAGATCCGTACCTACAACTACCCTCAAAGCCGGGTTACCGACCATCGCATCGGCATGTCAGTAAAGAACCTTCCCTCGGTGATGGAAGGCGACCTCGGTCCCTTCCTCAACGCGCTGCGCACCCACGAGCAGCAAGAGCTTCTGGCCGCCGAAGGAGTCGCTGGCGAGTGAGCGGGGACGCTCCGGGTGGACCTCCCCAGGTCGCCGAGGAGACGGTTGGCGGACTGCTGAGCAGCGCCGCCCGCTCGCTACAGAGCTCTCCTGTCAACGACTCTCCCCGGCTCGACGCCGAACTGCTGCTGGCCCACGTGCTGGGCTGGACCAAAACCGAGATTCACATCCACATCACCGACAAGCTGGCCGAGCGCGATCGCCAGGCCTTTTGGGAGTTGATAGGGGAGAGGCAGAAGGGTCTACCGATCGCCTACCTGATCGGATGGCGAGAGTTTTACGCCCGCCGTTTTTGGGTCCGGCCCGGGGTTCTGGTGCCCCGACCGGAAACCGAACTCTTAGTCGAGGAGGCGCTGGACCTTTTGCGCCGTACCCCCGGGGCGACCAGGGTGCTGGACCTGTGCTGCGGCTCCGGTTGCATCGGCATCACCCTGGCGTTGGAAACACTGACGGGACAGGTGATCGCTTCGGATATCGACGCGACGGCGCTGGCCCAGACCGAAGAGAACGTCAAGTTTTTTGGGGTAGAGAACAGGGTGCAGGTGGTGGAGAGCGACCTCTTCGCTGGCCTGGGGGAGATGACTTTCGACCTCATCGTAAGTAATCCGCCGTACGTTGGCACCGACGTCGGCCCTCGACCCGACCCGGAGGTCGCCGCTCACGAACCGAGCGTCGCCCTATTTTCGGGGCGGGACGGGACAGACCACCTGAAAACGATCGTGGAGAGGGCTCCGGCCCACCTGATCGAAGGGGGGTCCCTGGTGATCGAGTGCGCCTGTTTTCAGGCCGAAAAAATAGAAGCCTGGATGGACAGCTGCGGCTACTCGCAGACCCGTCTGTGGCACGACCTCACCGGACTGCCACGCGGCGTCTCGGGTCGTTGGGAAGGAAACTCTCCATGAGTGACAAGGAACAGAACCTGGACTGGGTCCGCCATCTGGCGCAGACCCTCAAAGAGCACAATTTGTACACGCTCAGCGTGGAGACCGAAGACGTCTCTCTCACCTTGAAAGCCAAGGCCACTCCCCCCGCGCCGCAGGCGCCGGCGGTAGACCCTTCGGCCGCCACCGAAAAGGATGTCGAAGAGGCCGATGTCGAGCTGATCCGCTCGCAAGACGTTGGTATCTTCCGCGCCACCGTCAAGCTGGCTACCGGAGCGGAGATCAAGAAGGGCCAGAAGCTCGGAGCTGTCGAGTCGGTCTCGCTGCAGCACGACCTGGTCTCGGACCGCTCCGGCACGCTGCTGGAGATTCTGGCCTCCGACGGCGACCCCGTCGAGTACGGCCAACCGCTGCTAGTCCTATCCGCCGAGGGTACCCATGTTTAAGAAAGTTCTGATCGCTAACCGCGGCGAAATCGCCCTGCGCGTCATCCGCGCCTGTAAAGAGTTGGGCGTGGCGACCGTCGCCATTCACAGCGATGTCGACCGCGAAACCCTGCCGGTTCTGGCCGCCGATGAGCGGGTCTGTGTCGGCCCCGCTCCCGCTGCCAAGTCGTACCTCAACATCCCTCAGATCCTCTCGGCGGCCGTCATGACCGGCGCCGAAGCGATTCACCCCGGTTACGGCTTCCTGGCCGAGCGAGCCGAGTTCGTCGAGATCTGCGCCGAGCACGGTCTGACTTTTATCGGCCCCTCCGCCCACAGCATCCGCCTGATGGGCGACAAGGCAGTGGCCCGTCGCACCATGATCGCCAGCGGCGTTCCCGTGCTGCCCGGCACCGAAGACATCTCCGACCTGGAGGCCGCCCGCCTTTTTGGCGAAGAGCACGGATACCCGCTGATGATCAAAGCCGCCGCCGGTGGTGGTGGTAAAGGGATGCGGGTGGCTCACGACGCTTCCGAACTAGGCCGCCTGTTCGAGCAGGCCCGCTCCGAAGCCGAAGCCGCCTTTGGCGATGGCCGCATCTATATCGAGAAATTCCTGGCTCGAGCCCGTCACATCGAGTTCCAGGTGTTCGCTGACCGCCATGGCAACGTGGTTCACCTGGGCGAGCGCGACTGCTCCGTGCAGCGTCGCAACCAGAAGCTGATCGAAGAGTGCCCCTCCATGGTGCTGCCCGAAGCCAAGCGTCTGGAAGGCGGAAAGATCGCGGTCGAAGCTGCGCGTGCCTGTAACTACGAGGGCGCCGGCACGGTCGAGTTCCTTTACGACGAAAAGAGCCAGCAGTTCTACTTCCTGGAAATGAACACTCGAATCCAGGTCGAGCACCCGGTGACGGAAGAAGTCTGGGGCGTCGATCTGGTCAAAGAGCAGCTTCGCGTCGCCTCCGGTGAAAAGCTGTCCTGGACCCAGGACAGCCTGACCATGAAAGGTCACGCCATCGAGTGCCGTATCAACGCTGAGAAACCCGATGAAGGGTTCATCCCCTCGGTCGGAACCATTTCGAAGCTTCACTTACCCGGCGGACCCGGCGTTCGCATCGACTCGTTCCTGACTTCCGGCTCGCGAGTGCAGCCGTTTTACGACTCGCTGCTGGCCAAGGTGATCACCTATGGCGCGACGCGTGACGAAGCGCTGGCCCGGATGCGACGAGTGCTCGACGAGATGATCGTCGAGGGCGTCTCGACCACCGCCGACTTCCATCGCCGGCTGCTCGACAACGCTTACTTCCTGCGCGGCGATATTCACACCACCTTCGTGGAAACCGAGTTCCGCGCCAACACCCCGGTCGGAGTCTCCTAAGATGAGCGCGCGGAGGCGAGCCCGCGAGCTTGCCATGTCAGCGCTCTATCAGATGGAGCTTTTGGATCTGTCGGCCCGCAAGGTCATCGAGGACATTCGCGGGGGCGCCTCGGACCAGCCGGAAGCGCTCTACTTCCTGGAGTCCGGCGATCACGCCGCGACCCTGGATTTCTTCGAACTCCTGGTGCGCGGCGTGGCCGAGAACCACAAGGAGCTCGATAAGGAGATAGAGAGCCATTTGCAGAACTGGACTCTCGACCGCCTGGGCCGAATCGAACGAGCCATCTTGCGGTTAGGAAGCTACGAGCTTCTCCACCGTGAAGAGATCCCGCGGGAGGTCACTCTTAACGAGATGGTGGAATTGAGCAAGAGTTTTTGCGACGTCAAGTCGAAAGATTTCGTCAACGGGGTGCTCGACGCCATAGCATCCTGAAGGGAGTGCCGTGACCAACAAGGGCAAGAAGGCCAAGACCGAGAGGGCTAACAAACGTCGTCTGGGCTGCCTGCGCTGGCTTCTACTGCTAGGGCTGCTGGCTCTAGGCGGCGTTTTTGCCATGGCCATCGTGGGCTACTCGGTGGTCAAGCACTTCTCCCAGGGTCTACCCGATGTGGGGCGTCTCAAGGGCTACGAGCCCAGCCAGACGACCCGCATCTACGCCTCCGGTGGCGAACTGATCGCCACGCTGTTCAAAGAGAACCGCACCTACTCGAAGATCGAAGATATCGCACCGTCGATGGCCGATGCCATCGTGGCGGTCGAAGACAGCCGGTTCCGCGAGCACATCGGCGTCGACTTCCGCGGCGTCGCTCGTGCTGCCGTCTACGACTTGCAGCACAAAGGGGCCCATCAGGGCGCGTCCACCATCACCATGCAGTTGGCGCGTAACCTGTTCCTGAACCCGACGCGAAGCTTCGAGCGTAAGATTCGCGAGGTCTTGCTCTCGCTCGAGATCGAGAAAAAGTTCACCAAGGACGAGATTCTCGAGCTTTATTTGAACCAGATCTATTACGGTTCGGGCGCTTACGGTATCGCCTCGGCTTCGCAGCTGTATTTCGACAAGAAGCCCAAAGACCTCAGCATCGCCGAAGCGTCGCTGCTGGCCGGTCTGCCTCAGGCGCCATCCGAGTTCTCGCCTTTCGTCGATGAACAAGCGGCCAAACATCGCCAGGTTCTGGTCTTGGGTCGTATGCGAGACACCAACGCCATCAGTGCTGCGGAGTATCGCCAGGCCATCGAGGATACCCGCAAGTTCGAGTTCCACAAAAAACGCGACGTCAGCTACGAACTGCTGAAATTGCCCTACTTCACCACCTTCGCCCTGCAGCAACTCGGAGCCAAGTATTCCGAAGAGCTGCTCTACCGGGGCGGCCTGACCATCCACACCACGGTCGACGCCAAGCTGCAGAAGAAGTGCGAAGCGATCCTCAAAGAGATGATCGGCACCGACGGCAAAAAGTTGGGAGCCGACACCGGCGCCATCGTCTTGATCGAGAACAAGACCGGATTTATTCGCGCCATGGTGGGCGGAACCGGGTGGAGCCAGGAGAGCCAGTTCAACCGCGCCTGGCAGGCACGCCGCCAGCCCGGCTCGACCTTCAAGCCGGTCCTTTACGCGGCCGCCGTCGAGAAAGGCTGGACCGCTCAGTCGACCATCGACGACTCGCCTTTGACCGTGAAGATCGGCGCCGACGAGATCTGGAAGCCGAAAAACTCGGACCTGACCTATATGGGCAAGATCACGCTGGCTGAAGCGCTGCGCTACAGCCGCAACGTGGCCGCCGTTCGCCTGGGCCAACTGGTCGGCATTGATGCGGTCATCAAGCTGGCCTACAAGATGGGCGTGACCGAGAAGCTGGCGCCCCATCCCTCGCTGGCTCTGGGCTCGGTCGAGGTCAGCCCCCTGGAGATGGCCTCGGTCTACACTATCTTCCCCAACGAGGGGATCGGCGTCGACGTCGTCTCGATCAAACGCGTGGTCGACGCCCGCGAAGAAGCGGTGGAAGAGCACACTTTTGCCAACAAGCGAGACGTCATCGGTCCGCGCACCGCTCACGCCATGGTCGAGATGATGAAAAGCGTGGTCGATGAAGGGACCGCGCGGAACGCCATTCTCAAGGATCACGACGTGGCCGGTAAGACGGGCACCACCGACAGCTTCCGCGACGCCTGGTTCATCGGCTTCACGGCCGAGTACACCGCTGCTGTCTGGGTCGGTAAAGACGACAACTCGCAGATGAAGAAGTCCTACGGAGGCGATCTCCCGGCCCGTATCTGGCGTCGCGTGATGATGGCCACTCTGGAAGGCCATAAGCCGACCAAGTTCTTCCTCAAAGACCCCACCCTGAATCACCACGGCGACCCTGGCTCGAAAACCGCCTCCGAGGCCGAACAAGAGCCCGCCGCCCCTCAGTTGGTGCTGACGGTGTGCAAAGAGACCCGCCTGCGGGCCCAGCCCGGCTGTCCGGCTATCGTAAAAGTCATGGTCGACTCGCCCGACGAGGTCGCGTGGTGCCCTCGCCACTCGCAGAAGGCGCCTCAGTTGACCGAGTGGGAAGAGCGCGGGACGCGTCCTACCGTAGAGTCAGCGGGAACTCAACGAAGCCTACCCAAGAAAGACACCTACGATCCCGACTTTGACCCTCAGCCCGTTCGGGTCGATCGTCCCGCCGCGGCCAGCGACGCTCCCGCCGAGGACCCGTCGGCCGACTACGCTTCGAACCCCAATCGCGAGTCTTCGGTCGAGCTGACCAGGGGTCGCCGGGACGACTCGATCCGTTCGGTCGAGCCGCTGACCGGCGGCGGACGCGACCGGGGACGTCGTGGCGGTTCGGCTCTCGAAGAGGCCGGGTCGTCGCTCTAGATCCCCTGCCCCTGAGCCCTGGAGTCTCACCTGCGCCTCCGATGTCCACCTCAGCCGTCGGTCTGCTGGTGGGAGGCCAGGGGCGCCGCCTGGGAGGTCCCAAGCAGACCCTGATCGGCCCCGACGGGCAAAGTCTGCTCGCGCACCAGACGCGGCGTCTCGAGGCTCATTACACCTACCGCTTCTTACTGGTAGGAGGAGGGGGAGGGGAGACCTCTACCGGGGCGAGCGCTCCCGGATGGGAGAGCCTGCGCGACCCTGGAGATTTTCCGGGCGAAGGTCCCATGGCGGGACTTTTTGCGGCTCTCAACGCGTGTCCGGTGGACGGCCTGATTCTGATGCCTATCGACAGCCCGTATTTTCCGCTCGTCGCTTTGCACTCCGCCTTCACCAAGCTGGCCCAGGCAGAGATGGTCGGCTTCCTCGATGCCTATGGCCGAAAGCAGTGGCTGCCCGGCGCCTATCGCAGCTCGCTCAAAGAGCCCTTGGCCCAGGCGCTGGCCCAGGGGCAGAGGAGTCTGGGACGATGGCTGGCCGGGCGGGACACCCAATTCGTCCCGTGGCGGGACGAGTGGGGTCCCGCAGCACACGCTTTCACCAACCTCAACACGCCCGAGGCGGCTCGGCAGGCCGGCTACCGATTCCCGGATCGATAGAGGTAGGCTTACGGATGCGGGAGGGTCCCGTGCCCGCCGAGCCGCCTCCACCTTGGTCCACACACGGGACGGACCTGCAAATGCCCCCTCAGCTCTGCGGGCCATCCGGTCCGGGCCAAGCCTCCCTGCCCCCTGAACGGACGAGACCCCGCCGACATCTGTCGACAGGGCCTCCGGTTCGAGCGATGGAGCTTTCGCCTTAACGGAACATCTGCTCTACCGGGACGATCAGAACTTCCCCCAGGTTCATGGGAAAGTTCTGGATCACCCGGTCCTCGGTCAACAGCTCCTCGGACTTGGGGCTGTTGTATTTCATCGGCGAAGGAGCGCCTTTCAGCAGTTCGGCCTTGACCTGCGGCGCGTTCTTGGCCACCAGCACGATTTCGAGGTTGTCCGCCTGAAGGTGCCGCTTGATGGCGTCGTTGACATCCTCGAGCGTCAAGGCCGCCAGCTCCTTACGCAGCTTCTCGACGTAGGGGTCGACGCCATAGAACCGGCTGTCCATCGCGTACCCCAGACGGCGATCCGAGGAAGCGACCAGCAGCGGAGCGTTCTTGGACAGGAACGAACGCGTCGCCTCGAATTGCTCCTTGGTTAGCCCGTGCTGGACCAGCTTCTCGAGTTCGAACAGGGTCGCTCGCAGGGCGAACAGCGTGGTTTCCGGTTGGACCGGTCGAATCCAGATCTGGAAAATCTGCTCCGTGCGCGCATAGTAGGGGTCAGGCTGGAACTGGAACATCCCGTTGGGGAAGTATTCGATGTAGGCGTAGTCGCCGTAGTTTAGCCCCCGCTCTTCCCGCAGCCGCTGGTAAAGGTAGCTGTTCGACGAGCGATGCTCGCCCAGGAACGAACGCACCAGATTGAGAGCCGTCCAGTCTTTGTGAGCTCGGTTGACCTCGATCGGGAAACCCATCGACATAGCGACCGACCGGGTGTCTTTCTCGACAATAGTAACCCGGCGCCCGTCCGGCCGAGTAGGGTGAGGAATCGCCTTTTTGGCTTCGCGAGACGGCGCCTGCGCTTTGGGCAGCTCCTCCACCAGCCGGTCGCGTAGCGACTGAGCGTAGCCTTCGGGGTATCCTCCAGCTACTCCCAACACGAAGTTCCCCCCGGTGAACTGGCTCTGATAGAAGCCCTTCAGCTTGTCGCCGTCCAGCGTCTTGAGCCCCGAAATGGTGCCCGCGTCGTGATGCCCGTAGGGGTGGCTCTTCGGGTAGATCTCCAGATACAGCGCCTCTTTGCCCAGCTCTTCATCGTTGTTCGAGCGCAGGTCCTGGGTCAGCAAATTCTGAGCCTTCTCCCGCAGCCGTTCGACGTCGCCCGCCGAAAACGCGGGACGCGTCATCATTTCGACAAAGAGCGGCGTGAACTTTTCCAGGTGATCCTTGTGCACGGTGGCCGAGAAGGTGACCATCTCTTTGTCGACGGTGCTGCCCACCTCGACGGCCCAGGGGTAGAACAGGTCCAGCAGCCCTTCGTAGCTGCGCTCTTGCGTGGCGCCCTGGCTGAGCAGCGCGGCGGTCAAGTAGGCGCTGCCTTCGCCGCCCGCCGGGTCGTGAGCGGCCCCGGTCGAGAACTGCAGGCTGATATCGACCAGCGGACTGCTCCCTGGCATCTCCAGGATCTCCTGAGCCGAGGCCGGGGTCAGGGTAAGGGCGGTAGCCGTCAACGCGCCAAGCAGGCCGCGACGCCATTTACGATGGACACTCATACTCTTTTCTTCACTTCTTTCTGGGCCAGGGTGATCAGGGTGCGGCCGGCGGGACGGAAGGTCGCCTTGGCGACCGCGGCCAGATCTTCGGCGGTGACGGCGCCGATCGCCTCGTAGTAGCGGTCGATGGCGGACAGGTCGGGATCGAGGGAGAGGGAGAAGGCGATATTCGAGGCGATATTCGCCGGCGAGTCGAGACCCTGCAGGTACGAATAGCGCAGGCGCGACTTGACCTCTTCGAGCTTTTCGGCGCTGACTGGCTGAGCTGCCAGCGTCTCAAACGTCTTGAGGACCTCTTTCTCGACCTCTTTGACTCTGGCCGGGTCGCTCACGCGCACGGAGAGGCCGACCAGGAACGGGTCTTTCTTTTGCCAGAAGAACGGGTCGAACTCGTCCACGATCTGCTGATCTAGCACCAGGTTCTTGTACAGGTCGCTGGTTTTAGAGAAGGCCAGCGCCTCCCACACCTGTAGCGCCGCCGCGCTTTTCAGATCGCTATAGGCGGGCGACTTATAGCCCACCATGACCCAGGGCAGGGTCGGAGAATCCCACACGATGTGATCTTTGCGCGGCTCGGTCTGCGGCGGTTCGACCGGGATCTCCGAGCGGTAGTCGCCCTTTTTCCATTCGCCGAACTCTTGCTCGACCATGGCGAACGCCGGCTCCGGATCGACGTCGCCGACCAGCAGCAGGGTGGCGTATTCCGGGCGGTAGAACCGGTCGAAGAACTGCCAGCTGTACTCGTACCCTTCTGGGAACTGCTCGATATCGGCCAGGAAACCCATGGTGGTGTGCTGGTAGGTGTGCTTGGTGAACGCCAACTCCTGAAGCCGCTCGAACATCTTCTCGGTGGGGTTGGCGCTGTTCTTGTTGTACTCGCCCAGCACCGCGAGCGCTTCGGTACGGAACTCGGGGTCGGCGTACTTCAGGTTCTGGAACCGGTCGGCCTCGTAGTCGAGGATCTTCGGCAGGTCCTCTTTCAGAAACACTTTGTGATAGACGGTCTGGTCGTCCCAGGTCCAGGCGTTCGAGTCGACCCCGGCCTGCTTCAGCATCGCGTCGGCGGCGGCGCTCGGGTAGCGATCGGTGCCTCGGAACATCAGATGCTCGAAGAAGTGAGCAAAACCCGATTTACCCTTCTCGACCTCGTTGCGCGAGCCGACGCTCATGACGATCTGCAGCGCCACCACGTCCTGGGTGTCGGTCGGAATGACCACCGCGCGCATACCGTTGGGAAGAACTTTGGATTGAGCCCCCGGAGGGACGAGGGACTGCGCCGACGCGGCGACGCCCAGAAGCGAGACGGCCAGCAGGCCGGCACGAAGATATCTTTTGATCCGCATCGCCCATGATACTCGGCTGTCCGGGGCGATCCTTTGCCTCGACCCGATGTCCGGAGATCAGGGCAAGTAGCGGTTGTGGCGCTCTTTGGAAAGAAAACCGATCAGCGGCATATCGCAGGCTTCGGCCAGTTCCAAAGCGAGGTGGGTGGGAGCGCCCACCGAGGCGATCCAGGCCGCTCCTGCCCGAGTCGCCTTCACCGCGAGCTCGAAGGAGAGACGACTGGAGAAGACGATTCCGCACTCCGGAGGGAGTCGAAAAGGAGAGCCCTCCACCGGTCGCTGGTTCAGCAGCAACTCGCCGAGCGCTTTGTCGCATGCGTTGTGACGTCCCACGTCCTCGGCAGCGGCCAGTTTTTGCCCCTGGCCTCCCACCACCACCACGGCGTGCGAGGCTCCCGTGGCGGCAAAGGTGGGAGCGCTTCCCTGCAGGTGCTCCAGACCCAGGTGCAGCAGCGAGGTCGCGGGCGAGACCCCCTCCACCCCCTGGGGCCTCAACCCAACCGCCCAGGCCAGCAGCGCTTTAGGGTTGGCCAGTTCATCAAAGGCGCAGAGGCCGCAGGCGGATTGAGGTAGCGAGGCGGAGGGGCGATGGGCCAGTCGGCGCTGCGCCTCGGCCAGCGGGATCCTCAAACCAGCCCGCAACCGGTTCAGCTCGTTAGGGCCTCCCCCCGAACAGAAGCTTAA
The DNA here is from genome assembly GCA_023447635.1 of Vulcanimicrobiota bacterium. Lineage (GTDB taxonomy): Bacteria > Vulcanimicrobiota > Xenobia > Xenobiales > JADMJV01 > JAEXNA01. Next base: position 3,163 of record JAEXNA010000162.1, on the reverse strand, counting down.
CACCTCGAGTTCGTCCCGCTGAGTCAGCAGCCCCTCGGAGAAGAGCATTCCGGCTGCTAACTCGTTGTCTTCACCTGGAGTCCGCATGGTCGCAGCCAGGCGCTCGACCGGCCCCTCGGCGGCCTGCCACATCACCGTGAGCGGCTCTTCTACCACCACCAGGTCGCGCTTGCGAAGAGGCGGGATATCTCCTTCGAACCTGCGGGTCGTGACCTTGGCGGTCCTGCGTTTCTTGTGCACGGAAGGGAAGTTTGGCCCCCGCCGCCGAGCGCCTGCCTGGGAAACGCTGGCAGGCGCTCACCGAGATCTCAGACCCTGATGCGGTCCTGCAGCCCGTTGAAGACGATCGCCTTGACGGCGTCGGCGTGTAGGAATTCGTGAGGGAACCCCAGCGATACCGCTGTTGCCTGATCCAACCTTTGCCGCTGCTCGGGAGAGAGCTTCAGCGTCAGGCTTCGTAAGTTGTCCTGGAACTGCTCCAGCTTTCTTGCCCCGACGATCGGGATAACGGGGACCGGCCTGCTGTAGAGCCAGGCCAGCGCAACCTGAGCCGGGGTCGCCTCGAGTTCTTCGGCCACCGCGACCACTTCGCGAACGATGTGATGGACATCGTCGAGACCCTGGCCGAAGCCCTTCATCATCTCGCTGTGCAGTCGAGCGCCGTCGACGGCGGACTGTCCGCCCTTTTCGGGCAGATATTTGCCGCTCAGCACGCCGTTCTTGAGCGGCGACCAGGCGACCACGGTCATCTGCTCGTCGATGGCCATCGGCACGAGGTCGCGCTCGACCGTGCGCTCTAACAGGCTGTATTCGATCTGCAGTCCGACATAGCGGGTCCACCCTCGAAGTTCGGCTAGAGCGTTCGATTTGGACACCACCCAGGCGGGCGCGTCCGAGATTCCGATGTAGAGCACTTTGCCTGATCGGACCAGGTCGTCGAGCGCGCGCATGACCTCTTCGGCCGGCGTGATGCCGTCCCAGATATGGACCCAGTAGAGGTCGATGTAGTCGGTGCCCAGGCGCTTGAGGCTGGCCTCGACCGCCTGCACCATATTCTTGCGCTGGTTCCCTCCACCGTTAGGGTCCGTTCCCACCCGGCCAGAGAAAGGTGCCACCGCATTGGTGTACTTGGTGGCGAGGACCACCTCTTCCCGATGCCCGGCGACAAACTCTCCCACCAGTTTCTCGCTGGATCCGTTGGTGTAGATGTTGGCGGTGTCGATAAAGTTGCCGCCGGCCTCGCGGTAGGCGTCGTAGATCCGACGGGACTCGTCCTTGCTCGATCCCCAGCCCCAGTCTTCGCCAAAGGTCATGGTTCCCAGGCTCAGGTCCGACACTCGCAGGCCGCTGCGGCCCAGCAGTTGATAGTTCATGTTGATGTTGCTCATGGGGTTAGCGTAGTGTAGAAGTCGAGCCGCTCGGTAGACAGAAGCTGCCGCCGGCTTGCCTAAAACGACCAACCTGGGAGAGCCAACCTTGTCGATGAGGGAACTGGGCGAGCTTTGCGCCCGCCACTGCCACAGGCCGATGACCGAGACGCCGATCCCGGGCCTGATCCTGAGCCGTTCGGACTGCGTGACGGAAAACAGCGCCTACGTCTACCACCCTTTGCTCTGCGTGGTGGCCTCGGGACGGAAACGGCTGCAGCTGGGGGAGGAAGAGCTAAGCTACGACCCCGGCACCTACCTGGTCTCTTCGCTGGACGTGCCGGTCCAGGGAAGGGTGGTGGAGGGTCCGTGCCACGGCATGACCCTGCGTCTGGACCTGGACAAGGTGGCCGCCCTGCTGTTGGAGATGCCGAGCCGTCCCAGAGAGGTGGCGCCCCTGAGGGGGCTGGCCACGGAGAAGTTGGAGGCGGACCTGCGCGACCCGCTGCTTCGCCTGGTCCGTCTGCTGGATGAGCCGGAGCATATTCCCGTGCTGGGACCGATGATCGAAAACGAGATTCTGTATCGACTGCTCTTAGGACCGCGCGGGGCGATGGTCGCGCAAATGGCCCTGCCCGAGGGGCCGGTGGCCCAGGTTCAGAGAGCGATTCGCCTTATCCGCAGCGACTACGCTCGGCCGTTCCGGGTGGAGGACCTGGCCGAGGCGTCGGCGATGAGTCCGACCTCCTTCCACCGTCACTTCCGCGCCGTCACCGGGCTGAGCCCTCTGCAGTTCATCAAAGGTATCCGACTGCACGAGGCCCGTCGCCTGCTGCTCTCCCGTCCCAGCGAGGTCAGCCAGGTCGCGCTCGAAGTCGGCTACGAGAGCGCCTCGCAGTTCAGCCGCGAGTACCGCCGCCTGTTCGGCACCCCTCCCAGCCAGGACGCGCTGCGCCTGCGCGAGTCGCTGCTGGCGCCGGCAGCGGGGTAGAGATGCGTGCACTGTCTCTGCCCTTGCTTCACGAGTTGGGCGCCCTCGCCGTCGTCGAAACGCTGCGCCAGGGCTCTGCGCAAATGGCTCGTCCGTGGAATGGTCCTGCCAACCACGGCTTGATGATGGCTGGGTGGAGTGGGAAGCTGCTGGCCTTTGAAGACATCGTGGGGCTGCTCTGGGCCAACGGAAGCTTCCCGCGAGTGGTCGACCTCGCTGTGGCGGGAGCACTGCCCGAAGGCCCCCTGGTGCTCTGGATTCCCACCTTGGGTCAGACCGCTTTCAGCGTCGATGAGACCTATGACGGGTCGTTCGGTCCGTTCAAGCCTGTGGGGATGATGCTTCCTGGGGAGCCACATCGTTGGACCGCCGTCAGCGAGGACCGACTGCTCAGGCTCGGACAAGAGTGGATCGAGCGGCGCGACTAACGCAGCGGAGGCAGATGCGTCAGGCGAGCTAGTGTAATTCCGAGCAATGCCGGAATCGCGCCGCCGAAGGCGTCTAGTTACGCAATGGACTGGTCATCGCCAGGGCCTGATCATCAGCAAAGGCCGGACCAGAGAGAGCAAGAGCGAAGATGAAGGCTCTGAAGTTTCTCATAACCTGAGCCTAACAGGAGGGCCGACTAACAGAAAGGGTCACCTGCGCGGGACCGGGACAAGCGACCCTTTCTGTTGCTAAACTTCCGTGCGTTGATTTGACATGGTATTGGCATGACTTTTCGATTGCGTGTTGAACGTGCTACGCGGAGGTAATACCGTGGCACGCAAACCCGATTTTTTCCTGACTGATAACGAGATTCACG
>JAEXNA010000233.1 GCA_023447635.1 Vulcanimicrobiota bacterium | reverse complement strand
TTTTTGCCGCCCCCCCGGCGCCCCCCCCTCGGGGCCGCGGAGGCCTGGCGAGGAACCTGTCATGCCGATCAAAGTCTACGACACCAACGAAAAAGGCATCGCCGCTATCCGCCGCCGCCGCGCCCTGGCTCGAGCCTTGCAGGTGCTGATAACGCTCGCCCTCTCCCTGGGCGGGCTCTACCTCGCCTACCGCCTCGTCCTGGCCCCAGCGCAGGCGGCTCATCTCCCGGTGAGCCTAAGCTCACTCCCCAGCGAGCCGGCTCATCCCCCGGTGAGCCTAAGCTCACTCTCCAGCGAGCCGAATTCTTCGAAGGTTCAAGGACCGTAGCCCAGAATACCGTCCTCGACTTCAACGGCGGGGTGGGCGGTGTCGGAAAGACTGGAAACAGGGTGGACCCTCGAGCAGCAGATAGCGGGGCGCAGCTGTCAGGTGTGGCGAGCCCGCAGCGATAGCGGGCAGCCGGCCATCATCAAGATCGCCTCGTCGCCCGAGACGCTCAAGCCGCTGCAGGCCGAAGCCGAGCTTCTCTCCAGGCTGGACTCTCCCCAGTTTCCTACCGTCCTTCATAACGCCCTGGCCTGCTCCTCTCCCCATCTGGTCCTCTCCCACCTTCCAGGCATCTCGCTAAAGGAACAGCTAGAGCAAGGCCCCCTAAAAGATCCGCTAGAGCTAGCCGTCCCCCTCACCAAAACCCTGCAGCTCTTGCACGCCGCAAGCATCAGCCACCTCGACCTGAAACCCGAGCACATCCTACTCGACGCCACGAACGTCTCGCTGTGCGACTTCGGATTCTCCCGCGCCAGCAACCCTGCCGACATCCTGGGCGCCACGCCTCGCTATGCAGCCCCCGAACAGCTCGGCCTGCTGCGCTCGCCCGTCACGACGACCGCCGACCTTTACGCGCTGGGCCTGATCCTGCACGAAGCCGCCACCGGCACGCCGTACCACAGCGACGTCAGCGACCTTTCCCAGCGACTGGTGGCCCCTCGGCGCCCCGAATGGTCCAGGCTCGCCCGACCCCTCGCCCAGATCCTCGAAAGGCTCCTGCAGCCCGACCCCGAGCAGCGCTACGCCACGGCTGCGGGACTTCTCCACGACCTCGAACAGCTACAGAAGTTCCCCCACCTGCCGTTCTGCCCCGGACTCAGGGACCAACGACCCGGACCGGTCGCGCCCGCCCTGGTCGGCAGAGAGGGCGAACTTCAGCAACTCGAAGCCTACCTGGGCAGTCGCCCCAGGTGGGCGCTTCAGCTCAAGGCGTGCTCGGGTCGTGGCAAAACCCGACTCCTTCAAGAGGCCGAAATCCTGGCCCAGGCGCTGGGGCGTCAAACCCTTCATGCTCGCGGCGCGGCGGGCAAGAGCCTTTCAGGCGAGTCGCTGTGGCACAAGCTGGTTCACTCCCTGCAGCCGCTGCTACCCAGCGATCCCGCCGGATGGAGCGCCCTGGCCAACAGACTGGGCGAGAGGGCCGAAGTCCTCGCTACCGCCTTCCCTGCGGCCCTCTCCAACCTCTATCCCCACCCGGGCCAGCGGCAGCCGCTTATGGCGGGGCTGCTCCACGCCGTCTCCGACCTGCTGGAAGCGCTCGGTCAGCAGACGCCCCTTCTCCTGATCTTCGACGACCTGCAGTGGGCCGACGAAATGGTGCTGAACTGGCTGACTCACCCCCTTCCCGACAACGTCGCAGCCCTGGCCGCCTTCCGTAGCGACGAAGTTCCGGCCGACTTCCCTCTCCACGGAGTCGACGGCCCCTGTATCGAGCTCGCCCCCCTGTCCGATGACGACTCGGCGCGCCTTATCCGCTCCATGACCGGACCGCTCGAAGACCACGCCGTCAAGGCGCTTCTAGAGCGCTCGAGCGGCGAACCGTTCCTGCTGCAATCGCTGGTCCACGGCGCCTACGAGCAAGGCGTACTGGCACCTCACCCCGGCGGCTGGCGATGGACCCCTGGCGACACCCTGCAAACCGCCCTGCGCGAAGGGCTAAGCCTGGCCGCCCGCCTGCAGCAGCTGCCCGAAAGGACCGTCGCCAACCTGCGCAGCGCGGCGATCCTCGGACGCCAGTTCAGCCTTGGCGAGGTCGCCGAACTGCAGGCTGTTTCCCCCGCTCAGCTCGAAGAGCAGCTACGTCCTGCCCTGGCCCGGCACATCCTGTGGCAGCGCCCCGGCAGCGGCAGCGCCGAATTCGCCCACGACAAAATCCACGAAGCCGTGCTGGAAACCACACCCGACCGCCAGGAACTGCACCGCCGCGCAGCCCTGCAGCTTTCCCATCACCACCCACCCGACCACCGACGCCTGGCCCGCCACTATAGCGAAGCCGGCCATCGCCAGCAGACCCTCGAGCACGCCCTCGCCGGCGCCTCGAACGCCGCGCGTCAGCTAGATTTTAGTTCGGCCACCAGTCTGCTCCAGCTAGCCTACGACCACCTCGACACCCAAAACAGCAGCGAACAGCGAGCTCGAGTCTCGACCGATCTCGGCCTGGCGCTAAGCCGCCAGAGCCTCTATTCCCAGGCCGTCCTGCGGCTCGAGGAGGCGCTGAGCCTGGAGACGTCCCGCAGCCGCCGCCTGACCTTGATCAGCGATCTTTGCCGCGCCCTGTCCCGCGACACCCAGCTGAACCGCTCGGTCCCCCTGATCGAGGAAGGGCTAAAACTGCTCGGGTGCCAGGCTCCCAAGACCACTCCAGCCCGACTGCTGGAAGCGACCCGACTATGGACAGCCTTTCTGCGCTCCCTCGATCAGAACTCTGCCCCGGCCAGACCGCCCCACCCCGACGCCGAGGCCAAAGCGCGCATCCTGCGCAGCGCGACCGAAGCCTCGTCCATCCTGGGCAACGTTCCCCTGACCCTGTGGAGCGTCGCCCGAGCCTGCCACGAGACGACGCTGTCCCCTCCGCCTCCGGAAACCTCGATCAGCATCGCCCACGGCGGCCTGTTCAGCGTCATGCTGGGCAAACCGCGCCTGGCCGAAAAGCTGTTCCGAAGGGCTGTCGAGGTGGCCCAGGGCGCGCCAGAGTATCTCGGTGAAGTGATCGCTCAGAGCAGCTTCGTGGCCATCGCCGACGGACATCTCGACAAGGCCCTCGCCACGCTGGACCGCGCCATCGAGATCTGCCGCGCTCAGGGCGATGTCTGGAACATCTACACCGCGAAAGGGATGCGCTGCCAGATCAACCAGTTCCGCGGCCAGTTCACCGAAACTCAACATGACGCCTCGAGCATCTTCGAACACAAAGCCGTGGAAGACACCAACTTCTGCACCGCCGCCCGCGCCATAGCCCTGGCCGGAGGCGAACCGCCCAGAGCCTATCTCGAGGGAAAGATGCCAGAGTTCCGAGGCATCTCCCGACTGGAAAACCTGGCCGAACAAACACTCGGACTGCTCGAACTTCGCGACGGCCGCCACAGCAAAGCCGTCGAACACTTCCAGCGCGCCGTCCAGGCGCACAGCCCCGAAGTGTTCTTCTTTGGCGCCGCCGCCTCCGCCTGGCTTGCCACCTCCTGGCGTTGCCTGGCCGAGGCCCTCCCTGCTGAAGGCCACTCCACCCGAGAGCGCCTGCTCAAGAACGCAGCCAGAGCCAGCCGCCTGGCCCAGAAACAGGCCAAATCGTGGCTCGTCAATCAACCGCACGCCCTGAGAGAAGCGGCCATCTCATCAGCCCACGCCGGACGATGGCACCTCTCCCGCTCCCTTTTCCAGAAGGCCTTCGACCTTTCCGAAAGGCTCGAGATGCGCTTCGAATCCGCCTGGACGCTCTACGAGCGCGGCCGCTTCGCCGCCACCGCCGGCTGGGACGACTGGGAAGCCGACCGCGACACCGGCCTGGCCGTCGCCCGCCTCCTCGGAGGTTGGCTTCCCGGGGTGCCCGCTGCTGGCCCCGAACCAGAGCGCCATCTTTCCAAGCTGGACCGCTTCGAAAGAGTGCTCGAGTCAGGGCGACGCCTGGTCGCGCTCGAAAACGAAGCCCACCTGCTCGAGACGCTGCAGGCCGAAGCCAAAGCGCTGCTGCGCTGCGAACGCCTGGTCTTCGTGGCAGCCGGCGAAGAGCCACCGGAAGGCTGGAGCCGGGCCTTGCACCAGCGCTGCCTGCGGGAAAAACGCGCCGTCACCGAAGCCGAATTCGAAGAGCCCAGCCATAGTCTGCTCCTGCAGGAAGCCCGCTCCAGCCTCATGGCTCCGGTCTGGCTCGAGGCGCGCCTGGTGGGCGTACTGGCCGCCTGGCAGAAAACCGTCGGCGGCTACTTCGGCGAAGAAGAAGTCCGCCTGGCCGACTACCTCTGCGCGCTGGCCGAGGCCGGGCTAGAGAACGCCCGTATCCTGCGCCAGCGCGACCAGACCTTTGGCGCGCTTCGTACCAGCGAACAGCGCTTTCGCGGCTTCTTCGAATACGCCGGTGTGGGGACCGCGCTGCTGGACTCTCAGGGCGACGTGCTTCAGGAAAACCCCCATCTCGCAAGCTTGCTCGGCGAGAGCGCGCTGGGGAAACCGCTCGCGGCCTATTGCCACGCGACGGACCGCGAAACACTGAAAGAAGGTCTAGCCGCCCTCGATTCTGGGGCCGTCTCCAGACTCGACGCCGAGATGCGCTTGCATCGCGCTGGCGGCGAACTAGCCTGGGCCCAGCTCTGCCTGGTCAGGATGCCCACGCAGCAGGGCGACCCCACGCGCTATCTCCTGACCGTAGCCGACACCACCCACCGTCGCGTTGCCGCCATGATGGGGTTCCTGGAAAACGAGCGTCGAGGGCTGGCCTCCACCGTGCACGACGAACTGGGCCAGAACCTGCAAGCGCTTCTGGTCCTGTTGAATCAGAGCCAGAGCGAGAAACTTCACCGCCCTCGAGAACTGGCGACCCAACTGGTGGCGGACACCGGCGCTCTTATCGCCTCCCTGCGCAGCCCGCTGGCCGAAGGGGTCGATGCCGTGGCCGCCGTCGAAGCGCTTCTCGTTCGGTTCCAGGCCGAGACCGGACTGCAGGTGCAGGTGCAGTGGCCCCCGTCGCCGCCCAACCTCTCTGACCTGCGCGCCCTGGTACTCTACCGTGTCCTTCAAGAAGGCCTCGCCAACATCCGCAAACATGCTCAGGCAACGGTTGTCCAGCTTAGCTGGCAGACCGTGGGGAGCGCTCTGCTGGTCGAACTCGTCGACAACGGCGAAGGGTTCCAGCCCGCCCAATGGAGCAACCGCCAGAGCATCAGTCGCCACTTCGGACTGGCCTCGATGAAGGAACGCTGCGAGATGGCCGGCGTCGAACTCCAACTGGGCAGCGAACCGGGCCAAGGCACCCGCCTGAGCCTGCTCCTTCCCCTTCAGGAGCCCACGGAATGAGCCACCTCGAAGTCGGCGACCTCCAGGTTCAGCTGGTCCGACGCCTGCAAGAGCATAAGGGAGTCGAGGTATGGGAGGGGGAAGCCCGCAACCGCCCCGTGCTGGTCAAAAAGGTCGCTCACTCGTGCAGCAGCAGCGTTCTTATCCTGCTCCGACACGAAGCCAGAGTGCTGGCCGAACTCCGTTCCCCTCTCTTCGCCCAACTGCTCGCCTTCGAGCAGAGCGACGACGCCACCGTCATTGTCAGCGCCCTGCTCGAGGGTGTGCCGGTCTCGGACAAAACCCTCACCCTGACCGACGCCCTACAGGTGGGCGTTGGCTGTCTCGAAGCGCTCGAAGAGCTGCACGGCAGGGATATTCTGCACGGCGACCTCAAACCAGAGCATCTGCTCTGGAACGGCCATAAGGTCGCGCTCTGCGACTTCGGACTGGCCCGCCGCCTGAGGGCAGAGGAGGCCGAGGGCCCCGCCGGTGCTACCGTCGCCTACGCCGCCCCAGAGACCCTGGGGCTGCTGAACCACCCGGTCGGCCCGCCCAGCGACCTCTACTCGGTAGGAGCGGTCCTGCGACAACTCCTTGGCCCCGACCAGGCGCCAGCCGACCCGCTGCGCGACAAGCTGACCCCTCCCACCCTGATCCTGGGCCTGCCGCTGCAGGTCACCCAGTTCCTGGCGCACCTCTCCCACCCCGACCCGGAGAAGCGATACCAGTCCGCGCACGCCGCCCGTCTGGACCTGCAAAAGATCGTCCAATCCGTCCAGCAAGGCAGCGCCGAAACGCCCCTCCCTCTAGGCACTGCCGACCTCAGAGCCAGCCTGGTCGAGCCGACCCTGGTCGGACGTCAGGACGAGCTGCAGACCCTGGAGCAACGCCTGCAGGAGAGCTCGGACACCGTCTGGCTGGCCGCCCCCTCGGGTCGGGGCAAAACCCATCTGCTCAGCGTGCTCGCCGACCAGCAGCGGCTGCAGGGGCGAACCGTTCTCTGGGTCAGGGCCGTAGCGCCAAGAGCAGGGGCACGCCTACCCCTCTGGCAGGAGCTGGGCCATCAGCTAGGGCGGTGGCTTGGCTCGGACGAGGCGGCTAGAACTCGCCTGGTAGAGGGACTCAACGAGGTGGAGCAGCGCCGACTTCGCCAGGCGTTCCCTTCCTGGGGTTTCCTACCCTCGGCAGCCAACGTCGCGCGGACCCCTCAAGAAACCATCCTGGAAACGCTGGCCAAAGCGCTCGAAGGGCTCGGCAGCAGCGTGATCTTGCTTTACGACGATGTGCAGTGGGCCGACCCGTTCACCCTTCGCCTGCTAAGTCGCACGGTCTCCGGGCCGGGCACCGTCGCGGCCTACCGCACAGAAGAGGTAGGAGCGGATCTGGCCAGAGTCGTGAGAGGCAAGCCCGTCATGAAGCTACCGACTCTGGGAGACGAGGCTTCCCACAGTTTATTAACCACCATGGGCGGCCCTTTGCCCGAGGAAGTTTGGAAGCCACTTCTGCAGAAGGCCGAAGGCGAGCCGCTGCTGCTGCAATCGCTACTGCGCGGCGCGGTAGAGACGGAAGCGCTGAGGCGGGATGGCGCCGGGTGGGCCTGGACCAACTCGGCTCCGCTGCAGGTCGACCGTCGGGCCAGTCACCTGATTTCCGATCGGCTTCAGGCCGTCCCCCCCGCGACCAGGAACCTGCTGGCTACCGGGGCCGTGCTGGGCAAACAGTTCTCCCTGAGCCTGGCCTGCCAGCTCAGCGACGAGCCTCCAGACTCGCTGGAGCATGCACTTTCCAGACACCTGGTGTGGAGGGGGGAACGCGCTGCGACCTTCACTCACGACAAGATCCGGGAGGCGCTGTTAGAGGGGCAGAGCGCGGAAGAGCAGGCGTCTATCCACGCTCGCGCGGCAGCCATCCTGGAGGCCGAGGGCGGGGCTTCGGCTCAGGACCTCGCCCTGCATTGGAGCGCGGCCGGGCAGGAGGAGAAGGCGCTGGCCCACGCGGTCGATGGCGCGCGCGAGTCGCTGGCTCGGTTCGACTATCCCACGGCTCAGGCGCTGTGGAGGATCGCTGACGGCGCGCTGGGGCCGGAGCATCCTGTGGAGCTGAGGAGGGATGTCTATGCCGGGCAGGCCAGGACGGCGCTGCTGGCGGGGGATAACGGTTTGGCGGCCAGTCTGTTTCCTCGGGCTCTGGAACTGGAGTGGCGTGCGATGCCCAGAGCAGAACTTCTGGCGGATTACCTGGCCGTGCGGAGTAAGAACTGCGAATTCAGCGAGATTCGGGACCTCTCATCCGAAGGGTTGGGGCTGCTGGGGGTCAAGGTGCCGTCGGGCAAAACCCTGGCGGCTGCTGCCGGAGCTCGAGAGTTGGCGATGCTGATCCGCCAGCTAGGGAAGCCACGGCCGGCGACCTCCAGCCCGGAGGACAAGATCATCGGAAAACTGCTGGTTGCCCTTGCCGAAGCGTCTGTACGTACGGTGGATCCGCCGCGCCTTCTCTGGTCGGGCACCCTGGCCTGTCGCAAGCTGTACGCTCTAGACTCTCCCGCAGAGGGTGCTATCGCCTTTGGCTTCGCGTCCATGTTCCTGGGCGGTCTCGGAATGTTAGGCCAGCGAGAAAAGCTCAACGCGCTAGGCCGCCAGCAGGCAGAAATCTACCCTCAAGTTGGTGGCCAGGTCATGGGGATGTCGGGCGTGACTCCGTTGCAGGACGGCGACCTACCGCTGGCGCTGAGCCGATTCACCGATGCGATTCCGCTCTGCATCGCCTATGGTGACCGCTGGAACGAGCAGGTGTGTGGACTTCATCGAGCCTACACCCTGATGACGATGGGACGGTTCGAAGAAGCTCGTCCAGAACTACGACGTCTAGTCTTTACCGAACAAACCACAGACCCCAGTATCCCCCTGGTCTGCGCCGCCTTTCTTTGCGAGACCGGGATGTACGACGATCTCGAAGCCTGGGCAGAGACCCATCTGGGCAGCTTCCAGACCTCGATTTTCCAGGTCGTGGCGTTCCAGCTTCAAGGCTTTTTCGCCGCCAGACGCAGAGACTGGCCGGAGGCTATCGAACAGATGGAAAAGGCGGCCAGGATCTCTACCGCCATCACATCCTTTTACTCAGGCAGCAGCGGAGCGTGGCTGGCCACCTTCTGCCGTCTGGCCGCCACCGACCTCCCTCCGGAAGCGACATCGCAGCTTCGCGGCCTTACGGAGAAGGCGCGTCTGGGCCTCGCCCGAGGCAAGAAAGTCACCAAACACTGGCCCAATCTTCACTCCCACCTGATCCGAGAAGAGGCCATCCAGGCCGCGCTGATCGGCGACTGGAAGAGCGCACGACGCCTCTTCTCCAAAAGCCTCAACCTCTCCGACAGCCTGGGCCAGGCGTTCCAATCCGCCTGGACCCTCTACGAACGAGGGCGCTTCGCCGAAGCCGCCGGCTGGAAGGACTGGCTGGGCGACACCGCCATAGGGCTGGCGGCCGCCCGTCGCCTGGGGGGAGCGATCCCCGGGGTGGCCAGAGATGAAGCCCCCTCTCGCGGCAGCCTGGCCCGACTCGAGCGCTTCCAGGGTGTTCTGGAGTCAGGACGACGCCTGGTCGCATTAGAGGGCGATGTCCTGGAGACCCTGCGGGTAGAGGCGGAAACGCTGCTTCGTTCGGACCGGGTGAGCGTGACGGCTCCGGGAGAGCCGCTCCCCGAAGGTTGGAGCGAGACGCTGCACGCGCGCTGCCTGCGAGAGGGCTGTGCCGTGACCGAAGGTGTGGTCGAGGACCCCTCGCGCAGCCTGCTTCTGCAAGACGCTCGCTCGTTGCTGATGGCGCCGGTCAAGGTCGATGATGACGTCGTGGCCGTACTGGCCTGCTGGCAGAAGACGGTGGGAGGCTTCTTTGGAGAAGAGGAGACGCGCCTGGCCGACTACCTCTGCACCCTGGCCGGTGCAGGGCTGGAGAACGCCCGCCTGCTGGGCGAGCGAGCGCGCACCTTCAGCGCGTTAGCGGCCAGCGAAGAGAGGTTCCGAGGCTTCTTCGCCCACTCCGGGGTCGGCACCGCGCTGCTCGACGAGCGAGGTGTGGTGGTCGAAGAGAACCCCTACCTGATCACTCTGCTGTCCGGCTCCAGTCTGGAAAAAACGCCCTGGCAGATGGCTCACGCCGGCGACCGCGACGCCCTGCGCCTGGGATTTGCCGGCCTGGCAGAGACCGGCCGGACCCGTCACGACGTCGAGCTTCGCCTGCACCGAGCCGGAGGCGAGGTCGTCTGGACCCAGAGCTGCCTGGTCAAGCTCCCGGTCCGCGAAGAGGAGGAGACGCGGTATCTGCTGACCGTGGCCGACATCACCCATCGCCGCATCGAAGAGATGCTCAACTTCCTGGAAGGAGAGCGGCGCGGCCTCTCCGCTGAAATCCACGACGAGCTAGCCCAGGGGTTGACCGCGCTGAAGCTCACCCTTGCTCAAGCCCAGGGCACCCAGCCCGAACTGCTGCAGGCGCAGGACCTGGCCCAACTTCTGGTCGAGAAGGCCTCGTCCTTGATCGGCTCGCTGCGCAACCCGATCGCCGAAGGCGTCGACCTGGTCAGCGCCCTCAAAGGGCTGGTCAGCCACTTCTCCATCGAAACCGAGATCGACATCGAGGTCGCCTGGCCCCAGGAACCGCTCCCCACCAGCGACCTCGTCGCCCTAGTCCTCTACCGCGTCGTCCAAGAAGGGCTCGCCAACATCCGCCAACACTCCGGCGCCACCCAGGTCACCATGTCGCTCGAACAGCACGAGGACCGCCTGGAACTCTGCTTACAGGACAACGGCAAGGGCTTCGACCCCAACGCCTGGCTCAACCGCCGCCACCCCGAATCCCACTTCGGCCTCCTGGCCATGCGCGACCGAGTAGAAATGATCGGCGGCCAACTCCACCTCGAGTCCCCAGTGGGGAATGGAACGACGCTGACGGCGTGCCTGAAGCGATAGAATTCGACAGATCCCGTCGAGCGCGTCGAGCCAGCCCTGGCCAACTGGCCAATAAAAGTCTGACCTATCGGTCATAACCTTTGAACCTCTCGGGGGCGGTCGGTCTCTGACTGCTAGTGTAAGCTGCCCTTCACGGGGAGGGGTTTACCTTTCCCCATACGTTTCTTTCTTTGGGGATCTCTTGATGCATCGTCACGTCCTTATCGGACTTCTCATTCTCTCTCTTGTCATGCCCGGCTGCGGCGGGTCGAGTGGTGGAGGCACCTTCACCAACCTCACGCCCACGGGACCGTCGGTCCAGGTGCCGAACAACGCGCCCACCGGGTCCGTCGTACTTCGGACCGAACTTCAACCGGCCGCTCGCGTGATGGCTCAGCAGACCATCACCGTCAGCAGCCAGGTCGTACCCGCCGAGGTCACGGACTTCCGTATCACCGGTGTGAACGCGCAGGGAGAGTTGGTCTTCGGACCCGAGGTGGTGGCTAAAGCCGCCGAGGTGACGATTGACGGAGTTCCCGTCACCGTCACCAAGCTTCGGGTAGAGCTATTGACGGACGATGAGATGGTGCTGGGAGCGTTCTCCCAGATCATCACCGTTCGCGCTCAAGAGACGACCGCCGTCGAAAGCCCCACCTACGCCTTCATCGCCATCGTCGGAGACACCGGGGCTCAAGGTCCCACCGGCGCCACCGGTCCTGGTGGAGAAGACGGCGAGGACGGACAGAACGGAGCCACCGGCCCTCAAGGCCCAACCGGTTCACAGGGTGAGACGGGCCCCGGAGGTCCTCAAGGCCCGACTGGCTCGCAAGGCGAGACCGGCCCCGCTGGTCCTCAAGGCCCGACTGGCTCGCAAGGAGAGACTGGTCCCGCAGGGCCTCAAGGCCCCACGGGTTCTCAAGGAGAGACCGGTCCCGCAGGGCCGCAGGGGCCCACAGGCTCCCAGGGCGAGACCGGTCCCGCAGGGCCTCAAGGTCCCACAGGCTCGCAAGGAGAGACCGGCCCCGCCGGTCCTCAAGGTCCCACAGGTTCACAAGGCGAGTCCGGGCCCGCTGGCCCTCAAGGCCCCACCGGTTCGCAAGGCGAGACCGGACCCGCAGGCCCTCAAGGTCCCACAGGTTCGCAAGGCGAGACCGGACCCGCCGGCCCTCAAGGCCCTACCGGCTCTCAGGGAGAGACCGGCCCCGCAGGCCCACAGGGTCCCACCGGCTCTCAAGGTGAAACAGGTCCTGCTGGCCCCCAGGGCCCCACCGGTCCTCAAGGAGAGACCGGACCCGCTGGCCCCCAGGGCGAGCAGGGCGAAACCGGACCGCAAGGCGAGACTGGACCTCAAGGTGAGCCCGGCGCTCCTGGAGCAACGGGAGCCACCGGAGAGACCGGCGCCACCGGTGAGACAGGAGCAAACGGAGCCACGGGCGCGACCGGGTCTACCGGCACGACCGGCAGCCTCGCTCTAGCCTACGGCGCCTTCGCCAGAACCACGACCGCGGCCGACAGCCCCATCGACTTCAGCGTCACCCAGACCGCAGGCGGAGTCTTCCGTCTGGGTGCTGGTCAGTACTACCTGCCGCTGGCTGGCGACTACCTGGTCTCCTGGAACGTAGCAACCCCCGTTGCTGGCACCAGCAGCGTGACCCTGAACAACTCCAACAGCGGAGCCTACACCGCCACGCTGGTCTCCTGGACCAGCGCCGCCAACACCAGCTTCAGCGCCCAACACATCATCAGCGCCAACGCCGGCGACCTCCTGACCCTGACCCGCACGGGAACGGCCAACTTCGGCAGCGGGACCTTGTCCGTGACGCGCATCGGGTCTAATGCCCCAGAGCTTAATACCAGCCTAGTAGAACTCGCCTCTCGTGCTTCTATCTCGGCGGGAGGGACCATTGGAAACTTTGGCGGCACGGAACCTTCGATCTCGACAGATGGACGATATGTAAGTTTCTCCTCCGGCTCCAATAATCTCATTGCAGGAGTAAATGGAGGCCAGGTCTTCTTGCGCGACCGCCTAAACCAGACAGTAACTCTTATCTCACGTTCCAACGGACCTAGTGGTGTGCAGGGAAATAGCGCTAGCTATCAGCCTTCGATCTCATCAAGTGGCCGATTCGTGAGCTTTGTCTCTCACGCCACCAATCTTGTCTCCGGAGTCGGAGGTCAGCAAGTCTACCTCTACGACCGAGACAATCAAACTGTCGTGCTAGTTTCACGCACCAACGGATCTACCGGTTCTGGAGTACCTGGAAACGGTGGCAGCAGCCAGCCCGGCATTTCCGCTAATGGGCGCTACGTGGCCTTTAGCTCATCCTCCAGCAACCTTGTATCAGGTGTTGGTGGCGACCAAATCTACCTGTACGACAGCCAAACTCAAGCTGTGACTCTAGTGTCACGAACAAATGGCTCGACCGGACCAGGAACGCCAGGCGATCTTCAAAGTTTCCAGCCTTCAGTTTCCGGCGACGGCAGATTCACGACCTTTACTTCCTACTCCAACAATCTCATCGCCGGCATAAGTGGAACACAGGTCTACCTATATGATCATCAGACTCAAGAAGTAACTCTGGTTTCGAGAGTGAGCGGTTCTGCTGGAATCGGCATCCAAGGAGATTTTGACAGTCAAGGCCCCACTATTTCTGAGAGTGGCCGCTATATCGGTTTCAGTTCCTTCGCCAGCAATCTTATGCCTGGACTCAACGGGGCTCAGGTGTACCGCTATGATCGAGAGACTCGGAACTTGATTTTGGTCTCCCGCGTCAGCGGTTCCCCAGGGAATGGCGTGCAGGGTGGCAGCTACAGCTTCCAACCCTCTATCTCGGCAGACGGACGTTATGTAGGCTTCGGTTCTGATAGCAGCAACCTAGTGGCCGGGGCCAGCGGTCGCCAAGCATATGTTTACGACAGCCTATCTCAAGGCGTCGCTTTAATGTCCAAGGTGAGTGGATCCAACGGAAACGGAACGCCAGGAAATGAATACAGCTATGAACCTTCTATTTCCAGCGACGGACGTTTTGTTAGCTTCTATTCGTACTCCAGCAATCTCGTGACGGGCGACACGAACGAATCTCCCGACGTCTTCATCACCCGCAACCCCTTCGCCCCGTAACCGACAGCAACAGGTAACACAATGAAAACCCATCTCCAAACCCTGATCCTCTTAGCCATCCTCTTCGTCGCCGGTTGCGGCGGCAGCAACTCTTTCAACGAGATCTCCGGGTCTCCCAACGCCGGGCCCGTCCCCGGAGGGGGCGGCTCCAACCCTCCCGTCCCTACCGGTAAGGTCGTGATCGAGAGCGTCCTCGAGAAGGCCATCCGCGCCCAGGTCGTCCCCGGCGAGGCCGAGAACCTGAGGTTCGCTGGTTTCACCGAGGCGAACGTCCAGGTCTACGGACCGGTAGTCCGCGCCAAGGCGCCGCTGATCGAACTCGACGATGTGCCCGTCACGGTCACCAGCGTTCGCGTCGAATACCTGGCTCAGAACGACCAGGTGATCGGCATCGCCAGCGCCCCAGTCACCGTGGTCGAGAACCAGGTAGCGAGAGTTCCCGAAGCGGCCTTCGTCGAAGTGCCGATCGTCCTCCAATCGCTGTCCCTCTCCCCCTCTACCCAGACCCTCCTGGCCGGAGACTCCGTCCAGTATGTGGCGACCGGAACCCTGACCGACGGCACCAGCTACGACGTCAGCGCCCTGGTCAGTTGGAGCAGCAGCGCCCCCACCGTGGCCTCGATCGGTCCGCGAGGACTGCTGACCGGTATCGCCGCCGGGACCGTGGTCGTCACCGCCTCGAAGGAAGGCATCTCGGCCACTTCCAACGTGACCGTGACCCCGCCGGCGCTGTGGTCCTACGACATCTCTCAGACCGAAGCCGTCCTGGCCGTAGGCCAGACGCAGAGCCTGACCGCCATCGGGGTCTACTCTGACGGGAGCCGGCAACCGCTGACCAGCGGAGTAGCCTGGAGCAGTTCCAGCCCCGCCATCGCCTCGGTGAGCGCCAGCGGCCTGGTCACAGCCGTAGGCCCCGGCACGGCTATCATCTCGTACACCAGCAACGGCTCTGGAGCGCAGGCGCAGATCACCGTGACGGCACCCAACGCCACCCTTGCAAGTCTGAGCTTAAATCCCAGCGTGGCTACCCTTGCCGTCGGGCAGGGGCTAGGCTTTACCGCAATCGGTAGCTACACCGACGGAACTCAGGCCGATGTCACCTCGCTGGTGAACTGGACCAGCAGTTCCCCATCCGTGGCGACCGTGGACAGCAGCGGCTACGCATTCGGTGTTGCCCCTGGAACCACGAACATCTCGGCCTCGCTGAGCAACAGAAGCATCACGGCTCCCCTGACCGTAGCGACCGCAGCTCCGACCCTGCAGGGCCTGAGAGTCGCGCCGATGCCCGTCCTGCTCGAGGTCGGCCAGAGCGCCAGCGTTCAAGCTATCGGCCTGTACTCTGACAATTCCGAGGCGCCTATCACCACCGGAGTCACCTTCTCGTCCGCCGACCCCACCATCGCCACCGTTGATAGCACTGGCCTGGTCACTGGAGTGGCCTTAGGTCAGGTGAACATCACCGCAGAAGTTGCCGGGTACGGCTTCGCCTTTACCGAGGTGCTTGTCCGCCCCGAACTGGAAAGCCTGACGATTAGCCCGACCTCTGTCAGTCTGGCCCAGGGCTTGACCCAACAGTTCACGGTGACCGGCCATTATGAAGACGACTCCTCGTCGGACCTGACCGCAGTCGCCAATTGGAGTGTCGCCGACCCGAATCTGGCAGGTGTGAACTCCGGCCTGGTGACCGCCTACGAAGTGGGCACCACAACTATTATCGCCGAGATCAGCGGGCTCGAAGTCTCTGCCGACCTTACCGTGACCGAGGCGACCTTGACGGGCCTGACGGTGAGCAACGCCGACAGCATGCCCGCTCTGGGGCAGCGACAGCTGCAGGTCTTTGCAGGTTACTCGAACGGCGGCTCGGTCGAGCTAGACCCCTCGACCGTCTCCTACGTTTCCCTGGACCCGAATGTGGTCGAGGTCGATGCCTCCGGCGTCGTGTCGGCCCTGGACGGGGTTGGAGGTCAGACAGGGCGGGTCGAGGTGACCTACCTGGGCGTTACTGCGGAGTACACCATCGCTGTAACCGTACCAGTACCGGTCGCTCTGATAATGACCACCGATGTCTATGGCTCATCCGGAGACACCTACGACTTCCAGGTTCGGGTCCAGTACGACAACGAGCAGCAAGTAGACGTGAGCGACCTGTGCTCTTACACGTCGTCCGACCTGAACGTTTTCGTGGTGACCAACATCCCGGATGCGAACCCCGGTTTACTGACCTTCACCGGCTACGGTGAAGCCACTTTGACAGTGAGCTACCTGGGACTACAGGCCACGACAACCATCCACATCCCAGAGCCCGAGTAAGCGGGCACCGACCGAAAAGACCCGGCGAGGCGACTCGACCGGGTCTTTTTCTTATCGGCTAGAGTTCTTTTATTCACCATGAGGATTGTTGAGGCTCTCATCGAAGAGGCGCCGGGATATGCCGGGCCAGTTCGCAACGAGGTCCCGGGTCGCCACATCGGAACAGGGGTCAGTCATGGAAAAGAAGCCGAATATCGAACTTGCCGTCGACTTCATGGAAGAAGTCTGGGTGCAGGGGAACGAGGACGCCATCTTCCGTGAGTTCGACGGAGTGGCCACCGGCATCTGGCCCGACGAGACCGGGGTCGACCCCCACGGGTTCCTGCAGTACCACCGCGCCCTGAAGCCGCTGGTCAAAGACATGACCTTCGAGTGGCTGAAGTGGCACGAGAACGGCGACCACCTCTGGGCCAACTGGATCGTCTGGGGCAAACACTGGAAAGACAGCGACAAAATCATCCGCTGGCCGGGGGCCGCTACGGCGCGCTATCGCGAAGGCCGGATGGTCGAATGCAACAACCACCACGACTTCCACCACCTGTTCTCGCAGTTGGGCCTGGTGGCGGAGCAGGCGTTCGAGGTCGGGCTGGCCGGCAAAGAGATCATCGAGGCCGAAGAGCACCGCAAAGAAGCGATGGCTCCTAGCGAGAAGGGCCGGACACACTTCCTCTGGCCGGGCCTCAGGAAGGTCGTCACCGGGGGCCGGGAGCTCTACCTGCCCTGCTCTCCCCGCCAGGTGCTCTCCGTCGATTCCGGCCAGCAGTTCCTCTTGCCTGACGAAGAGCAGTTGGAGATCCTTTTCGAGAGCACCGCGTTTGCCATGGCGGTGGTCGACGAAGACAACCTCATCCTGGAGGCCGACGCCGCTTTCTCCGAACTGCTCGACCGACTGCCCGAAAGCCTTCCGGGGGTCGGTTTCCACCAGCTGATCCTGCCCGAGGACAGGACGAGAGAAGCCACTCTTTTTGCCGAACTCACCGCCGGGAAGCGCCCTTACTACCGGCACCGCGTGCGTTTGATGCGGGGAAGGACCGTTCTCTGGGTTCAGCTGTCGGTAGCCCGGATCCCGTTAGAGGAAGGCGGGCACCGCATCGTCAGAGCCGTGCAGGAGTCCAGCCGCATCGAAGAGCTCGTCGAGTTCCAGGAAACCGAGCGCACGATGCTCTCCGTCGGACTGCACGACGGTCTGGCCCAGGAACTGGCCACACTATGGATCTACCTGCATACGGGTAAACAGAAGGCCGAGCCGACTCCCGGCCTGATCGAGCGCTGTCGTCAGGACGTCTCGTTCAAGATCGCTGAGGCGCTCCGGGCCCCGACTAGCAGAGCGCTGGCGATACAGGCTACTCACGACGGGCTGACTGTCGATGCAGGGGGCGCCGTGGTGGGCCGACTTGATGGCGGCGATCATCTGTTGAGGGTTGCTGGTCTTGGAGAGGTAGCCGTCCGCCCCGGCCTGCAGAGCGCGCTGGATCAGCGTCTCGTCAGAGTGCATGGAGAGCATAAGCACGGAAATTCCTGGAACCTGCTCCTTGAGCTGTTGAAGCAGCCAGAGGCCATCGCGATCGGGCAACTGGTAGTCGATCAGCGCCACTTCGACCTCGCAGCTTTCCGCCGCCGCCACGGCGCGCAGGGCAGAGCCGACGGAGCCAACGATGGTGAGCGCTTCGTCAAGCTCTAACAGCTCGCGCAGCCCCTCACGTAACAACTCGTGGTCATCGACCAGCAACACCTTGATCTGAGACAATCTCGCCCCCCGCCAATAAACCTCTCACACGAGGTCTCACTCGCTCTCGTCTAGAGTTTGCTGGATGGATGACGGGACCTTCACGAAAAACCCGCTAGAGTCAAACTTTCATTTGCTACCTGCCTCTGCCATTTGCCCCTCGCGGCCAGCCCATCCCGGCACTAATGTTGAGAACCCACACCGGGCCATTGGTACCTCTTTCGATTCTTGCCAATTCGCCCAAACGACCAACTCTGTCCCCGTCAACTAGAACCGTAGTCTCAGGCCCCCAGTTCACTTGAGTGGCGAACTGCTGGTTAGAGTCGATCCCATAGGTGTACTCTTGGCCTTGGTCGCGTTTGTACAGCGCCTCTACGCAGGCGCCTTACTGGTGTGCCGAGCAGCAAATCAAGCTTGCTTGGACCCGCCTGTCACACCACTCGGGAGCCAAGCGATGCTGGAGCACAACTGAGGCTTTCTTCTGTTCGTCAACGATAAGGTCTCGAAAACGGGAGCGAGGGCAAATCCGAGGACGTAACTGTGTCGCCGCAAGCCCTGAACCACCTGGATAGTTTATGCCAAAACTTTCTCGCCGACACCCGGTAAATATTCCTCTATCTCCGCGGGGCTTCTGCACCTGTAACAAAGGCGACGATTTCACCCTCTGTCGTTAGAGCATCGCGCGGCGTCGAATGATTACCGATTTCTGGCCATATGGTCACCACCTTGAACTCGCTCGGTCAGCGCGCGGCGGGAGAGCCTGTAGAAGTCCTCCGCAACAGGAGTAAGAATGAGCATCTATTTGATTCATCAACATGGTCTGGTTCGCGAAGCGATCACCAGGTTGCTAGAGACTGAGAAGCGCCGGGTGTGCGGTAGCTCTGAAAACATTGAGGCGGCGGTCCGCGACCCCGCGTTTACGAATGCCAACGTTATCGTCTCAACATTGTCCGATCCCGACGAGGCGCCCAACGTCATAAAGCGTATTAAAGCCGCCGTCCCCAAGGCAGCCCTTCTTATCCTCTCAGGCTATGCCGATAGAGAAACCGTCAACCGCTGCCTAACTGCGGGCGCGGACGGATACCTTCTGAAACGGGCAACAACCGCTGAACTCCTCCAGGCTATGGAGCTCGTGCGAGGGGGCCAGTGCTACCTCCATCCCGAGATTGTGGCTCACGTCCTCGCCGACATCCGAGGCATGACAGTTGACGAGCCCACTCTGACAAAGATCCCGCCTCGAGAGCTCCAGGTCCTGATTTACCTGGCGGAAGGCCTGAGAAACTCCGAAATTGCGGAACGCCTATTTGTCAGCCGCAGCACGGTGAAAAACCACGTCCGTTCTTTGTTTAAAACATTTTCCTCATCTGACCGCACCAATCTTGTCGTCCAAGCCATGCGCGCTGGCGTCCTGCCATCGAGGACGAGATCCGAATCACCCTAGCACGGCATGGTAGGCGAATTGTCCACCAGGCCAATCTACTGCACCCCTGCGGTCACAGTAACACATCGTTCGCCCTTGAAGATTCAAGGATGCGTGCCTATCACCTGATTCTAACTGTTTGCTTGCTGCTCGTGCTGCAGTCAGCGCACTCCAGTCTGGCCGTCGAGCTGCCAGCATTCTCTATCCAAAAAGCTCAAGGGGTCTGCCAGCAGATCCGTTCTCGTTCCAAGGAGTATTTCAAAGCTCCCGCCCTGGCGGTCCGCCACGACTTGATCGACTACTATCTCCGACGGCTTGCCAAAGACAAGGACAGCTTCAAATTGGCCGATGTCCTGAGCTTTGTCACCGCGACACGTAGCCTTGTACTCCGCTCGGAGCCTTCGCAGCCTCTACTGGACTCGTGGCGCGAGCTCGACTTGTGTTTCCAGGAGATAGCCGTCGCCAACAAGTTGGAGTACTCCTCGCTGCCAGAGGCCGCCTATCGCCAGGCGCCGCTAGTGCCAACGGACCTCCAGACCAGGCGTGAGGAAATGTCTTTTTCTCTCCATCATCTCGGGGAAAGTGTGGGCAAGCTCCAGCGGACCCTTGGCGACAGCCAGGACAAAGGCAACGCACGCCTACAGTCCGACCTCGCCGCTCTCAGTCAGGCGGCGCAGCAGATGCAGCAAGCGCTCCGCGTGGGACAGCTTAGCGACGCCCACTTCGCCGCGTTCCAGGCCGCTCGTGCTCGGTGGGAGGTCTCGCGCCCACTGCTTCCGTTGCTCTCTTACCAGGCTGGAGCCGAAATCTCTGGCTTTAATCAGACCTGTTGCGAACTTTGGAGGGCCGGAAAGTGAAACGTCGCCGACTAATGACGCTCCTAATGGCTGGCTTTCTGGTATCTGCTGCCTTTGCGGACAAGCTTGTCAGCTCTGACCAGGAGGACCTGAAGAAAAAGCTCAGCGTCGCTATGGGACGGGTCAGTAAATCCGCCGAATCCGAAAGAGACGGTTTGGAATATGGTCTTGTGAAGGGCGATACGATCAACGCCTTCGTCCCTAGCGACAACCAGAACTCGATTCTGGTTTTCGAAGGCGCCGTGACCGGACTACCCGAGGCTCAACTTCACTTCTTGCTATCCCACGAGTTCGTTCACGCCAACAGAAAACACTCCAGCAAACAGAGTGGCCGCGGCCTGCTCGTTGGGCTCGCGAAGGTCGGACTGTCCATCTTTACAAGAAACTCGACCGAAGAACAAAGAAAGAGCATCGACGATTTTGGGACCAGCATGGAGAATCTGGCTCACAAACAGTACGGCCAGGAGCAAGAGCAGGAAGCCGACCGAGAGGCGCTACGAATGCTCGCCAGAGCGGGCTACGACCCGGTGAACGCCATCCTTTTTTTCCAAAGCCAGTCTCCGGCAAACGAGGAGAAGGACGTTCTGGGCACCCATCCCACTTTCGCTGCCAGGCTCGATGACGTGGCCCGTCATCTACCTTCCGTAGACTATCAGCCTCCAGAGATTGCCAACTCGAAATCGCTACTCGTCAACAAGCCTGAGTACATAGGTAAGACGGCGTTTGGGCAGGCCGTTGTCGACCAGGAGCTCAGTGCTGGCCTCTTCACTTTTCTGCAGGGGGGAGAGACCGGACTCAGCCATGATCCGGTCGGAAGCCAGACCCTTCAGGCACAGCTCACGGCACCAATGAAAGCCGAGGCGACGCCGTCGTACAGTCTTAGTGTAAAGCAGTACAAATCCAGCGTGAGTTCTACCGTCATAGAATCCGACATCATAGGCGAGGTGGCTAAGGCGCTGAAATCTGGGACGCCGTATCGAAGCTACTCAGTTGCAGCCTCCAGGGACACCCTGGGAAACCGTCAGGTCGCTCTTCTGCTTCTCCGTTAGGCCATCAAAGTCTGTCCACCTGGCCAGAATCGTCTGACTCACCGGCCGTTATCACGGCTCGACTATTTTCTTACTCTGTCAGCATCAAACAAGTGTGCCCTTTTAAGGGGCGAAAGTGGGGAACGGTATGAAGAAGTATCTCTCGGCGGCGATTGTCGCCTGTGTTATCGCCGGAGGGGCAGTCTCGGGATGGGCCAATCCCTCCGGAAGCGCTAAAGGCATTATCAGGTCAGGCCAGGCCCAGGGTGTCGCGATGGAGGTCGTCGATGCTCACTCGGGCAGAATGATGCCACCCACAACCCAGTTCCGAAACGGGCAGCCGTTCCGATTGAGGTTTCAGACTAGCATGCCCGGCCATCTCTACCTGATCAACGTGTCGCCGTCTGGCAAGCGGACACAGATCTTCCCTCAGCAGACCGAGAACAACCATTACCCGGCAGGGACGGTAGAGATTCCATCGCCGGACCGTCCGCCGTTTCAATTCGACAACGAGAGTGGTGTCGAGATGATTGAAGTCGCGATCAGCCCGAATACTATCAGCGCCTACGAACAAGCTCGCTTCAATCCAGGGCTCGCAGACACTACGCCGGTGCGCCTTGGAGCCTCGTCTGGACCTCCCCGAGGCGGCTTCTCGCACAGCAACGCGGCAAAGGGTATCTTCCGTCCCGACGGGATCACCTTTCCCGACCCGATTGGTCCGGACGAGTACTTCACCTTCACCGCGTCGTTGGTGCACCGTTAGACCCCAATGACCAAACCTTCGAACCCCCGCGTCTGCCGAAGCCTACGTGCTCTGGTTCTTTTGCTCTCCCTGGTCCTGCCGCTGGCCGGACCCGTTTGGGGCCAGCAAGGGAAAACTAAAGTGCTGCTCATCGGAACACAAGACTTCGTGTCTCCAACTTTCCCATCGCTCGCCGGCATTCCAACCGACATCGAGCTGATGAAAACCACTTTGAGCGGGTCCTGTGGTGTCGCTCCCGAGAACATCAAAACGATCCTCTCCACCCGCTCCAATGTCGTGCCTAAGGCAAGCGTCGTTGCGTCGCTGGAGAGCTTCTTCAACGAGGCAGGTCCTAACGACGCCCTTGTGGTCTATCTTACCTCCCACGGTGTCGTGTATGAGGGCGAGTACCAGATCGCCATGACGGAGACCCGCGTCTCACCCGACACCCTGAAACAAACCAGCCTCAACGCTGGTCAGCTCAAAAAGTGGACCGAGAAGTCCAAGGCCAAAACGGTCCTCGTAATCTTGGACACCTGCCAGTTCCCCTTGAGTCAGCAGATGGCCGCAGAGATCGCGGCGGCCGGGAAAGCCATGAGCAATCGCTCCGCCTCCGGAATGAACAGTCAGGTGGCCGCGAAATTTCTCGGCAATCCCCAGAACGGAGCAGGTATCCGGGCTATCCTCTACAGTTGCCGCCCGTCCGAGGAATCCTACATGGATACTAACTATCTGACGGGTACGAACAACAGCTACTTCACCCTGGCTCTCTGCGAGGGGCTCCAGGGGAAGGCAGCAGCTTCCGATGGGGAGATTTCCCTTAAGTCTCTCAACGACTACACGTCGCGACGCCTGGGAGAGCTGATCGACGCCGACCGCCAACACCGAAT
Organism: Vulcanimicrobiota bacterium; assembly: GCA_023447635.1. GTDB lineage: Bacteria > Vulcanimicrobiota > Xenobia > Xenobiales > JADMJV01 > JAEXNA01. The sequence continues at coordinate 90,007 of JAEXNA010000233.1, read as the reverse complement.
TTCGAAAGGTCAATCCAGCCTGCCGGGCCAGCAGACCTCGAACATGGAGGTACTGGGCGGCCAGCCGTCGTCGTTCGTTCTCGCGACAGCCAACCCCGCACCACCTACGACCGCCGCTGCTCCGGCTCCCTACGCCCCCTCCACGTACCCTGCAGCGCCCCAACCGGCGTACCCCGCGCAGCCCGTGGCCTACGCGCCTCCCGGATATCCTGCTCCTACTTCCCAGCAAGCATCCTATGCACAGCCTGCGACGGGGTATCCCGGACAGCAAAGCTACCCTCAACCCCAGACAGCTTCGTCCTACCCGGTCGTAGCAGCGTACCCTGCGCCCGCTCAGGCCTATCCCTCCCAGAACGGCTACGGGCAGCCTCAGGCGCCGACAGTACAGCCTTACCCATCGGCTCCCCAACCGATGACGGCGGTAATGTCTCCTTCGAACGCCGGGGGTGCTGTCGGCTATCCTTCTAGCCCTAGCTCGCCGGCATCCTACCCAAACTCCGCACCGCAGACAGCTCCTCAGGGAGCCGCGCCAACCGTGGCGTCCGCCCCAGTCGGGGTGGCTCCTTTGGCTCCAGGAAACTCGGCGTCGAACAAAGGGCAGATGGAAACCACCCGCGTCACCGGAGGCATTCTGGAACTCTTCCCCAGCGCAGAGTTCCAGGTCGCCAGCGCTGACCTTCCGGCTGCAGCTAAAGGCGTCGCGCGAGATCCTAAGGCTGCAGCAAAAATCGCGCCGGAAGATTTCGGCCTTCAGCTTCGCTATGACCGTGGTGAATCTGACGCCAACATTCGCGTCACCGTGAACTCGCTCTCGACTGCACCAGCCGCGAACGTCTTCGTGCGGGTGATGGCCAGTGCGGACCGTCAGACCTGGTCACCCGTTCGAGAGTGGGATTTTCGCCTGCCTGGTGGCTACCGAGTGTCTCGCGACTACGTCGGATCCGACCCCCAGCTTTTCGCGCACCCTGTGTTCTTTCTCAGGGCGGAACTGGTGCTCCCTAACGATACGGTGGTCGTCAGGGAGGGCCGGTTCACGGCCCAGGTCGGACCTCAGTAAGTCAAGAGATCACACGCGACCAGGCTCGCCTGACCAGGGCGAGCCTGGTTCAACCGGGCCACCAAGGCAGAAAGAACTCTATGAAAATCTCTCTTCGTCGCATGGTCGCGACTGCAATTCTCGCAACAGCAATGAGCACGGCGCAAGCCGAGCCCGCTCGAAGGCAAGCGTCGAGCAACGAGTCTCAGCTTCAGATCGTCGATACGGAGACTGGCAAAACCATGGACTGCGACAGTCCGTTCCGTAGCGGGCAGAAGTTTAGATTGCGGCTTGCGCCGGAAACTCGGGGCTACGTCTACCTGGTGAATGTCGCGCCGTCTGGGCAGAGAACTCAGGTTTTCCCTATCCTCGACGAAGTTAACCTCTTCGAGGCGGGCGCACTGGAGATCCCATCTCCAGGCCAGCCCCCTTTCGAATTCGACCACGAAAGTGGGACTGAAATCATAGAGGTCACCATCAGCCAGGAGCCAATCCAGAAATACGAAGTGGCTCGTCGAAGTCCCTCATTCAAGGAGCGAACGACGTCATCGATCGGGTCATCCGTCGGTGATCTAATCTGGGAGGAAGCTCAAGGGCTCCGTCTTCGTCAAGGGGTGACCATGTTCCAAGCCAAGCTAAGGCACGACTGATAGGCCCTACCTCTTCGTCCCCAACGGGTCCTCGATCTCTCCGCGGCGGATTGCCTCCAGCACGGCCTCCGTCCTGGTCGAAGCGTCCAGTTTGCGGAAGAGCGCCCGCAAGTTCGCCTTGACGGTCGAAACCGAGACGTAGAGCTCGTCGGCAATCTTCTGGTTCGACTGACCCTGGGCGGCGCGTCGCAGGATCTCCCGCTCTCGTTCGTCGAGACGCGGAAGCTCTACCGGCGCGGCGCCCTTCTTGCGCAGCGCGCTGAGCAGATAAGGCGCCACCTCGCTCTGCACGTAAGAGCCGCCCTTGTGCACCGTCTTGATAGCGGTCAACACCTCGCGAGGATCGGCCGTTTTGGTCAGATACCCCTCGGCTCCCGCCTCCAACACCCGGATCACCGTAGCCTCGTCTGAATGCATGGACAGTACCACGACCACGATCCCCGGCACGGCTTCCTTCAACTGCTTGAGCAGCCAGACCCCGTCGTGGTCCGGCAACTCCAGGTCGATCAACGCCACCTGGACCGCAGCCCCGATCGCTTTGGCCAACCCCTCGGCAGCCGTCGCGGCGGTAGCAGCCACCGTCACTCCGTCATCCTGCTCCAACAACCCCTGCAGACCATCGCGTAAGATACGATGGTCGTCTACCAGCAAAACCCTGACCCTGCTCACTGACAACCCCAATGTACTAGTCTCAATCTCTTATGCTCTCAAATTCGGCAAAAGCCTGCAGCCCTGAACAGTCCCACGAGAAAGTTCACCACATTCCTTTGTTCATGGCGCCCTCATCAACAACTCATCCTTCTCGCTCAGCGACATAGGATGTCGTAGCAACTCCGGCAAATCTCCCCGTTACCAACGCACTCTCGCCATGCCCACCTCCGGATCTGTCATACAGCTGCCTTCCAAGGCGTTCGAACTGCGCCATCGGTTGGAAAGCAACGCCGGTATCGAAACCTGGTCGGCGACCTGCGTCGATTCGGGCGAGGCCGTGGTCGCCAAGCTCTCGTCGGCGGCCCCCGGCAACGCGAACCGGGAAAACCTGCTCTGGCAGGAAGCCTCGATCCTCAGCGAGCTACGCTCTCGCTACTTCGCCCCGCTGGTCTCTTTCGGTCGGCACGAGAACGGGCTGGCTCTGGTCACCGCTCTGCTTCCTGGGGAGACGCTAGAAGACAAAGCTCGTCGCCGCCCGCTGTCCCCAGCCGAGGCGATCCATGTGGGGCACGCTGTCGCTTCGGCCCTCGAGGAACTTCACGCCCTGGGCTACTCTCACGGCGACCTCAAACCAGCCCACGTGCTGATCGACGGGGCAGCCGTGGCGGTCTGCGACTTCGGCCTCTCCTACCGAATGCAGGCCGATTCGGAATCAGCCGTCGGCGCGACCGTACTGTTCGCAGCGCCGGAACAGCTAGGGCTGATCCGGGCCAAGCTTTCACCGGCGGCCGATCTGTTCTCTCTGGGCCTCCTGCTGCGCTGGGCCATCGATCCCGCCTCGGTAGAACGTCGAGCCGTCTTCGACATCGAATCCGATGACTTTGCCCCCTCAGTTCGTCTGCCCCGGGGCCTCTATGATGTGGTTCGCCGGCTGACCAAAGCCGATCCCGCCGAACGCTACGCGACGGCGTCTGGCGCCCGTCACGACCTGGAAGAGTTGCTGCTCGATCCCAGGCGCGAGCTGGTACTGGGACGCCGCGACCAGCGGGGAACCCTGGCCGAGCCCAGCCTGGTCGGTCGCGCCGACAGCGCCCGACGCCTGGAAAGCCGGCTGCGCGAATCGTCAGGCCTGGTCCTGATAGGCGCTCGCTCCGGGATGGGGAAAAGCCGATTACTGCGCACCCTGGCCGAAAGCTGCCAGCGTGACGGCTGCACCGTCTTCCTTGGTCAAGGGGTGGCGTCGAACGGCGGAACGGCCTTTCCGATCTGGGACCCCCTGAGCCGACAGATCGGGGGCTGGGCCAGCGCACGGCCCGAACTCGTCGCCCTGGTCCGAGCCCATATGGGCGAGCGCTGCGACATCCTGGCCCAGGCTTTCCCCGGCTTCCGACCTCTTTTTGAGGTGCCGTCCCGGCCAGAGGTCCATCCTCAAGAGACGGTCCTGGAAAGCTTGTTCATGCTGGTCGCCCTGCTGCGGGAGCGAGAGCGACTTTTGCTGTTCTTCGACGACGTCCAGTGGGCGGATTTTTTCACCCTGGCCTATCTGCGAGCCGACCCGTCCGGCACCCTGGCCGCCTTCCGCACGGAAGAGCTCTCCTCGGACCATCCCCTGCTGGTCGACGAGCCAGACATCGACCAACTCCTCCCCCTTTCCGACGGAGAGAGTCGGGCGGTGCTGGAATCGATGGCGGGGCCGCTCCCCGAACCGGCCGTGGCCTCGATCCTGAAGGCCGCCAGCGGCGAGCCGTTCCTATTACAGTCGCTCCTACGGGGCGCGGTGGAAGACCAATCTCTGACCCCGACGGCGGAAGGCTGGCAGTGGACCGCCCCTAACGCAGCCTTGACGTCCGACCGCCGTGCCGGTTGGCTGCTTTCGGGCCGTCTGCAAAGCCTCTCGCGCGAAGAGCGCGCCTTCCTAGAGGTGGGAGCCGTCCTGGGCCGTTCTTTCTCCTTACCTCTGGCTTCTCATCTGGCCGAGGCATCGGTGCAAGCCGGGGTCACGCTGCTCGACGGCGCGGTCCAACGCGGGCTGATTCGGCTGGACGGGCAGCAGGCGACCTTCACCCACGACAAGATTCGGGAGGCTCTGCTCGAGCTTCGCGGCGCTGCCCAGGACGCTAGCGTTCACACTCGCGCCGCTCTCTGGTACGAGCAGAACGAGCCGGGAGCGATCCGAGACCTGGCGCTGCATTGGTATCACGGAGGCGAGGTCGAGAAGGCGATGCCGTACGCGCTCGCCACGGCCGCCGAAGCGCGTCTGCGCATGGACTACGCGGAAGCCAGCGCCTTTTACCGCCTGGCTCTCGAGGTCACGGTCGAAAAGTTGACGCCGCTGAAGCATCGTAGGCTTCTGAAATCGCTGGCCCTGACCTTGGGCTCGAGTGACGACCTGCGCGGGGTACGGGACGCCTACCAGGAGGCCCTCAAAGCCCACCACGATCCCGATAACGACCGCGCCGAACTGCTGGCCGGCTTCGCCGACCAGCTGGCCAGGCTTAACGAAGCGCACGAGGCCAACCGGGTCGGCGGCGAAGCGTTCAAGATCATGGGGGCGCCGCAGCCAGGCTCACGCAACCGCATCGTCCTGCACTCGGCCGGGATGCTATCGAAGCTGGTCTATCGCTACCTCCGTAGTCAATGGACAGCCCCCAGTGACGAAGAACTTCGTCGGGTCGAACTGTGCGAGAGCCAGCTCGAGGCTTCAACCCGCAGCATGCGGATGGAGCTCTTCCTCTGGTGCCTTTGCCGCGGCTTGCTCGACCTTCGTGATAAGGAGCCCCGACCTCAAGGCAGTCGGCTGGTCATGTACGCCTCCCAAATGGCAGCTGTCTTCGGCCTTCACAAACTCGCCGCCGAGTTCCGGCACCGAGGGTTGGAGGGAGGTCGTCTCCGACCCAGGACGCGAGCCCACGTGACCGGCCAGGCCGGACTCGGGATGCTGATGGAAGGGAACATCCGGGGAGCGCTACAGCAGTTCGAAGAGGCGATGCCGCTCTGCCGCCTGTGCAACGACGCCTGGAACCTGGCCGTCTGTCAGCACCATGCCGCGATGGCGTACTATATGCTGGGCGAAGTAGAGCAGGCCGAAGCGATAGCAACCATCGTGCTGACTCGCAAAGTTCACGGCGACTCCTCGAACTCTATCGCCGGCGGTAGGATCCTGGCCCTGCTTGGCCGAGCTTCGGGCTTCGAAGCCGCCGTCGACTTTCACGAACAAGAGCTTCGCGACACCGTGTTCAGCAGTCTGGGCTATCAGGCCCAGGGCGTAATGGCGCTGCGCAAGGAAAACTGGGCACAAGCCATCGACCGTCTCGAACGCGCTCGTTCCACCCACAGCGTCCTGCTCGGGCCTCATAGCGTCGGGGCCGCCGCCTGGCTGGCCTGCGCCTGTCGCACCTGGGCCGAGAAACTGCCCCCCGAAAAGTCGGCCCAGCGTAAGTCGCTGCTGCGCCAGGCCGCCCGCGCCGCGGGGACCGCCCTGAAGATCACCTCGCGCTTCCCCGTCTGCCAGCCGCACGCCCTGCGCGAATACGCGCTCTCCTCGGCCCACGCCGGACGCTTCTACCTGGCTCGGGCCAACTTCGAAAAAGCCCACCAGATAGCAACGAAGCTCGACATGAAAATGGAGGCCGCCTGGACCCTCTACGAGCGAGGTCGCTTCGCCGAAGTCGCGGGCTGGAGCGACTGGAAGGCCGACGCGGGCGAAGGGCTTCTGCGACTGCGACGCCTGGGGGCGTGGGTCCCCGGTCTCGACCTCTCGGCCCAGGCTCCTCAGCAACATCTGGCCCGGCTCGACCGATTCGATCGCGTTCTAGAGGGCGGGCGCCGTCTGGTGCTGCTGGAGCGGCAGGAGCAGATCCGGGAGGGTCTACAGGACGAAGCTCGCACCCTGCTGCGCTGCAATAAGGTGCTCCTGATAGCAACCCCCCAGGACGACCCGGAGGTCAGCCGCACTCTCTACAGCCGATGCCTGGAAGAGGGGCGCGCGGTGACCGAGTCCGAGGTCGAAGAGCCGTCTCGCAGCCTGCTGCTCCATGAAGCGCGCTCGACGCTGATGGCTCCACTCCGGGTAGCCGACGAGACGGTCGGGGTGCTGGTGGCCTGGCAGAAGTCGGTGGGAGGGTTCTTCGGGGAAGAGGAGACCCGCCTGGCCGACTATCTTTGCACCCTGGCGGGCGCCGCCCTGGAAAACGCCCGTATCTTAGACGAACGCGACCAGACCTTCGCCGCCCTTGCCACCAGCGAACAGCGGTTCCGCGGCTTTTTCGACTACGCCGGTGTCGGCACGGCGTTGCTCGATGAGCGGGGGCGAACCGTGGAAGAAAACCCCTATCTTCCGGTTCTGCTCGGGGCAAGCACGCTGGGGAAGACCCCGTGGGAGTACTGTCACGCCAGGGATCGAGAGACGCTCAAAGCCGGGTTCGCCTCCCTGGAACGAGACCAGCACCGTTTCGACGCCGAAATCCGCCTGCACCGAGGGGGCGGAGAGGTCGCTTGGACCCAGACCTGTCTGGCTCGGCTTCCGCTTCGCGACGGCGACGAGTCGCGCTACCTGATGACCGTGGCCGACACCACCCACCGCCGCATCGCCGAAATGATGACCTTTCTCGAAAACGAGCGTCGCGGGCTGGCTGCCGAAGTGCACGACGAACTGGCGCAGAACATCTCGGCCTTGCACATGCTGCTCTCGGGTTTTGAAAGCGAAGAGACGCCCGTGCTCAAAGCCCGAGCGCTGGCCAAACGCTTGCTCGACGACGCTTGCACCCTGATCGCTTCGCTTCGTAACCCGCTGGCCGAAGGCGTCGATCTGCTCAGCGCGCTCAAAGACCTGGTAACCGAATTCTCGGTTTCCGAAGAGTGTGAAATGGTGGTGAAGTGGCCCTCTCACCCACCGCTCCTCTCGGACCTGGGCAATCTGGTCCTCTATCGCGTTCTGCAAGAGGGGCTGTCCAACATCGCCAAACATTCTCAGGCCAATCTGGTGGGGCTAGAGTTCCAGCTCGACACCAATCTTCTCCTGATGAAGCTGTGGGATAACGGCCAGGGGTTCGATGTCGACAGCTGGCTGGGACGTCGCGCCGTGCAGAAACACTTCGGCCTGCTCGGGATGAGAGACCGCGTCGAGATGGTCGGCGGCTCGTTGACGCTCGACTCCATCCCCCACCAGCAGACCTCGCTGAGCGTAACGCTTCCACTTTCAAAAAATCACCATTGGGCGGTATGAATCTTCTCACAAGCCGTCGAAGGTGCAGCGATCGTGAAGACTCTGTCGCAACGCCCCGATCTGGCCCCTGGAGATTCGCTTCGTCTCGACGAAAGAACGTGGCTTCTCGAGCGTCCGCTCAAGCGCGGACGTCATAACGACTCCTGGTCCGCCGTTCACGTCGAAAGCGGGCAGCACAGTTTCTTGAAAATCGCCAGCGGCCCCGATTCGATCTCGGCGCTGCGCAACGAAGCGCGCATCCTACAGGCCATAGAGTCGGACTTCACTCCCGGGCTACTGGCTTTCGAGTCGCACGCCCAGCATGCGGGACTGGTCACCCGTTGGCTGGACGGCACCCCGCTGAGCGAACTGATGCTGGAGGGGCCGCTCTCTCTGTCGCGGGTCCAATCTTTCGGCTCCTCGCTTTGGTCCGCGCTTTCCGCTCTGCACCAATCCGGGGTGTTCCACGGCGACCTCAAGCCCGAGCACGTCCTTCTCCACGACACCGGGGTTCGTCTTTGCGACTTCGGCTTCGCCTCCAAAGACGGCGAGACGCCGGTGCAGGGTATCACTCCGGCTTACGCGGCGCCGGAAAAGCTGGGTCTGCTGCACCGACCGCCTTCGGAGTCGTCCGAGCTGTACTCTTCCGGACTGCTCATCCTGGAATCGCTGACCGGGGCCGTGACCTGGCCCAGCGGCGACGATCTCGGCCGCCGCCTTCACCTCCCCCCGGCCCTGACAGCCCTGCTCCAGGGCCCCCGCTCGCTGGTCGCTTTCCTCGAGCGACTTTTGCAAGCCGACCCCTATTCTCGCTACGCTACCGTCGGCTCGGTCGCCGAAGACTGGGAACGCCTTTGGAGCAGCCCTTCGTCGTTCATCCATCTGGGCACCGGCGATCGCCGAACAACGCTCACGGCGCCCGCTCTGGTCGGTCGCCAGGTCGAACTGTCGGCCCTGGAGAGCTACCTTCTCGATCACAGTTCGCGACCTCACTGGATCTCGGCTCGCTCGGGGCGTGGCAAAAGCCGTCTGATGCGCGCTGCGGGCGAAGTCGCCCGACAGCACGGGAGGCTGGTCTTGTGGGCCAGCGGCGTGGCCGAGCGCGGCGGATCGCAAGGGGCGCTCAACCAGTGGGCCGGCGCCCTGGCCACCCACTGTTTGGGACAGATTCAGCAAGCCGCCACCGAACCCGAACTGCAGCCGTCGCTGCGGTCATTGCGGCAAGCTTTCCCAGAACTGGGCCTCGGTCAAGCTGATGGCGCTCCTGGAGCAGAGCTCAACGAGTTCGCCCTGTGCGATGCTCTGGCCCAACTGTTGGCCCTTCTTCCTCGTGCCCTGGTTCTGTGTCTTGATGACGCTCAGTGGGCCGACAGTTTGACCCGAACCTTTCTGACGCTGGACCTGCCGAAAAACATCCGCACCCTGGTGGCCTTCCGCGACGGCGAGGTCCAGGCGGCTCGCCCCTCGGACCCTCTGATGCACCTTCCCAGACTAGATAGGCAAAGTTCGTGTCAGCTGTTGCAGTCGATGTCGGGACCTTTGCCGGAAGAGGCGTTAGAAACCATCACCGAGCGCGCTCAGGGCGAACCGTTCCTGCTCTCGGCGCTTCTGCTGGGGGCCCAGGAGATGGGAGTCCTGAAAGAAGCCGTTGAGGGTTGGAGGTGGGAGCCTCGCGGAGCCCTCCAAACCGGCCTACGAGCCGGGGCGGTGCTCTCGGAGCGCCTGAAACTGTGCTCCGAGGACGAACGACAGCTCTTGCAAGCCGGCGCCGTTCTGGGACGCAAGTTCACCCTGTCGGCGGCCGCCGCCCTGTCCGGACTCCCGGAGACCCGGGCCGAGGCGCTTCAGCAGGGCGCCATCGACCGGCAACTGCTGTGGCGGCTAGAAGGAGGTCGCTGCTCGTTCTGCCACGACAAAATTCGAGAAGGGCTGCTGGCCGGTCTCCGCCCGGAGAGGCGGCGCGACCTTCACGAACAGGCCGCCCTCTGGTACGAGCAGTCGGGCAGGGCGCGTCCGGTCACCCTGGCCCACCACTGGACCCAGGCCGAGCGGCCTGACCTGGCTTTTCCTCACGCCCTGCGGGCAGGGGAAGAGGCGTTCGCGCAGCTGGATTTTGCTTCCGCCATCGAGCAGCTCTCTCTGGCCCGCCTCAGCCGACCCGGCTCGCTGGCCCAGCCGCAGGACTTCCAGCTTCACAACCAGTTAGCTCAGGCCTTCGACACCAGCGGCTGCTATGACGAGGCGCTCTTGGCCTATCAGCAGGCGCTGGAGACTGCCCCTGACGATCAAGAGAGAGTCTTGATCCTGGCACGAATGTGTCTGGCCTGCGGGCGGGCGAACCGGCTACATCAGGTCGACCAACTGGCGGAAAAGGGGATGCGGCTTCTCCAGGACCCGATGCCGGGCTCTTCCCTGGGCTTTCTAGCAGACACGCTGGCATCCACGGCCAGGCTCGCCTGGCGCTTGTATAAGGACGATATCCCGGAGCCAGGCTTGCCTGACCCCGCCTTCCAGGCGCGTATCCGATTCCGCCTCACGGCCGGCGAGGCGGCGGCTTATCAAGGACAGACAGGCAAGCTTCTGTGGGCCCTGGTCAAAGGGTGCGAAGAGCTCACGCGGCGCTCCAGCCCCGCCGACGGCGCCCTGAGCTGGGCCAACGCAGCGACCCTGATCCTGATGCTGGGCGCCACTCGGGTCTCGACCCACCTGTTCGAAAGAGCTCGCACGGCGGCGGGCCAGAACCAGCGCTACCTGGGGCAGGTGATCTCCCAGTCAGGGATGCTACCGATAGTGGCTGGAGATCTCTTCGAGGCGCGCGACCTCTTTCGGCGAGGCCTGGCCATGTCGATATCCCAGGGCGACCGCTGGAACTCGGAAACGGCGCAGTCCTACGTTGCGTTGCTTGACCATGCGCTGGGCGATTTCGGCTCGGCGGCCGAAAAGGCGCTGGATATCTGGCAGCGTCAAACTCTTGAAGAGACCAACTTTTTCGGCTCCCTGGTGATCCTGGCCAAATGTGGACGAGCCGCCAGGTTCGAAAGCCTGCTCCTGAACTCTACCCGGACCCGACATGAGACCTTGCGCCTGGAGTTCCTTTCCACCTTCGCCCTGGGGTTGATCTACGTTCATCAGAACGCTCCCAACAAAGCGCTCCCCTATCTCGAGCGAGCTTGCGCGAAGATGACCCCCGAACTGCTGAACTGGGGCGCTTCGGCCATCCCCTGGTTAGCGACGACGTGGCGCCTCCTGGCCGAACAGCTTCCCCCCGAAGCCACGGCTCTGCGCCGCAAGGCGCTTCGTCAGGCTTCCAGGGCAGCCGGGCGCGGGCGGGGTAACACGGGGTTCTGGGTCATGACTCAGCCTCACGCCCTGCGTGAACACGCCATCGCCTCGGCCTCGGCAGGACGTTTCTATCTGGCTCGCTCCCTGTTCCAGCAGAGCTGGGAGATTTCCGAAAAACTGGGGATGGCTTTCGAATCGGCCTGGACGCTCTACGAAAGGGGTCGCCTGGCGGCTTCGGCCGGGTGGGCCGACTGGGAGGGAGATTCCGACGAAGGGCAGGTCCGGGTGCGCCGTCTGGGCGCCTGGATCCCCGGGGTCCAGCCAGTCCCTTCGGAACCCTCTAACCCGTTAGCCCGCCTGGACCGATTCGAGCGGGTGTTAGAGGCGGGGCGGCACCTGGTGTCTCTGCAGGGAGAGGTGTTAGAGAAACTGGCCCGCGAGGCCCAAACACTGCTTCGCTGCGACCGGGTCGAGTTCGTCCCGGAGCAGGCCGAGCGCCCTTTCGACTGGAGTGAGTCGCTGCACCAGAACTGCCTGCTGCAGGGGCGAGCCGTGACCGAGTCCGAGGTCGCCGAACCGACCCGAAGTCTGCTGCTGCAAGAGGCACGCAGCACCTTGATGGCTCCCCTGAGGGTCGAGGGGGACAACAGGGGCGTACTGGTGGCCTGGCAGAAGTCGATCGGCGGTTTTTTTGGAGAAGAAGAGACTCGGCTGGCCGACTATCTATGCGCGCTGGCCGGCGCGGGCCTGGAGAACTCTCGGATCATGGACGAACGGGACCATACCTTGACGGCTCTGATCAACAGCGAGCAGCGGTTCCGTGGGTACTTCGACTATGCAGGTGTTGGGACAGCGCTGCTGGCCGAAGACGGGCGGGTCCTCCAGGAGAACCCCTACCTGCGCGCCCTCCTCGGCGGTTCCGTGGTCGAGAAAACCGTATGGCAGCTTGCCCACGCCGCTGACCGGGACGAATGGAGAGCCGCCTTCCGCACCCTTGCCGAGGGCGTCTCACCAAGGCACGACGCGGAAGTGCGCCTACACCGCTCGGGCGGTGAAGTGGTCTGGACTCAGAGCTGCCTGGTTCGCCTTCCCGTCAACGACGAAGGACAGGCTCGATACCTTATGACGGTAGCCGATACGACTCATCGTCGTATCGCCGAAATGATGGATTTTCTCGAGAACGAGCGACGCGGGCTGTCCGCCGAGATCCACGACGATCTGGCGCAGAATCTTAGCGCTTTGCACACGATGCTGGCCCTTCAGCAGGTCGAAGACGAAAGCTTGACCCGTCCCAGAGAGCTAGCGGAACAGCTGGTTCACGACGCTTCGAACCTGATCGCCTCGCTGCGCAACCCCCTGGCCGAAGGAGTAGACCTGCTCAGCGCGCTCAAAGAGTTGGTGACCCGCTTCTCTATCAACGAGGAAGCCGAGCTTCTCGCCTCCTGGCCGGCCCCTTTCCCCCAACTCTCCGAACTGCGCTCGCTGGCGCTGTACCGAGTCGTCCAGGAGGGGCTGACCAATGTGGCCAGACACGCCGGCGCCAGCAGGGTAAACCTGACCCTGCGGCATCGCGGCAACGCCCTCGAACTCGAACTGACCGATGACGGCCGGGGCTTCGACCCGGACCCCTGGCGAGACCGACAGGGGCTGAGCGCCCACTATGGACTTATCTCGATGAAAGAGCGTGCCGACATGGTCGGTGCGACTTTTGACTGGACCAGCGCTCCCGGTCAGGGCACCCGACTGACGCTCTGCCTCCCGACCTCGGAGAGTCAGAAATAGCCTTCGGATTGGCCGAAATAGGCCGGGTGGTCCGAAGTTCTGTGCAAATCTGACCATTCGGACATTCCCGCACTGGCCTCACGGTCCGTTTCCGCTCCAGCCGTTGATCAGCCGAGATCTCCATGGCTATCATACCGAAATCAGCGAACCTTTGAATCGTTGAACACGGATTTGGAGGAGAAGGATGAAGTTCAGTTTTTCGAAAGCGGTGGCTACCGCAACACTAAGCCTGGCCCTGATGGGTCTGATCGGTAGTCAGATCGGCTCGGCTCAGATCAGGAAGCCGAAAGGGGGGCGTCCGCTGTCGGTCGTGCTCCTCAACGAGGGGAACGGGAGCCACTCGGTCAGACTTCACGACTTCCATGACGAAAAGTGGAGCACATACAAAGTGGGCCCCCAGGACGAGGTGATCACCATCCGAAAGTGGGAACCGGACACGGAGGTCTTTGTCGATGGCCGCCCTTCGGGGAGCATTGAAGAGGTCGCTCACAGGGACCGGCTGGCCGGAGAGCCCGTCTACGCCATCTATTTCGATCATCATCAGGGCTGGGATCTCGAGCATCACGACGGGTGGCAACCCGCTCATGTCTACAGGCAGTAACACATGGGCTTCGTGATGGTAACGAGAGACCCAGGAAGGTTCTCGTGAAAGAGGCCTGCGACATCGCGTCGCGGGCCTCTTTCACGTCCGATTCGGAAGGAGGAGCGCCTTGACGAGCCTCAAGCTGTTGCTGGTCGAGGACGATCTCGCCGTGCGAGCGTCCTTGCAGCGGCGACTGCGCTTCGAGGGGTTCCTGGTAGAATCGGTGGATCGGGGCGACGTTGCCGTGAAGCGTTTCACCGAGCTTCGACCTGATCTGGTCTTGCTGGACCTGACTCTGCCCGGCTTGCACGGTTTCTCTGTGGCCCAGCAGATCCGTCTGATCAGTGATGTCCCGATCCTCATCCTTACGGCGCTGACCGACCTTCCAGCCAAAGACAATCCCCTCCAAGACAGCGACCACGACTATCTGATCAAGCTGTTCCGGTTCTCGGATATGCTGGCCAGAGTGAGCGCCCTACTTCCCAAAGCTTAACGTGCAGGCCGGGTCTCGATCGGGGGACTCCTTGCAGGTTGCCGCTATCGCCAAGGCCTCCCATCGGGAGGCCTTTCTTGCCTTTGCCGAAGTCCATAGGGCGTGTCATCAATTAGCCTTCCGCCCCTACACTCGTCTATTTCCGCCCTCCAGAAGCGACATTCTTCTGAAATACGCCTGGTATTAGGCGGCCAATCTCACTCCTGGAGGACGAAAATATTCTTCGTGTAGCAACGAAAGTCCAATTGATGACACGCCCTAGCCCAGCGGTTCGTCGGCCAGCATCTCTCGCAACATCGTGTCCCATCCGGGAGCCGTGTAGCCGGTTGCCTGTTGAAAGCGCGTGCCATCGAGAGACCGGTTGCGGGTAAAGTTGTCATCAGCTTCCACGGTCATCCCCAGACCCGCCGCCTCGTTGACCTTGTTGGCCAGGTCGAACTTGCAGATCGGCTGGGAAGCCACATGGTAAACCCCGTGCAGGTCGGGGTGCTGTTCAATAATCCGTCGCAGCAGTCGGGAAGCTTCCAGGGTGGTCACCCCGCTGAGGACCGCTTGGCGAAAAACGTGAAGACTACGCCCTCGGAAGGCCTGGAAACGACTCAGCAAACCGTTTCGCGTCCCCAACTCGGGGCCCACCAGGGCTGTGCGCAGGGTCAGTCCGTTCTCCTCGATCTCTCCCAGTAGCTTACTGCGACCGTAGTCGTCGACCGGGTCGGGCGGAGTGCTCTCGCAATAGCCGCCGGTTCGGCCAGAAAACACGGCGTCGGTGCTCATCTGGATCATTCGGGCCCCCGTCGCCTGGCAAAGGCTGTGCACTCGGTGAGGGAAGGCGGCGTTGACCTCGATCATCTCCTGGCGACTGGGGCGCAGCAGCTTGACCAGGCCGATGCAGTTCACCACCACCTCGGGCCGGGCTTTGGCAAACGCCCCGATCAGCGACTCCAGGTCTTGCGCGACCACGTCGTCGAGCCGGGTGAAGCCGTGATTTCTATCGGGGTGACAGCGAGCAGTTCGGAAGGTCCCGAAGACCTGATGATGGGGAGCCAACTGCTCCACCAACTTGTGCCCCAGCATTCCAGAGGCTCCCAGAACTAAAACTCTCATTGGTCACCCTGACCATCAATATTAAAAGATAAAACCCTATTCCCAGTCCGGATTTACGATTCCTGTAGTCTTCGCGCGGGGTGACCCTTTGGATACCGGGATGGCGCGCTGCTTGGATGTCATCGCCGGGCCTAGCCAGTGTCATACTACTCCCAACACCCGACGATTGTGAGCAAATTTTATGAACCGGAAGACCGTAGTCGCCGTGTACGGCACCCACCAGCAGTCCAGAGAGGCCACGAAGATAGTGAGTCACCCGGAAGCCCCGAGCCGGGACAAGAGCATGGAGAGGCTGAGCTCCGAATAGCATGCCGATCAAAGTCTACGATTACCCTGAGAGAACCATCGCCGCTCGCGCCCGCCAACGGGCGCTGGCCGGAGCCATTCGACTGCTGTTCACGCTGATTACCGCCCTGGCCAGCCTGTGGCTGTTCTCCCGCCTGGCCCTAGAGGGGTAAACTCCCTCCCGACGAGACGGCTCACTTCCCAGCGAGCTCAAGCTCACCCTCCCGCGAGCCGGCTCACCTCCCAGTGAGCCCAAGCTCACTCTCCCACGAGCCAGCTCACCTCCCAGTGAGCCCAAGCTCACCCTCCACCGAGCCGGCTCACTTCCCAGCGAGCTCAAGCTCACTCTCCCACGAGCCGGCTCAGGCTGCTCCCTCCAGACCTTCTTGACGCGCTCCCCTTCTTCTGAGACGACGCCATCGTGACCGCTCCGCCGCCTCTTCCAGCGTTGAAGACCTGGAAAGTTCGCATTTCGTCTCCTCGCCGTGAACCGGAAAGGCGATGGCTTGCTCGATCGCCACCTTGCAGTTTCTGACGTGGCGCCTTAGGAATCCCCGCGCTTTCATGCGCGCTAATTCCGACCGCGGGCCAGGACGTTGCGAATCCTTCGCAGCGTCTCGTGGTCGGCAGAATGCCCCTGTTCGAGCATCTGCTGCTCCACGCGTAGCAAGACGTCTCTTTTGGCAGCCTGGTGGGCCTCTCGAGTCCAACCGTAAGCGACCAACTTCTGCCATTCGAGATCGCCCTCGTCCATGAACGGGCCAACGTTCTTCCTATGCGTTATGTGTGATTTTTTTTCCATGTTTCGATACTCCCTCGCCCCCCCCCACTCTCGCAGTGACAACCGTCACACGGGTTTCTTAAGAGTTCGTAAACACTCGCAAGGTCTCTGAGTCTGTTCATCTTTTTGCAAAGATCTTCTAAAAGCTCAGCAACATAGGACGCGAAAAACGTTCACAAACTAGCTCAACAATAGATCCATGAACAAAACCTTTTCGTCTAAACTCACGGAGGCTCGCTTGCGGGCCGGGCATTCTCAGAAAAGCCTTGCACTCTTGACCGGTATCGACCCACGACGTATCTCGCATTTCGAACAAGGAACCCGCCCTCCCAGCGATAGCGAGCGCGAAGCACTTATCGCGGTCGAACTACTCAACCCCGACGATTTCGACGATAGACCCGAGCGCAACTTCCAGTCCGATTGGCTACAGCGACTGCCGATTGCTCCCGTTGTATCTGACCGCTCCCTAGAAACCCGGCTAGCGGCAGCTCGCAAGACCTTCGGTTCGCGGGTCTCCGGCTTGCTATCCCAGGTCGACTCGCTGCCAGACGGAGCGGCCAGATTGGACTTCCTCCGGCACGCCAACAGCGAATCTGGACTCGAAGCCTATCTATGGCTTGCCCTGGTGAGCGAAGGAGCGAGAATCGCCTGGCTTTCGCCGTCGAGAGTAGGATTTCGGAAGTGGGCTGTGGTCGACCCGAAGAGCCGAGAGATCCTCTCTGATGCTCGCTTCCCGGCCGTCGAAATGACTCTGAACGGCTATCCCGTTCTGGCCTTTCCCCAACTGACGCTTCAAGCCCGAAACGGCTCCATCTATAGGCTCGACGGGCTGCTCGGAATTATGGTCGGGCAAAACCGCGTTTGGGTGGACATCGAAATCGATGGAGCCGGGCATGACGCCTCATTCGACTCCGAGAGAGAAACCAAACTCGACCTCCCTCGACTAAGCCTGGCTGTCGACAACTTGCAAGTCCCGCATCTGACCTCGATGCTGGCAGAGAAACTGAGACCCTTCTCTCTCGGCTACACTGGCAGTTAAGGGAATCTCCCACGGGCCGGCTCACCTCCCAGCGAGCTCGGCTCACCCTCCCAGCGAGCTCGGCTCACCCTCCCACGAGCCGGCTCATCCCCAGCGAGCCCAAGCTCACCCTCCCACGAGCCGGCTCATCCCCAGTGAGCCCAAGCTCACCCTCCCACGAGCCGGCTCATCTCCCAGTGAGCTCAAGCTCACTCCCTCACGGGCCGGCTCACTCCACAGTGAGCCCAAGCTCACCCACCAACGAGCCTACCCGCCCGCTGGCCACTCCCATCCCCCCAGCTCGAACGGAAACGCGACCGGAATACCGAGCAGGCAAACCGCGCTGGCCATCAGGTGCAGCGGCAGGCCGATCTTCAAAAAGTCCGCAAATCGGTAGCCGCCCGGGGTGACCACCAGCGTGTTGACGGGCGAGGCGATCGGGGTCAGGAACGCCATCGCCGCCCCGAACGCGATCCCCATCAGCAGCGGCTCCGGCGCGACCCCCAGAAGCCGCGCCGCGTCCAGAGCCAGCGGCGTGAGCAGTAGAGCGGTCGCCGTGTTGGACATCACCTGCCCCAGCACGGTCGAGAGCAAATACAGCCCCGCCAACACCGCGTGCGGCCCGTAGCCTCCCACTGCCGTCAGCAGCCCGTGGGTCAAAAAGTCTACCCCGCCTGAATTCGACAGCGCCGTCCCCAACGGTAGCATCGTGGCCACCAGGAACAGGCTGCCCCAGGGCAGAGAGTCGTACGCCTCTTCCACCGTCAAACAGCCCGCCAGCACCACCGCTACCGCCGCGCACAGCGCCGCCATACTCGAAGAGGCCCAGCCCGCCGTGATCGCCAGCAGCATCACCGCCGCGATCAGCAGGGCCGTCCATCCGTCTCGGCCCAACCCGGTGGAACTCTCCACCCCTCGGGGTGCCCCCACCACCACGAAATCGAACCGCTCCCGCTGCAGGTCGGCCAGTTTGGCCAACGGCCCCTCCACCAGCAAAGCGTCGCCGAAGCGTAGCGGAACCTCTCCCACCGGCCCCTTCAGCCCCTGTCCGGACCGACGGATCTGCAGCACGCGAACCCCGTAGGTCCGAAAAAAGCGAGATTCGGCCAGCGACTTCCCCTCTAACCGGGACCGCGGCACCAGCAAAAGCTCGGCCAGCCCTCGCCCGGCCAGCGACGGCGCGCTCGCCGGGTCGTAAGGGAAAGGGCGAAAAGCGACCCCGGCATACCGCTCACGGAACCGCTCCAGCGCCTCGACCGACGACCGCACAAACACCACCATGCCCGGACTCAAAAGCGTGTCCGCCGCAGGCACCCTGGGCAGCCCCGTGCCCCGCTCGCGAACCGCCAGCACGTCCAGTTGATGGTCCGAGCGCAAACGCAGCGACTCTAACGTCGCGGGGCGCCAGGCGCTCTCCGGGGGCAGTTCGACTTTGAAAAGGTTCTGCGAGACCCCGTACTCACTCAGCAAGTCGTCGATCGACGGGGCGGAAATCGCCTTCAGCGGCTCGACCCGGTCGGGAAGCCAACGTTCTCCCACCAGCATCAGATAGACTACCGCCAGCAGAAGAATCGGCCCTCCGATCCAGGCAAAGCTAAAAAAGCCGAACCCGTCGCGCCCCAGCGCCAGCACACTCTCCTGAGCGATCAAATTCGGAGTGCCGCCCACCAGGGTCAGCATGCCTCCAATCAAGCTCCCGAAGGCCAGGGGGATCAGATATTTCGAGGGGCTTCGCCCCAGAGCCATCGAAGCACGCACCACGGCGGGAATCAAGAGGGCGACCGTACCGGTCGAACTGAGCACGGTCGACAGGGTCGCCGAGACCAGGATCACCAGCAGCAGTAAGCGCCCGGGCTTGCCCCCGCTCCCCCGCTCCATCAGGTCGCCGGCCTTCTGCGCCGTCCCCGTCTTGACCAGCGCTCCGCCCAATACAAAAAGGCCGGCCATAGTCACCACGATGCCGTTGCTGAACCCCTCGAGCGCCTCCTTCTGGCTGATCGCTCCAACCGCCGTCAGGGCCAACAGCGACAAAAACCCCACGACCTCCATCGGAAGCTTCTCCGACAGCAGTAACACCACGACGGCGCCTAGCACCAGGAATACCATCCACATAGGCCCTCACTGCCCCGGTCGGACCCGAACTCCTTTCCACTCCTCGCGATAGACCCGAGCTTCGGCGAGCAGCCCAAAGTCTGATCCGCACAATCTTGAAATTTCCCACGGGCCCGGCAGGCGCCAATTTCCCCACTCAGAACTCTACAGGGAGTGAGAAAGAAGCGCGCAGGCTTCAGTCTGGCCGAGACGATGGTCGCCCTGGGCATGCTAGCAGCCCTCCTTCTGCTCATGACCGGACTTTTCTTGACCATCCTGCGCGGGGGCCAGAAGAGTAGCGACACCACCTCTGGCGTCATCGTGGCGGAGCAGATCACTCTCGACCGCCTGCACAAGGTCTTCCACGACGAAGACGAAGCGCTGACCAAACACGAATTCTTCGAATCCGACGCGACGCCGCTCGAGGGAACGGTTCAACTCAACCAGACCACCTTCACCTACCGGATTACCCACACGACCGTCAACGAGCCCGGCGGCGCTCCGCTCGGTGGCGCCGAAGCCGCCTCGAACCGGGTCAAAAAAGTCGACACCGTCGTCTGGTGGTGGAGCGAGGACGCTGCTCCTACCGCCCGAGTCGGCTACGGAAACCTTAGCGTCAACACCACGCGGCTGGTCAATGAGAAGGCCAAGTTCACCCCGTAGAGCGCGGGCCATCACCCTGATGGAAACCGTGGTCACCTTATCCATCTTTAGCCTCATCATGGCTCTGGTCGTAGCGGTCATGGTCAAAGGGTTCTCCGCCCTCTCTCAGGCCAACGCCCGGCACGACGCGGAAAGCAGCCTGGCCAAGGCTTACTACTGGATGAAGCGCGATCTCGAGATGGCAAGCTCGAAAGCGCTCGAACGCAAACGTGTAGCTTTGCCCGGGGGCGGCGACGCCATCTGGTTCCTTTCCGCCGTGGACCCCGAGGATCAGAACCCCGATAGCAGCTTCGCTCGACAGCCCGATGGCGGAGCCCCCCTCTGGCGCCGTCAGGTGCTTTACTATCTGGCTCGACCGGGAGACTACGCCACCGTTTCCAACGGCCTCTCTCCAGCCGTCGATCCTGACCCCAACGCCGACTACTACGCCCCGCACAAGTTCCTGATCCGCAAAGTTCTCGACCTGCCTGGCGAGCCAGAGAGCTTGCTCAACGGAAGCGGGATCGATAGCTATATCACGACGCCGGTCGATTATCGCTTGTCACCCTTCTCTAGCGAGACAAACGTGATAGACTATAAGTTGGTCGCAGACCGCCTGCTCGGGCTGGAGAGCCGAGTCGTCGACAACAGTATCGAAGTCGACCTTTCTGCCTTTCGGGTCGGCGAAGCGGGAAAGTCCATGCGCCTGGGTCAGGTTTCACTCAAGGATCACCCTGGGCGACTGGTTCGGCGCTTCCGAGTCATGCTGAGAAACTCTTGAGGGGGCATCGAGAATGAAACTGAGAGCTGGCAAAAGTCGAGGGGTCTTCTTCATCACCGCGCTCCTGGTGGCCGTGCTGGTCGTTATGATGGTCACGGCCGCGCTGATGCTTTTGCCGGGCGGACGTTTTGCAGCCTCATCGGTCGAGGAAGATAGCGCGGCCCAAGCCGCCGCCCAGGCCGGTCTAGAGTACGCCCGCACTCGCATGCAGTTCGACCCCGAATGGCGCGGCGACGGCAACGCCGTGACCGTCGATATGCCGGGACAGCTGTGGGTTCGCGAAGACCGGGGCAACGTCGTGGGCATTCTTTGGAGCCAGGACCAGGTCCCCAGCCTTTTCCGCCTTCGCTTCAATTTTCAGAACGGGACCGAGCAGCCCGACGACGCCAATCCGGACCCCGCGCCGGATATGCAGATCCCGCTGAAGTACGTCAGCTACAACCTGCTCGAGCAAGGCGGTAGCGCCCCGCTTTACCGGGCCGATGGAGCGAACTTCTCGGTCACGGAGAGCTCCGTCCGAGCCGGAGAGGTACCTCGCCACACCGCGGTCCTCTACTGCGAGGGCCTCTCTGGGGCAGGCGTCCGCGACATTACTCCCGATCAGCCCCGGCCAAGCGACCAGTTCAAAGTCACCCGTCGAGTGCTCGAGCAATATATGAGACGTGACGTCTCGGCCTACGGCGACGCTGTCGTATATGGCGCCCAGGACATCAGTTTCGACCTCGAGGGCCGACTTCGAGTCGGTAGCGAAAACTCGAACATGCCTCCCCGCATGAGAACCCTGGCCGACATCGGACTTTCGAGCAGCGACGCTAACCCTCTCGAGATGAACAACGGCGAGGTTTTCGTCAACAAAGAAGACGGCCGATTCCTCATTAACTCGGCCGACTCGGAGTCGCCCGTGGCCACCCAGGAAGACTCCAGCGCTTCTTTTATCAAGCTGGGCTGGGGCGACCTTGATCTTCCCACCCCGTCCGACGCGACCATGAAAGCCGGGACCTATGTGTGGCGCGACCATCCTCGGCGCCTGGACTACTACGCCGTCGACTACGATCCCGCGGTCGGACTCACCGGCTCTCCTTCGGCCACCTACACAGCGACCAGCCAGGACGGTCTCGCCTCGCTCGACGGGGCCGTTTCTTTGAATCCGCTCGAACTCGAAATGCGAATCACCAAGAACATCGCGGTGGCTCCTCAAGGCTCGGCCAACGGGATGGCGGTGCTGGTCGATACCGGGCTGCTTACCTCGGCCCTGAAACGACCCAAAAACTCCCTGGTCAAGCCGACCTGGGACTCGCCCGCTCCGATCCTCTCATCGCAAGGCGACATCCGCATTCAGGGTACCCTGGAAGGTCAGGGTTCGGTCAACTCTCATGGGTCGATCCACGTCCAGGGCAGCAGCGTCATGGAGGCCAATCCCAATCATAAGGTGGCTCTCTTTGCCAAAGAAGATATCACTATCGAGGCGGTCCCCGGCGCGATTGCTCAGGCGCTGGACGCCGTCGCGGCCGACGTCTTGTTTGACCCCGATAGTGGCTACAGCTCTCCTCCGTATTTCGAACAGACCCTTCCATCGCTAGGCGCCCTGGGTGGCGCCGATGTGGGATTCACCGGGGTGGTCTATGCCCAGGGCGATATCAACTTCGACCTCGATAACGGCCGGGACCGTGGCAACCTCTACCTGCGTGGAGTGATGGTCGCCTACGGAGGCAACTACGAACCGGCCAGAGGACAGCGCAACCTGCCCGGCACGACGCCGGGCAAGGGGCGTATCGGAATCACCGCCAAGGGTGTCGACTTTCGTTACGACTCCTCCTACGTCGACCAACTGCGCAACCAAGCCGGGGGAATACCCCTCGGCGTGGTCAGCTGGCGGGCCATTTAGGGCCGAACAGCCATTCAGGCGGAAGACCCAACCGAGGCCAAAGACCCCTTTAGCCGAAGCCGAAGGGGCGCAAGGTATCCAGGTCTTCCCGCTCGGCTTGAGTTCTCACGAACCGCTCCAGGAACTCCACCGCCTCGGGAGAGCGCAGCGTGGCCATCGCGACCAGCAGCGTGCGCCGGTCGAACAAGGTGCCCCACTCCGCCCTCAAAGGGGCAAACGCCTCCGCCCGGCGAGAGCTTCCCAGGGCCAAAGCGGCGATCTCCGCGATCTCGGGAGACTTGTGCAGGTAGTCCGCCACGAACCCCACGACCCGGCCGCCCTCGAGCTGCAACAAACTCTCCAGGCACTCTCCCAGCACGGACGGAGCCTGTTCTCCCAGCGCCAGCAAACGGATTGCCGCGCTTTCCCGTCGTATCGTCAGCGCCCTGACGGCAAAAACTCTTACCGTGGGGTCGGGATCGACCAGCAGGTCGACCGCGAAGTCGGCGGCGTGCTCGTAATGACTGCCCGCCAGCCCCATGGCGGCCAGTCCACGAAGCTCTCCCGTCCCGTCGTTCCCCGACGGCGAGGCCTTCGCTGCGCGCCCGGTCTTGACGGTCCGAGCAGAGGGCAGCGCCAGGGCTTGCAGGTAGATATCCGGGTCTCGATGCTCTTGCTGAAGTAAAGCGCTCATCAGAAGCGTCCTGGCCCGACATCCCGGGTCGTTCTTCGCCGGCTCTCTCAGCCAGCGTGAGAGCGCCTTGAGCAGTTGCGGAGCCAGGTCGGTCAAGCCCAGATCGATCACTTTGCGAGCCGCTCGGGCGACGGCTGTCGAAGACCGCTCTTCGAGATCGAACTCAATCTGGTCCAGGACAGCGCTCTCAGGCAACGTCGAGGACCTCGAGCGAGGATGGAGTCTGCAAGCGCTCGACCAGGTCGGCAAACCGACTCAACCCTTCGACGAAATTGGGATAGCCGGGACGATAAGCTCCTTGCAAGATCAGCCCGTCGATCAGCGGCATCAACAAGCCGACCAGGGACGCCTCGAATTCCGGGTCCTGAAAAGTTCCCTGGAAAAAACCGGAAAAAATCTCGTAAAAGCGCCCTTGCAGACGCTCTAGCCTGGCTCGAGTCGAACCGTCCAGACGGGCCGCCTCGCGCCACAGCTTCTGCTGCCATTCCAGGTAGCCCTCATTGCGGTCCAAAAATTCACCCAGCTCCAAAAGCTTCGCGCGTGGACCCTCGACCCGCCCTACCACTCGCTCGAGAGCTTCCAGATCAGCGTTAGCGGCAGAATCCAAAACGGCATCGAACAACGAGCGTTTGTCCGAGAAGTAGTCCTCGAGGGTGCGCTCGGAGACGCCCGCTCCCTGGGCCAGCATGGCCATATTGCACGCCTCGTAGCCGTGGGCCGCAAACGAGGTCAGGCACGCCCAGATCAGCTCTTCTCTGTACTCTTCGCGATCCACAATCATGCCTTCCCGCCCTTCCATGCGAATGAAAATCCTGCCTAAGATTACCCCGCAGCAGGCCTCTCAACAATGCCATAAGAAACATACCTATCTATGCCTGAGATGAATATCCAGAGCCTCGATCTGAACCTTCTCAAATCTCTGCACGCCCTGCTCAGCGAGCGCAGCGTCTCCCGAGCCGCCGAGACTCTGGGCACCAGCCAGCCCACGGTCAGCCGCTCGCTGGCCAGGCTTCGCTCGCTTTTCTCTGACCGTCTGCTTGTCCCCTCGGGCCGGGAACTGGTCCTGACGCCAAGAGCTCAGGCGATGGTTGGGCCGCTCGCCCAGACGCTCTCGCAGGTGCAAAGCCTCCTGGTCTCTCCCCTCTTCGATCCGCTCACCGCCAGGATGACCTTCCGCCTCTGCACCCTCGACTACGGCGCCCTGGTGCTGGTGCCGGTCCTCATGAAGATCCTGGGGGAGGAAGCCCCGGGGATCACTCTGGAGCTGATCAGCGCGCCGGCCCAGCGGGCCGAGGAGACGCTGCGCGACGGCGTTGCCGACCTGGTGCTTGGCTCGCTAGATACCGCTCGCACAGAGTTCCGCAAGCAGCAACTGCTCGAGGACAGTCTGGTCTGTCTGGCCCGCGCCGGCCATCCCGGCCTGGCGGACGGTCTCGGCGCCGACACGTATATGGAGCTCTCCCACCTGCTCGTCACTTCGGCTCACAGCGCCCTCGAAGAGACCATGGCCAGGCGCCATCTGAAGGTAGCCCTCCGTCTGCCCCACTACGCTGCGGCGCCATCCACGCTGGTCAGCACCGACCTCCTTCTCACCCTGCCCTCCAAGGTCGCCCAGGTGCTCGCTCGCGGGCTACCGCTGGAAACCTGGCCCGTTCCGTTCCCGGTCCGTCCCTGCCGGGTCGAGATGGTCTGGCACAGCCGCACCGAAGAAGACGCCGCCCAACGCTGGCTGCGCCAGCAGATCATCGAGGTGGCAACGGAACTCGCTCAGCGCTGAACCGTGTGCTACAGTGAAACCCGTGGCCGATCCGTTAGGGCAAGAGAACCTTGACGACTGGGATGCTCCAACCCCTCCCGATGTGTCCCATCTCATCACCGAGGACGATGGCCCCGTCAACCTGTTCCAGGACAAACAGAGCGACATCCTGGTGGAAACGCTTCGCGTCTCCTGGGAGCAAGGTCGCCCTTTCCTTAGCGCGGCCGACGTCGGAATCTTCCGCGTGGCAGAGAATCCGCCCATCGTGCCGGACGTTCTTCTCGCCGTCGGAGTGTCGGCTCCCGAGGACGGCCAGGCCAAAGAGAACCGCAGCTACTTCGTCTGGAAGTACGGCAAACCGCCAGAGATCGTCATCGAGATCGTCTCGAACAAAAAAGGCGGAGAAGACACCACGAAGCTCGAGCAATACGCCCGCATCAAAGTCCCTTACTATGTCATTTACGATCCGGCTCAGCATCTCAGCGCGCGCCATCTGCGAGTCTTCCAACTCTCCGGCGCCAGCTATATGGAGAAGGTAGATCGCTTCTTCCCCGAGGTCGGCTTGGGACTGGTCCTGTGGGAGGGACCTTTTGATAACTGGTCCACCGCCTGGCTCCGCTGGGTTGACCCTTCCGGCACTTTGCTAGCGACGGGAGAAGAAGAGCGGCTTCGCGCCGATCAGGAGCGGTTTCGCGCCGATCAGGAGCGATCTCGCGCCGATCTGGAGCAGGCACGCGCCGAGCGGCTTGCAGAGAAGCTTCGAGCGCTCGGCCTCGATCCGGACAGCGACTAGCGCGACCGGTAGGTTTGGGACTCCACCGAAGCATCCGCCTCCCCATCCCATTGGCTCTTAGGATAGCATCCCGAAACTGACTCCGTTCGTCACAAAGCTCCTCGCGCCTCACGGCGAAGTCCCCAGGATCACGAATGCGATCACCTGGAGGATAGAACACCATGACGCCACCGTCAGCGGCAGTCACGCCGCACACCCGAGCCCTGGAGCTCAGGATCAACGAGAAAGAAGTCTGCGTCGAGATCCAGCCCTGGACCACGCTGCTCGATCTTCTGCGCGAGAACCTGGACCTGACCGGCACCAAGAAAGGCTGCGATCAGGGCCAGTGCGGCGCCTGCACCGTTCTCGTCGACGGTGTCCGCATGAACTCTTGTCTGCTGCTCGCCGCGCGCCTGGCCGGCAAGTCGATCACGACCATCGAAGGGCTGGCCGAGGGCGGAACCCTCCACCCCATGCAGCAGGCGTTCGTCAAACACGACGCCCTGCAGTGCGGCTACTGCACCCCCGGCCAGATTTGCAGCGCCGTCGGTCTCCTCAACGAGGGTAAAGCCCGGACCCGCGACGACGTCAAAGAGCTGATGAGCGGCAACATCTGCCGCTGCGGCGCCTACTCCAACATCACCGACGCCGTCGAGGAAGTTCGCACGGGAGGTTCCCAGACATGAGACCGTTCGAACTACTGTCGCCTCAAACCATCCCGGACGCCCTCAGCGAGGGCCAGTCTCATAAAGAGTCGCGCTACATCGCGGGCGGGACCAACCTTATCGACCTGATGAAAGAAGACGTCGAGCGCCCCCGAGTGTTGATCGACATCGCTAACCTGGGCATGGACGAGATCTCGGAGATGACGGGTGGAGGCCTCCGCCTGGGCGCTTCCGTGAGCAACGCCGACACCGCCTACCATCCGCTGGTGCAGAAGCGCTACCCTCTACTCGCCGAGGCTATTCTGGCTGGCGCCTCGCCCCAGCTGCGCAATATGGCGACCAACGGCGGCAACATGATGCAGAGAACCCGCTGCTACTACTTCTACGACACCGACACTGCGTGCAACAAGCGCGAGCCTGGCTCTGGCTGCGCTGCCAAAACAGGCTTCAACCGGATCCATGCCATCCTGGGACACAGCGAGCACTGCATCGCTACTTACCCGTCGGATATGGCCAACGCTCTGGCAGCCCTCGACGCCACTTTGCAGTTGGAGGGGCCCGGGGGGGAGAGGAAGCTGAAGCTGGTCGACTTCCATCGACTTCCCGGCGACACGCCAGAGAAGGACAACAACCTCAAACCGGGCGAGCTGATCACCGCCATAGAACTGCCTCCCCTCGGTTTCGCCAAACACAGCGCTTACCTGAAGATCCGTGACCGCCAGTCCTACGCTTTCGCCCTGGTAGCGGTAGCGGCAGCTCTGGAACTCGAGGACGGCAAGATCCAGGAGGCGCGACTGACCCTGGGAGGCGTAGCGCACAAGCCGTGGCGCGACCAACAGGCGGAAGCCCTGATGAGAGGTCAGGCTCCCACGGCCGAACTGTTCGCCCAGGTCGCCGAGAGGGTACTGGCTGAAGCCAGCGGCTTCGACGACAACAACTTCAAAATTCCGCTCGCGCGCAAAGCGATCGTTCGCGCGCTGAGCATGGCCACCGAAGGGAGAAAAGACCATGACACCCCCTGTTACCGCTGAACATCCAGGGATCGGCGCCCCCATCGAGCGCGTAGACGCCCCCAAAAAGGTCACCGGCCAGGCCACCTACGCCGCCGAGTTCACCCTCCCGGGCATGCTCTACGGCGTGGCCGTCCCCAGCCCCGTCGCCAGGGGCAGAGTTACCAAGGTCCACAGCGAGGAAGCGCTCTTAGTCAAGGGCGTCCTCAACGTCCTCACCCACACCAACGCCCCTCAGCTCAGCACGAAGGACAAAGACTGGCAGGACGATGTCGCGCCCGGCGGCAGCCCGTTCAAGCCGCTGCAGGGCGACAAGGTGATGTTCACCGGACAGCCGCTGGCGCTGGTGGTGGCCGAAAGCTTCGAGGCGGCCCGCTACGCGGCCCGACTGGTCACCTTCGATATCGAGGAAGATGAGTTCCTGACCGATCCTCTCTCTCCCCAAGCTGAAGCTCACCCGGCCGGCTCCGGCAAGATGGGCTTTCAGCCTCCCCCCGAGACCCGGGGCAACCCCGATGAGGCTTGGAACGCGTCCCCTCACAAGATCGACGCCACGTACATCCACGGCGCCGAGCACCACAATCCGATGGAGCTTTACGCCACCCTGGCCCGCTTCGAAGACGGGGAACTGACGGTCTGGACCAAAACCCAGGGCGTCTCGAACACGCAGAAGTTCCTGGCCGGCGTCTTCTCGCTGAGCAAGAGCAAGGTCAAAGCGCTCTCCCCTTTCGTGGGTGGAGCCTTCGGCTGCGCCCTGCGCCCGGCGCCTGACCTGGTTCTGGCCGTGATGGCTGCGCAGAAGCTGCAGCGTCCCGTGCGGGTCGTGCTCACCCGTCAGCAGACGTTCGCCTTCGGCCACCGTCCGGTCACCTGGCAGAACGTCCGTCTGGCCTGTGATGGCAAGGGGATGCTCACCTCCCTGAGCCACGAAGCCAAATCCGAGACCTCACGCTTCGAAGACTTCACCGAGACCGTGGTCAACTGGAGCGGCACGCTCTACAAATGTCCCAATGCCGCGTTCTCGTACCTGCTGGTCCCGATCGACGCTTACACCCCTCTGGACATGAGGGCGCCAGGCGGAGCCACCGGCGTGCACGCCCTGGAGTGCGCCATGGACGAACTGGCCTACGCCGCCAAAATCGACCCCCTGGAGTTCCGGCTCCAGAACAACGCCATCATCGACGGAAATTCGGACAAGCCGTTCTCCAGCAAGCGACTACACGACTGCCTGACCCAGGGTGCCGAGAAGTTCGGGTGGAGTGAGCGCCCGTTAGAGCCTCGAGCGCGGAAGGAAGGCCACGAGCTGATCGGCTGGGGCGTCGCCTGCGGCATCTGGGAGGTGATGTTCGCCCCCGCTTCCGCGAAGGTGGAGCTGAAGAAGGACGGGACGCTCAAGGTGAGCACCGGCACTTCCGACATCGGGACAGGCACCTACACGATCCTGACCCAGATCGCGGCGGACTGCTGCGGCATCCCGACGAGCCGGGTCACGGTCGAGTTGGGCGACAGTTCTCTGCCTTCGACTCCGATCGAGGGCGGGTCGATGACCGCCGCTTCGGTGGGAACTGCCGTTTATAACGCCTGTTACAACCTGGTGCTCAAGCTGATCGGATTGAAAAAATCGAGGGAACTCGACGGCAGCGTCACGCCGTCGCAAATCCTGGCGGCCGCCGAACTCGACAGCCTGGACGCCTCCGGCACGTCTCTTCCCGACCCGTTGACCGAGGACAAAGCCAAGTTTGCCCACACCGCCAGCTTCGTCGAGGTAAGAGTCGACGAAGATCTGGGGACCATCAAGGTCAGCCGCGTGGTTAGCGCTACGGCCGCGGGACGGATTCTGAACCCTCGCACCGCGCGCAGTCAGGTCGCGGGCTGCGTCGCCTGGGGCGTCAGCATGGCGCTGCACGAGGAGAGCGTGCTCGACCACAACTACGGCCGCTTCATCAACCACAACCTGGCGGAGTACCACGTGGCGGTCAATAAAGACCTGCCCGACGCCGAGGTGCTGTTCGTTCACGAAGAGGACAGCGACGTCAATCCGCTCGGAGTCAAAGGGATTGGAGAAGTCGGCATGGTCGGCCTCTCCGCTGCGGTAGCCAACGCGGTCTTCCACGCCACCGGCCGACGCGTCCGTTCTCTCCCCATTCAACTCGACGACCTGCTCGGCGAGACGCCTCCCGAGCCCAGCGCGACCTGAATCTTGCCCTTGTTACGCCAGAAGGGACGCCTGCGCGCGCGGCTCAAACTGTTTCGACGGGACTCTACCAGGATAGTTTTTTTTTAATTCAACGTAGGACTTAATACATGAAACAAGAAGCCGATACTCCCATATCTTCTGAGGGAGTATCTATGAAAAGTTCCAACTTTTGGATTCGTTGGACGATGAGCTTTCTGCTTCTGGTGACCGCCGTGGTTGCTGGATGCGGGAGCAGCGACGACGAATTCATCTACCAAGGCAACAACAACGGGCCGGTCACCCCGACCGGGACCATTATCTATCAGGCCCAGCTGGTTCAAGCCCAGACGATCAGCGGAGAGACCTCCGTTGTTCCCGCCGAGGTCACTCACCTGCGGTTTCGCGGAATCGACGCCAACGGAGTCACCGTCTACGGACCTATCACCTTTCCCAAGGCTAGCACCACGACGCTTGTCAACGTTCCCGTCACCGTGGAGCGCCTGATCGTCGAGCTGCTCACTGACGAGACCATCCTTGTTGGCGCCACGATTGTCGACGTCGAAGTTCCCAACGGCCAATCTACGACCGTAAGCGCTCCGACGTACACTCTGGTCGGCACCCCGGGGCCCACTGGACCGACTGGTCCCGCTGGACCTAGCGGAGCCACCGGCCCCTCGGGTGCCAACGGAGCGACCGGTGCTAATGGTGCCACCGGAGCGACCGGAGCTGATGGCGTTACCGGACCCACCGGCGCTGATGGCGTCACCGGGCCAACCGGTGCTGATGGCGCAACCGGCGCGACGGGAGCTGACGGAGCGACCGGCGCTGACGGAGTCACCGGGGCAACCGGAGCTAATGGAGCAACCGGCGTAACAGGTGCAACTGGCGTCACTGGAGCAATCGGTGCTACTGGCGCTACAGGCGTCACTGGCGCTACCGGTGTCACTGGCGCTACCGGCGTCACTGGCGCTACCGGCGTCACCGGAGCAACCGGGGCATTCGGCGTCACCGGAGCAACCGGCGTGACCGGAGCAACCGGCGCCACGGGGGCTGGCGTGACTGGTACGTATGCCTACGCAGCCAACTCATCCAACGCGGTCATCGCGGTTGTGCTCGGTGGGACTTCCGTCCCGCTACCTGACAGTCAGGCTCTGAACGGTTTCACGGTTGACGGCACGAATACGACTTTCACGGTACCTTTGACCGGCACTTATCTGGTCTCGTACAATCTGCTATTCACGTTCGACTTACTTGTGTCTTCTAGACTCTCCGTCAACGGCGCTCCCAATGCAGCCTCTACTATAAGCCCTTCTACCAGCGAGAAAAGATTCAACTACGACGGCATTCTTACGTTGAACGCTGGTGACACGGTCACCCTCCAGCTCTTCGGACTGCTGGGTGCGGTGACACTGAACGGTGGCGCTGGAGCAAACAACCTGACTCTCGTGCGTCTGAACTAGACATAGCTCGGACGAAAAATGGAGGTCTCGCTCTTTGCAGCGGGGCCTCCATTTTTGTGCCCCGCCAGGGCAAATCGTGGCGCCCCCGCTCCGTGACAGCTCCCTCTCCTTCCCGAAGGGCGGGGCTCTATCTCCTGACCCCGAAGGCGAGGTCAAAGAAGTTGCGGATGGTGTTCACCCGATGCATCGAGGTCGTCTTGCCCGAGAAACGGTGCTTCTTGCCGGGATAGTCCATCGCCATGAAAGGGACGTTGTTGTCCTGCAGATGCTTGTATAGCTTGGTGCTGTGCGTGAACAGCACGTTGTCGTCGGCCATCCCGTGATAGATCAGCAGCGGCCCTTTCAAACTGTTGGCGTACGGGAAGACGGACGACTTCTCGTAAACCTCGCCGGGCGCTTTCGGGTCGCCCAGGAAGCGCTCGGTGTAGTGGGTGTCGTACAGAGCCCAGTCGGTGACCGGAGCGCCAGCGGCTCCAGCCTTGAAATACTCGGGCTCCTTGAACATCGTCATCAGCGTCATGTAGCCGCCGTAGCTGCTGCCGTGCACTCCAACCCTATCCGGGTCCACCCAGTCTAAGCCGCGCAGGAACTTCACGCCCTGCACCTGGTCCCGCACCTCCACCTCTCCCATCGCGTGGTAGATAGGGTCCTCAAACGCCTTCCCGCGCGCCGTCGAACCACGATTGTCCAGGGTAAACACGCCGTAGCCCTGCTGTGCCATGTACTGGCAAAAAGTCGTGTCGCTGCCCCACGAGTTGGTCACCCGCTGGGCTCCCGGACCTCCGTAGAGATAGACGATCACCGGGTGCTTGCCGCCATCATCGAACCCCTCGGGTTTGTACAGGCGGTAGTGTAGCGCCGTCCCGTCCTCGGCCTTGATCTCTCCAAACTCGGGTTGGATCCAGTCTTTTACGTAGGGCGCCAGCGGGTGCCCCTCCTCCACCTTGTTCTCCAGAAGCCAGGTCAGGCGAGTTCCATCGACCCCGTGCAGACTGACGCCCGGAGGCGAGGTCACGGTGGAAAGAAGGTCGACATAGTGGCTGCCGTCTTCACTGAAGTTGACCTCGTGATGGGCCGCGTCCCGACTGACCCGGCGCACCTTCTCGCCCGGCTTCACCGCGTAGAGGTGTCGCTCCAGCGGGGTGTCCTGACGACCGGTGAACCAGACCTCGCCGGTAGCCTCATCGAAGTGCTCGACCTTATCCACGATCCAGGGCCCTTGGGTAAGCTGGCTCAGCAGCTTGCCGTTCATATCGTGCAGATAGAGGTGACGGAAACCGTCTCGTTCCGAAGCCCAGAGAAAGCGCTTTTTGTCTTTGAGAAAACGCAGGTCCTCGTGCAGGTTCAGCCAGGTCTTGGAGGTCTCTCGCAACAGCGTCTTTTGCTTCAGGTCCGGCCAACTGACGGTGCGCAACTCCAGAGTCTTCTGGTCGCGGCTCTGCCACTGGTAGCTCAGCAGATTGCTATCGGCGGTCCATTTCACGCGAGGGAGGTAGATGTCACTGTCCTTGCCCAGGTCGACCCACTTCGTCACGCCGTCTTCCAGCGACACGATACCTAGCTGCACCTCCACGTTAGGCGTGCCCGCGAAAGGGTAGCGCTGCATCACCGTCTTCACCTCTTCGGCGTAGATCTCGGTGCGCGGCGCTTCGGCCACAGGGCTTTCGTCGACCCGGATGAGCGCGACCTTGCTCTCGTCGTCGGACCACCAGTAGCCGGTCATCCGCTTCATCTCTTCCTGGGCCACGAACTCGGCCATCCCGTACTTGATCGTGCCGCCTCCGTCCTTGCTGAGCATCGTCTCCTTGCCCGTGCGCAGGTCCAGCACCACCAGATTCTGGTCGCGGATGAAGCTCAGGTAGTTGCCCAGCGGGCTGAACTGTACGTCGGTCTCGAACTGGGGCGTATCCACCACCTTGACCGCACCCGCTTTGGAACCGACGTCCCAGGTGTAGACGTCGCCGGCCAGCGGAAAGGCCAGCTTCTTGCCGTCTTTGGACCACTCATAGCTGATGATGCCGGAACCGGAGAGGCGAAGACGCTCGCGTCGCGCCTCCTCTTCCTCCGACAGGCCCTCATCGCCCGTATGCAGTTGGTCCGAGTCGAACAGCAGCCGGGTAGTGCCGTCCTTGATGTTGTACTCCCACAGATCCAGTCGCTCGTAGTCGCTGGCTTTGCCGCGCAAGAAAGTCACGCGCGAGCCGTTCGGCGCCATTTTCAGCCCCTTGATCGTCTCGCCTTCCAGAGCGGGAGAGTCGAAGAGCCGCTCTACGGTCAGTTCGTCGGAGAGGGCGGTTCCGGTCAGTGACAGGACCAGGGCAGTGGCAAGGGCTAGGCGTATCATGGCGGCAGGTTCTGCGAGACAGCCTGAAGCCCTGGTTTGAGGCAGGGAGGGGACAGGCATCGTCGCGCCACCTGCGAAGGATAGCGAATGAGTGCTTCAGAGGGACTTCGGCTTCTGGCCGAAGCTTGCGGGGACCACGGCCAGGTGACACTCACGGCCGAGGGGGTCATCTCTTCCTGGAACGCTTCTTCTGTCCTTGGCTGGACGGAGGAGGAGCTGCTGGGACAAGGGTGGGAGGTTCTTTTCCGGGTGGAGGACCGTGAGGCGGAGATGCCTCGGCTCTGCCTGGGGGACCACCTACCCGTCGACCGTTGGCATCTTCATAAGGACGGACGGCAAGTCTATCTCAAGTGCCTGCTGGTGCCGTCCGAAGACGGCTTTGTCGTGCTGATGCGTGACCTACGGGGCGCCTCGCCGGCCGACTGGGCCCAGGCCGAAGTGGCGCGACGCGAGTCCGAGCAAAAGTACAGCGCCCTGTTCAATTCGATCGACGAGGGGTTCGCCATCATGGAGGTGATCTATGATGAACAGGGTCAGCCCAGCGATCTGCAGTTCATCGAGACCAACCGTCGCTTCGAGAAGTTGGTGGCTACCGACGTGGTCGGGAAGTTTGCCAGGACGCTGTTTCCGGGCGTCGAGGACGCCTGGTTCCAAACCTACGACAAGGCGCTCCGCACCGGCCAGTCCACGCGTTTCCAGGAGTATTTCGCCTCGATGGACGCCTGGTACGAAGTCTACGCGTCTCCGATGGGCACTCGAGAAAAGAATCGGGTCGCCGTCGTCTTCAACGATATCACGGAGCGACGTCGCTACGAGGCCAACCTGGCCCTGCTGGCCGAGATCAGCCGCGACCTGGAGTGGCCGGCCACTCTGGATCAGGCGATGGCGGTGCTGGGGACCAAGGTCGGAGAGTTCCTGAAGTCGACTCTGGTCTCGTTCGCCAGCGTCGACGAGACCGCCGAACTGGTGAACGTGCTGCGTCTGTGGCGCAAGCGCGAGCAAGACATCGACCACTCGGGGCAGCACGTTCTCTCGGACTACACCGACGGCGCTTTCCGACCGATCCTGACCGCCGGCCTGCCGATGGTGATCAACAACGTCGAGACGCACCCCAGCGTTACCCACCCCGAGCGGCTGCAGGCTCTGGGGATCTCGTCGTTCATCATCGCGCCGATCCTGAAAGCCGGCAAGTGGGTGTTCCAGGTCGCTGTCTGCGATAGCGAAGCCCGAGAGTGGCGGCAGAGCGAAATCGAACTGGTCCTGGAGATCACCGCTCGGGTCTGGGCCAGGGTTGAACGCGACCTGGCCGACGAAGAGCTGCGTCAGTCGGAAGAGCGCAGCCGACTGGTGCTGGAGAACCTGCACGACTACGCCCTTTTCACGCTGGATACCGAAGGCCGTATCAGCGCCTGCAACGGCGGCGGCCTGAGCGCCATCGGCTACGACGATCAGGAAGTGCTGGGTCGCCACTTTCGTATCTTCTACTCGGCCGAGGAATGCCAGGCCGGGACCCCGGAGGCGGTGCTGCAGCAGGTCCGCGAGACGGGGCGCAGCGAGAGCGAAGGGTGGAGGGTCGGAAAAGACGGTCGTCAGCTCTGGATGAACCAGATCGTGACGGCTGTGCAGGGCGAAGAAGGGTTAGCCGGCTTCGTGGCCATCGCCCGCGACATGACCGAACGCCGCGAGACCGAGCGGGTGCGTCTGCATAAGGAGAAAGAGTCGACCCTGTTGGCCGAGCGTAACCGTATGGCCCAGGAACTGCATGACTCTTTGGCCCAGGGATTCACGGTGATCAAGCTGCATATCGAACTGGCCGAAGAAGCGCTGGAAGAGACGCCGCCCGACATCGCCGACGCGACGCTTCACCTGGGGCGGGCGCGCGAGTACTCGCGGGTCAGCCAGAGTGAAGCGAGACGCTCCATTCGAGAGTTACGTTCGCCCCTGCTCGACAGCGTCTCGCTGTCCCAGGCTCTGCGGCAGTTGGCCAGTGCCATGTCCGATGGGGTTAAGGTCAGCTTTGATTGCCAGGGCGAACCCGAGAACATCCCGATGCTGATCAAAAATGACATTTATCGCATCGGCCAGGAAGCGATCACCAACGCTGTTCGCCATGCCCAGGCCAGCAAAGTCCAGGTTCTACTCAACGCCGAAGGAGATCAGGTCGAACTCGACGTGGCTGACGATGGTCGAGGGTTTGATAAAAATACCTATCAGGCGGGGTTCGGAATTACCGGCATGAAAGAGCGCGCCCACCGTATAGGCGCGGAACTGTTGGTCGATAGCTCTGTTGGGAGAGGAACAACACTCTCACTGAAAGTCAGTCTACCCCGCGGGCCGGTGCCGGTGGGAGGGGAGGAGACACGATGGTAAAGGACAACTTCGGCCGCACGCAGGTTGAACGGAGTACGATGGAGATGGAAAGGACGGGGGCTCTGAGAGTCCTCATCGCCGACGATCATCCGCTGGTTCGAGAAGGGCTGGCCGGGTTGCTCGTGCGCTACGACATGCAGGTGGTGGGCCAGGCCCGCAACGGCGAAGAGGCCGTCCGACTGCACCGTCAGTGCACACCCGATGTGACCATCATGGACCTTCGCATGCCGAAGATGGACGGACTGACCGCCCTTCGCCTGATCTTGAAAGAGTCGCCCCTGGCCCGCATCGTCGTGCTGACCTCGTTCGATGGCGAAGAGCAGAACTGCCTGCACGCCGGCGCCAAAGCGTTGCTGCTGAAAGAGGCGCCCTCTAAAGAGCTGGTTGCCACCATCCGCCGCGTCGCCCAGGCCTCGTAATCCTTCTCATATGCGAAATGCGCCGCTCCTTGGAGCGGCGCATTTTGCATGTCGCGTCGTTGGACGGCCGAGCCGTCTAGTTGCCCCAGGCCCAGTTCCAGGCGCCGCTGATGGCTCCGCCCACCGCACCTACGCCGTCCGAAACAGCTCCGCCGACGGCGCTGGCGCCACTGGAGATAGCCCCACCGACAGCGCTGGCTCCGTCCATGATAGCGCCGCCTACGGCGCTGGCCGCGTTACCGATCGCTTCGCGGTTCTCGTAGATCATCGCGCCGCCGTAGGTCAAGGCGCCCGCGCCGATCAGCAAGGGGTTCGCCGTAGCCGCACCGGCCATCATCATGCCGCCGCCGGCGGTCTTCACGCCGCCGACCACGCCCTGCTCGACGTTGCCGTCGCGAATCCCCTGATAAACGTCCTTCACACCGTCGGCGGCCGCAGCCACGCCAGCGCCACCAGCAGCAAGTACTCCTAGCGCTGCGGGAGCGGCCGCGCCCATCAGGGCGGTTCCGGTCGAACCGACGCCGCCGGCTGCGGTGGCAAGACCCGCCACGGTGTCCAGTCCGCCCTCGACAATCTTGCCGTCAGCCATGTCGCGAACGCCGTTGTAGGCGCCGACTCCGCCAGCAATAACTCCAAGCGGCCCCATAACCCCGTCGGCTGCGCGAAGTCCGGCGCTCATGGCACCACCAGTCTCCACAGCGGCCAACCCACCGGTGGCAGCACGGATTCCAGCCCGCCCCTTGTCAGCTGTGCGAGCGATGGAGTCTACGGTGGCCAGGCCGTCCGACATCGCACCGACGTTGGGGCCCGATCCCGAAGAAGCCGCGACCGGCTCTTCACCCAGCGCCGCGCGAGCGGCTCCACCCTGGGCGTTGGTCATCGAGGTCGAGTGGGGGAAGCTCCCCGCACCGCTCTGTCCGCCCACCGCAGCGGGAGTGACTCCACCAGCGGGGGCCGCCGGAGCGGCGGGAGGAGCGGCCGGAGCCGGAGCTGCCGTCTGTTGGGTGCGAGCGAGAGTGGAGTTCTGCTGAATTCCAGGGAGCATCAATCAACCTCTTTGACAACCGATTCTTACCCTTAAAATAGTTTAGAAATCTTAACGCCGATTTGCGAAGTTGTAACAATCGTGCAACAAAACCAGCGACCGTCCCAGCGTGGCTCAACCCATAGCGAGATCTTCAGCGCCCGTGGTACGGAGAGAGTCGGTCCAGAGCGCCACCGCCACCAGCAGTCGGTTCCCTTCCGAAGCCGCTTCCCAGGCCTTCTCCGTGCACCCTCGACGAGCCAGCTCTAGCGCGGTAAACCACTGCTGAAAGCCGTCCTCGAGATAGCGGTGCCCTCCCACCGACTCGGCCGAGACGTCATCGGCCGGGAACTCCCGGGTCGAGTAGTCTTGCCAGGCGCCTCGAATAGGGACTTCCAGGGCCGCCAGCGCCTCCTCGACGGAACCTCCCCCATCGATCTCGGCTAGAAGCTCCTCGAATCGGCGTAAGCGAGCCGTGCTGAACTGTTCGGGAGTCAGCCGTTCCACCAGCGACTCGAGCGTCTCCTCGACCTGCTCGACCGGGGTCAGCGGCATCAACTCGGGAAACTCCTCAGGCCAGGCCGCGATCGCTTCCAGGTCCGGCTCGTCCAAGTCCATCTGGTCTTCGATAGCCTCTAGCAAGGCAGCTTCCTCGTCGCTCACCTCGCGGCTCTCGGGGTACGCTTCGAGCACCTTGTCGAAGCGCCAGCGCGTCGAATAGGCGTCGGTTCTTGCAAAGTCAGGACTGGCGATCCAGCCCATCACTTGGACGATTTCCATACTCATCTCCCAAATCGACAGGGTCCGCGCGCCTTTTCCCAAAGCGCCAGGGTATGAACGCTATGAGTGTGCTACTGCGATATCGATGCCAGACGGGACAGACCTGGAGCGAAAGCCACACGCTGACCCAGGTCACGCAGCCTCACGGCGAATCGCCCAGCGGGTTCGAGCAAAACTGGCGCATGACCTACGAGGTCGCGGAACGCAAGGGGGACAGGCAGCGCATCTGCTGGACCAGATCAGCCGACGGGGAAGAGCCGCAGCAGGGCGAGATGTGGATCGACGAACTGGGCCAGGTGCTGCTCGAAGGCCACTGGACTGCTCCCCTACTGCCCGAAGCCGCCGTGCGCCTGGATGAAATCTGGACCATCGACCCCTCCCCGCTGGGCGTGGCGATGCACTTTCGCCTCGAAACGCTGACCGAGCAGAACGCCACCCTGGTCAGCTACGCGGAAAAGGAGCAGGCCAAAGGAAAGTTCGACGTGCGCAGCTCCATGCTGCTGTGTCGAGAGACGGGAAGAGTTCGCAGCTCATCGACTGTGACCCGCACGGAGCAGCCGCACCAGGTCGTGTCGTCCGTCACCGAGGTCCGCGCCGACGGCTTCTGAGCCTCGAAAGATTTAAGACCTGTCGACGATACCGAATCGGTAGCGCTTCGGTCGTATCCGCAGACCTTAAGGAGCGCGCCAGCCACAAGAGCTGACGCGCTCTCAATGGGCTATCTGGTCAAGGCGTCGAGTTGCTTGGCGAACTCGGCTTGGTCCGTCTCGGCGTGATAATCCACCAACTTGGCGGTCACGATTCGCTTCTTGTAGAGAAGCACGGTCGTTTTGGCTTTCAGGTTGATCTCGTACCCTTTGACGCCCTTGTCGGTGCTGGGCATCGTGCAGAGGGCGACGTTGTCAGCCTTCAGTTCCTGGTTGAGCTTCTTGATCGTTTCGGCGTCTCCGTCGATGAAGATGACAAAGCCTTTGAGGTCGGCCTTGGATTGCTTCTTGACGGCGGCACTGAGAGTGCTGACCAAGCTGCGGATGTCGTTGTCGCTAGCCCCGTTGACGAAGACCTGACACGCAGGTCTGAGTGCATACTTTCAAACAGGGCAGACGTCGGAGCCGGCGTCGGGGCCGGTGACGTGCGTAGGGTGGTAGGGGGGAGTGTCCGCGCCGACAGCCAGGCCCGATTCGACCTGGGCCATCGCCGGCACGCACAACAGCATGAGGAGTAGTATCAGCTTTCGCATCCTCCTCTCTTGGACCACGAGGCTCGGCCCCCTGCCACGCCCCCGCGTCAGGAGCTAGGCTTGTTCGCCCGCTGACTCGTCGGCAGCGCTCAGCGACACGCCCGCCTCTTCGAGCTTCTTCCGCATCCAAGCTTTCTGCTGGCTTAGCTTCAAGTCTCCCATGGGGATTTCGACGCTGCGTCCCTCTTGCTGCAGCGGAGCGATCAGACTTTCGCGATACTTTTGACCAGCCAGGAGTACCACCGTATCGCCCGGCTCGGTGCGGTCGAGAAGCTCTGCGATGTTGGCCCTGGTCCAGCTCTGCTGCTTCTGACGGCTTCGCGAAATCGTCTTCTCCTCGTAAGGCTTGAGGTGCCGGGTCGGCTCGATCACGCCATATTTGGCCGACAGAATCACCCAGGAGTCTCCCTCTTTCGAAAAAGCCGAGACGTAAGCTTTCGCCATCGTGAACCAGTGAGAGACGTAGAGCTCTTCGGCGGGGCACGGGGCGACGAACTGAGTGGGAACGGAAGCGACGAGATATAAAGTCTTGGACATGACCGCCCCGTTCAAGGAGCGAGCAGCACGACCTCTGTTCCGAGATTCTTCGCGAAATCCCCAGCAACTTTGCCAGCACTCCCGCAGCAAACCCCAACTCTTTTCCGTCGTTCATATTATGGCAATCAACTAGATACAACTCGGCAATGCGCTGGTCAAAACATGGACATCTTACCGTGCCAGAATTGAACTATGAACAATCCGACCGCCGGGACGCAAATCAAGGCGGCCCGTGTAAAAAAGCAGTGGAAACCGTCTGTTCTGGCGCGCCAAACAGGACTTGCTCAGTCTCGCCTGTGCAAATTCGAGAACGAGAGCGCCTATCCGACGCCCAAGGAGTGGGCTCTTCTGCAAAGCTGCCTTGAACTCGGTCCGTATACGGCACGACAGACCCTGGAGCTCCCCTCCGTGAGGCGTCGTTGGTTCCCCGAGTATCCACCCCTGCCCGAAGGCGAGCGCCCGTTTTCGATTCGACAAGCGGCAGCAAAAAAGACCTTTGGTCTTCTCGCCGACAAAGCGCTTCTCGCTGTCAAAGTCCGGCCCGACCACAAGCTCTGCTATAAATTCCTGGAGGACGCCACCCTCGAATCCGGGGATGAGGCGATGTTCTGGGTGACCTTGCTGGCGAAGGGTGCCCGGCCGGGACGCCACTCTCCCCATCGCGCGGGATTCCGCAAGTTCTCCATCATCGACCCGAAACTCAAAGAAGTGCGCGGAGATCTGAAGTTGCCTTGCTTGGACCTGGACTTTCCCGACTTCGAAGCGCTTCTGTTTCCTCAAGTCACACTCGATACTCGGAGCCGCATCTACCGTCTCGACGCTCTGGCCAGCCTCTGGCATCCTGGTTCTCGTCTTTGGGTCAATATCGAAATCGACGGACAGGGGCATGTCTCAACTTATGACAAGGAGAGGGAGAGTAACCTGGGCCTTCCGACCGAGCGAATCGTCACGACAGACCTGGCTCAAGCGGATTTCTACGGTGCCCTAACGCGAAGACTGCGGGCTCATTTCGGGCTACCCGAGGCAGGGTAGGGTCTCCCCAGCCCAACTCCGTCCATTTTCCACGAAATCACCGGAAACTTTTCCAGCAATCTCGCAGCAAACCCCAACCAGCCAAATTTTCCGCGAAATCCCCAGCAACTTTTCCAGCACTCCCGCAGCAAACCTCGACCCCTCCCATCTTTACGATCTGGCTAAGAGCGTGAGATAATGATCCGATAAGTACACCTACCGTGACGATACTCCACCTCCCCCCACTCGAGCTGCAGCTGGGCGCGTGCGTGGCGGAAAATCAGGGGCTGCAGACCTGGCAAGCCCACTGCCGCTCCCGCCATGCCGACGTCGTCGTCAAGCTGTCCCCCGACGCTGCGCTCGACCCCGACCAGGAGCGCCTGCTCTGGCACGAAGCCAGCGCCCTGGCCTCCTTGCGATCGCCGCGGTTTGCTCCTCTGCTGGCCTTTGGCCGCACCGCTCAAGGCCTGGCCCTGGCCACCGAAAAACTTCCCGGGCGCTCGCTGGAAAGCGAGCTCGAAAGCAGCCCGCTGGCCCCCTCCAAAGCTCTAGCCATCGCCCACGGACTGACCGGAGCGCTCGAAGAGCTGCACGCCCTGGGCTACGTGCACGGCGACCTCAAGCCCGCCCACATCCTGATTCAGGAACAGCCCGACGGCGAGATCGGCATCGCCCTCTGCGACTTTGGGCTGTCTCGTCGCCTGCTGCAGACCGCCCCCCAGTCGACCGGCGCCACCTTCCGCTACGCCGCCCCCGAACAGCTCGGACTGCTCCGCGAGCCCGTCTCCCCGGCCAGCGACCTCTACGCCCTGGGTCTGATCCTGCGAGAGATGCTGGGCGCGCCGCTTAGCCACGGCTCACTCACCTTGCAAGAGCTGCGCGACCTGCCCCCTCCCCCCGAACTCCACGGCCCCCTGGCCGAACTGCTGCGACGCCTCAACCGCCTGCACCCCGACGAGCGCTACTCGACCGCTCGGGGGCTCTTACACGACCTGGACCTGCTCCGCCGCGATCGCAGCACCACGCTGGCCCTGGGCACGCTCGACGCTCGGGACACCCTGGTTGAACCCAGCCTGGTCGGCAGACAAAGAGAGCTCAAGGAGATCGAGGCTCGCCTCGTCCCCAAGGCGCCACCGCTGTTCCTTTCCGCTCACTCGGGGCTGGGCAAAACCCGTCTGCTCGAAGCCGTTGCCGAACGGGCCCGATCCAGGGGGCAGACCGTCTTCACGACACGCGCCATAGCCCCCCGCGAGGGCACCTCGTTCCCCCTTTGGGAAGTGCTCAGTCTCGAGCTCGGCGCCTGGCTAAAAGCCCGCCCCGACCTGCTCTCCCACGCCTGCCAGCGCCTCGAACAGCGCAGCGCCGTGCTAAGTCAAGCGTTCGCGGGACTGCGCTTACTAAGCCCTATTCCCGAGCCGACCCCCTACCCGCTCGACACCGTGCTAGAGAGCCTGCTGATCCTGCTCCAAGCTCTGCAAGAGAAAGAGCCGCTCCTTTTCGTTTTCGACGACGTGCAGTCCGCCGACACTTTCACCTGCCGCTTCTTGGGCCAGGCCTCTCTGCCCGTGCCGGTAGTGGCCGCCTTTCGTTCGAGCGAGGTGGACGCCAACCATCTCCTGCATTCCGCCGTCGGCCAGGCCATGCTCCTCTCTCCCCTCCGTCCCAAGGAGTCTCTGCGCCTGCTTCGTTCCATGGCAGGCCCGCTCCCCAGCGAGGCCACCGACGAGCTCGTCGCGCAAGGAAAAGGCGAGCCGTTCCATCTACAGT
Organism: Vulcanimicrobiota bacterium; assembly: GCA_023447635.1. GTDB lineage: Bacteria > Vulcanimicrobiota > Xenobia > Xenobiales > JADMJV01 > JAEXNA01. The sequence continues at coordinate 47,736 of JAEXNA010000233.1, read as the reverse complement.
CGCTGTTGCGCGGAGCGGTCGAGGCCGGTGCCCTGCGCCGGGAAGAGGAACGTTGGGTCTGGACTCGCCCCAGCCGCCTTTCCTCGGATAGCAAAACGGCCTGGGTCCTCTCGGATCGACTCTATCAGCTTCCCCCTCAGGAACGGCAGCTCTTGGAAGTCGGAGCCGTTCTGGGGAGCGAATTTAACCTGAGCACCGCCCTTGGCCTGATCGCCGAAGAGGGCCCTGACCGCCCCCTGCTCGAGGCGACCCAGCGCGGGCTGCTTCGGGTTTCCGACGACCGCGCCGTCTTCTCTCACGATAAAGTGCGGGAGGCACTCCTTAGTGAGCTGCCGGCAGAGCGGCTACGCCGCCTGCATGCTCAGGCCGCCGACTGGTTTGCCAGCCATCAACCCGAAGCGCATCGCACCATCGCCCTGCACTGGTTCATGGCCGGAGACGGCGCCCGGGCCTACCACCCTGCCGTGCTGGCCGCTCGCTCGGCTCAAAGCCGTATCGACTATGCCGAGGCGGCCAACTTTCTGCGCATCGCGCTAGAGGTATGCCAGGAGCCCTCGGAGCGCCCACAGCTCCTCCGAGAGCTCGCGCTCTCACTGTCTCTGAGCGACCAGTACGACCTCGCGCCGGCCGTCTATCGTGAAGCGCTGGCCGTGCATGACGCGCCGATGGATCGGGCCGAACTGTTGGCCGGGCTGTGCGAACAGCTGGGGCGGCTCAACGACAGCGAGCAGTCCGTGGTGGCGGCCATCGAAGGGCTACAGCTGCTCGGAGTGTCGCTGCCGCAAGGCCGCCTGCAGGTCGCGACCGAGACCTTGAAGCTGCTCAGCGTCCTGCTAGCTCGCTACCTGACCGGCAACTCTTCCCCTCCGGGACCCGAGCAGTTGCGTCGAGTCCAGCTGTGCGAAGGGCTGACCGAACCGCTGGCCCGCCTGGAACGGCTGGAGACCCTGCTCTGGTGCCTGGCCCGCGGGGCCGTCGACCTGGGCCAACTGCAGACCTCGGCCCAGGGTAGTCGCCTGATCTCGCAGGCAGCCCAGATCTGCGGCGGAGTGGGCCTGCGCGACTGGGCCCGTACGCTCAGTCGGCACGCCATGGAAGGCGCCAAGCTGCACCCCCGCAAGCGCGGCTACGTGATGGGGCAGAGCGCCCTCACCCTGCTGATGACCGGCGACCCGAACGCTTCGCTCGCTCTGTTCCAGGAAGCGCTGAGCGTCGGCCGGGCTTACCGAGACGGCTGGAACACGGAGGTTTGTACCCATCACGTCGCCCTCTGCCATTACTTCCTGGGCGACTTCCGGGCCGCCGAGGAGCTGGCCGACGAGCTTCTGCCTGGTCCCTATCAGGGCGACGTCTCGAACCCCCTGGCCTCGGCGAAGGTTCTGGCGCTGTTGGGGAAAGGCCAGGAGTGGAAGCCGGTGGTCGAGGAGTTTGGGCCCCGCCTGCTGGACACCGGGTTCTCCTGGCTGGCTCCCACCTGTCTGGGGCTATGGGCCCTGAAGGAGGGGAACTTCGGGGAGGCGGTGGACCAGCTTCGGACCGCCGTGAAAGCTCACATCCCCCTGCTCGGCCCGCACAGCGCGGGCGCTTCGGCCTGGCTCGCTACCACCTGGAGAGTGCTCGTCGAACAGCTGCCGCAAGAAGCGGCGGCGCTGAAGGCAAAGATCTGGCGCGAGGTCGAAGATGCCGTACGCACCTCTCGGAAGCAGACGGCCAAATATCTCGTCAGCCGTCCCCACTATCTGCGCGAAGCCGCTATCTGCTCGGCCCGGGCGGGGCGCTTCTACCTGGCCAGGACCCAGTTCGAGGAGTCGTTCGCCATCTCCGAGCAGCTGGGGATGAAGTTCGAGTCGGCCTGGACCCAGTACGAGCGAGGCCGCTTCGCCGCCGTCGCCGGATGGACGGATTGGAGGGGAGATCAGGCCGAGGGGCTTTCCCGCGCTCATCGCCTGGGCGGTTGGCTGCCCGGAGTGCAGCTGGCCCAGCCGCTAGAGCGTCAGGTTTCTAAAATCGACCGCTTCGACCGCGTGCTCGACGCCGGCCGCCGCCTGGTGGCGCTCGAAGGCGAGGTGTTAGAGACCCTTCGAGCGGAAACGGCGGCGCTGCTTCGCTGCGACCGGGTGCATCTCGTTCCCACCGAGGCCTCGGATCTCCCGGACGGTTGGAGTGAGACCCTGTTCGCCCGCTGCCAGCGCGAGGGGCGGGCCGTTACCGAGGCTCAGGTCGAGGAGCCGTCGCGCAGCATGATGCTGCACGAAGCGCGCTCGACCCTGATGGCGCCTCTCTACGTCGAAGGCGATCGGGTTGGGGTTCTGGTGGCCTGGCAGAAGTCGATCGGAGGGTTCTTCGGGGAAGAGGAGGCCCGCCTGGCCGACTACCTCTGCGCTCTGGCCGGAGCGGGGTTAGAGAACGACCGGGTCCTGGCCGAGCGTGACCAGGTGTTTGCCAGCTTGCAGACCAGCGAGCAGCGCTTCCGCGGCTTCTTCGAATACGCCGGCGTGGGCACGGCGCTGCTCGACGAAACCGGGGTCGTGCTTCAGGAGAACCCCTATCTCTGCAGCTTCCTGGGCTGCTCGATGCTGGGCCGGAACCTACTCCAGATCACGCACGCCACCGACCGAGGGCAGCTAAAAACGGCGCTCCTCGGACTGCAAAGCGGAGAGCTGTCGCGCTTCGAGGCGGAGGTACGCCTGCATCGAGCTGGAGGCGAAGTCGCCTGGACTCAGAGCTGTATGGTGAAACTGCCGGTGCGCGAAGGCGAGCACAGCCGTTACTTGCTGACCGTGGCCGACACCACTCATCGCCGGATCGCCGAGATGATGACATTTCTCGAGAACGAGCGGCGCGGGCTGGCCGCCGAGATTCACGACGAGCTCGCTCAGGATCTGTGGGCTCATCAGCTGATGCTGGCTCAGATCAAGGAAGACAGTCCGGCCGTCGAACAGGCGCGCGACTTCGCCAAGCAGATGGTCGATCGCGCGGCCGCGCTGATCGCGGCGCTACGCAACCCGCTGGCCGAAGGGGTCGACCTGTGCGCGGCGCTCAAGAGCCTGGTCACCAAGTTCTCGCACACCAGCATGGCGCAGGTCGAGGTCGACTGGCCGGAAACCCCGCCTGCGGTGTCGGACCTGACCGCGATGGTGCTGTACCGGGTGGCCCAGGAAAGCCTGGCGAACATCATCAAACACGCCCACGCCAGCAACGTGCGGGTCGCTCTGCGGGAGGTCGGAAACGCCATGGAGCTCTTGCTGCAAGACGACGGTCAAGGCTTCGACTCCCAGGCCTGGCTGACCCGGGCAGGGGTAGAGAAACACTTCGGCCTGCTCTCGATGCGGGACCGCGTCGAGGTCGCGGGCGGCTCCTTCGATCTGCTCTCTCTTCCCGGTCAGGGAACCCGATTGAAGGTCAGCTTCCCGCTCACCTGACGGCCGGTTCCGGCTTGGCAAACGCCAGCGCTTTGGCCAGCCGACCGTCGCCCCGGTCAAAAGTCCGCTCGACCACATGGATGCCGAGATCCGAGCGGAATTCCATCCAATAGAAGCCGTTTTCTACGGCTTTATCCAAACTCGAAAAAATTGTCATCTGTCCATCACCTCTACCGTCATCTTAGCGACCGTGAGTTAGAACACCGTTAGCACCGTCGAGGTTCTGCACTTGCGTAAATCGTGCCGAGACGACGAGAGGCCCGGTCCGAAGACCGAGCCTCTCTCGATTCAAGATTGCGAGCCGCTTACGGCCCGGGGAAGTTGGTGAACGGGGTCGGACTGTGGGGGGAAATCGTCATCGGAATGCTGCCGTGGACCTGCTGGGGACCGGGTTCAGCGCCTTGTCTCCAGTAGTTGTTGGATACATCGAGCATGCCCCCCGGCGCCGGGTCGGACCAACCCGTCACGTTGACGTCGCTGGTAAGGTCGTTGCGATGGATTCCCGAGATCGTTTCGCCGTTCACGTTGATCTCCATGTCTCGCAGGCTGTTCCCAAACAGGCTGTTGAACTCGATCACGATGTCGCGCGGCGAAGGGATCAATCGGATACCCGAGACGCCATCGTGGATCAGGTTGCCCACGACGACCACGCTGGCGTCCGCCGTCGTGTTGCTGACAAATCCGCTCGCGAAACCAACGAAATGATTCTGTCGCAAGATAAACTGGCCGCCGGTCTCGAAAACGTAAACCCCGACTGCCTCGCCGTTCTGGGTGTCCAGAATGTTGTTGCGAACAACGACGTCGCTATCTTGCACAACAATCCCATAATCGAGAGACTCAGGAGCCGTGATGGCGAAACCATCGAACGTAACTCCACTGGCAAATGTCCGGAAGGACGCCACCCAAGAGTAGCCCAGGGAAATCGTCAGCGGCTCGCCCGCAGGCAGGACACCAGCGGGGTTACCGGCGTTCGCACCACGCAAACGAAGGCCTTCGAGGTCAGGATCAGAATTCACGTCGATAAGGTCTTCCGCCGTATAGTCGCCCGCAGTCACCGTGATCAGTGATCCGGCTGCGCCGGTCTGGTCGCAAACTCGGGCGATGGCCGCCGTTATGGTCTGGTAGTTTTCCCCCGCCACAGGCTGCGCGGGGTTTACGGTCAATCTCAGCCCGCCTTCTCCCAGGACCAGGAATGAACGGCTCTGGTGGCCTTGCAACCCCTGGCCATCGTCGAGGACGACCTGAAAGTCGCCTTCCCCCAGCCGGGCGCCCGGGGTGCTATTGGCCTCCAGTTGCTGGAGGAAGAGAGCAACGTTGGCCGGAGTCGCGTTGGCGTTCAGCGCAACGGACAGATTCGGTGTGCCGTCGCCCGAGACCTGACCGATGTCGATCGTGCTGGTCGCGAAAAGGCTGACGTCCTCGACGTCTTCGACCAGCGCAGCGTCCTGGGAAACGCTCAGGGTTCCTCCCGTGAAGTCGTCCTGATCGTCAGTGACCACAGCGTCGGCGAACGGTAGCACGTTGCTGTTCTGGTTAAAGATCAGTTCGGAGACCGTGAAGTTCACCGCCGGAGCGCGGTTGACGCCGCTGGCGAATGCTACCTGCCCTCCGGATTGGATGGGGTTCCCAGCGTCGTCATAAACAGAATCGCCACCAGAACCACCGCCGCAGCCCGTGATGAAAAATAAAGCGGCAAGAAGGCCGAGCAAGGAGCGTAGCGGGCCGACCCGTCGCGCTGAAGATACCGAATCCATAGACAATCCTCCTGAAAGTAGACGGAGACTTCAAAGCACCGACTGGAACTCCTAGCGCTGAACTGTCCTACCTTGCAAAATATGATCCTGGGACATCCTCCAGCCGAAATAGCTCTCCGTCCTTGGCGACCAAGCAGGTCTATGACACGACGCTTCGCCCTCTCGCTGCTGGTCTCGCTCGGTCTCCTCCTCCAACTGTCTCTTACCCTTCAGGCTCAGCCTATGGTACGTCAGGAAGGCGCGCTGCTCTACGACGGAATCCCTCAGGCGCCGCCCGAACTTCGGGACTCCCTCAGTCGCTATCTCTGGAGCTTCCGTGCCAACCTGGTCGGCTGGAGTCGTCAACAAGGTCTCTTGCTGGCCCGGGGTGGGCCAAGCGACACCCTGCTCAAAGAGATCCGTCAACCGGGGACGGGCTGGGATGACGCCCTCACGGTCGCTACGGCTCTCGAAGGTGTGCCCGGCTCTCCTCGACCGGGCCACCCGGGTCAGTATCTGCTCTCTCGTGACGATACGGAAGGAGCAGAGTTTGAACAGCTCTACTTGCTCGATGTCAAGAGCGGCGCCAGCCGCAGGCTCAGTGACGGTAAATCCCACTACGGCCACCATTTCTGGCTCGACGAACGGCACGTGGTTTGTGCTTCGGACGAACGGAACGGACGCGACAGCGACGTCGTGCTGATCGACGTCGACAGCGGTAGACGACGATGGCTCACCCGTAAGCCCGGTTCCCTGACGCCTGTCGGGATGATGCCGAACGGGAGGGATCTGGTGGTCTCGGACTACCGACGAAACGACGATGTCCGGCTGCACGTACTTGAGATGCCGCGTCGGCGACTCAGGCGCATCTCTCCTACCGAGCAGGCGTGTCGCATGAGCTCGCCGCGCTTCACCAGCCAGGGGAAGATGGTCTACCTTTCGGACCGGGACTGCGAGTTTCAGCGGCTTCGCATCTGGGATCCCAGCACCGAGCGCGACGAGCCGCTCTTGACCTTGCCCTGGGATGTCACGATGCTGGTCTGTGATAGACGGACCGACCGCCTGGTCTTTACCGTGAACCGCCACGGCCGCACCTACGTCTACTCCTGGAATCCTGGACGTAACGCACCCCGGGTCCTCGATATTCCACGCGGAATCATCAGCAATTTACGCTTCTCCTGGCAAGGCGACGAGATCGCGTTCTATCTCGACAACGGGACGACGCCCCCCTCGATCAGCAGCTACAGCTTCGCGACGGGAAAGACTCGTAGCTGGATGGAGGGGAAGGTCGCCGTCGGTCGGCGGCCTAAAGACAGCGGTCCACGATTGATCACCTTCCCCAGCCATGACGGAAGGCAGCTCAGCGCTTACCTGAGCATGCCTCCTGGTGCCGAAGGTAAAGTTCCCGTCCTGATCTCCGTGCACGGCGGCCCCGAAGCCCAGCACGAACCTCACTACCGAGGACAGGACGAATTTCTCACTCGCGAACTCAAAGTAGCGCTGCTCTCTCCGAATATCCGAGGCTCGGACGGCTACGGAAAGAGCTTTCGCAAACTCGATGACGGAGCGCTGCGAGAGAACGCTATCAAAGACATAGGCTCCTTGCTCGACTGGATCGACAAGCAGCCGAACCTCGACCGCGACAGAGTTGCTATCCAGGGCGGTTCCTACGGCGGCTTTGTCGTCCTCGCGAGTCTGGCCCGCTACCCCGACCGCTTCCGTGCTGGCGTGGACCAGGTCGGCATCAGCGACCTGGAAAGTCTCGCCCGCAGCGTCACACCAACCCGACGCCGATTTCGCACCGTAGAGTATGGCGACGAGACCGATCCGCAGCAGCAGGTCTGGATGCGGGCCCTATCTCCCTTGCACCAGGCCGAGAAGATCCGGACGCCTCTGCTGGTCACCCACGGAGCCAACGACACCCGTGTCCCCATCGCTCAGGCCGAGCAGATCGTGCAAGCGTTGCGAGCTAACGGGACCGAGTGCTGGTACTTGCGGGCCGACAACGAGGGACACGGCTTCACTCGCAGCTACGACAACTATCTGGCCGAAACGACCACGCTGATGCAGTTTCTGCAGCGATATCTGCTGGACGAGACCAACACGCCTGAGAGCGCCCCAGAACCGAAGGCATAAAAAGAGAAGGCTCGCCCAGGTCAAGAGGCGAGCCTTCCGTGTTTGGGACGGAAAGGGATAGGTGTCCCAAAGTTTTCTTATCGGCGACCGGCGACCAGTCCGTCCAGGTCGGCCTGGAAAGCGGCCAGTTCGTCGCGAAGCTCGGCTAACTGGCGGGTCAGCGAGGTCCGGTCGACCTCACTCATCGGCAAGGTCTTGGCCTCCATCAGGTCTTCCAGCAGGTCGAAGCGCTCTTCCAGAACTTCGTGTGCAGCGATCTGACCAGTCTCCTTAGCCATAATCTCGGCTTTGTCCAGGTCCGCCTCGAGCTTGCCGACCTGGTTGGTCAGGTCCTGGTCGCTGAGCGGCACGGTGGGACGGTTGCTGTAGTCCAGGTCGACCACGGCGATTTCCGGGGTGGCGTCCACCATACCGGCATCGCGGGGCGGCGCAGGACGGGTGGCCGTCTGGTCCGGCAAGGTCGAGGGGGCCGTCGTCGCGGGGGCTGTGGTCTGGGCCGTCACGGTCTGACCAGGCTCTTCCATCAAGTTGACGCTGGCGACTTCGTTGTCGTAGGGCTCAGGACGAGCGGTCGTCTCGTCGATCCGTTCAGCGTCCATCGCGACCTGCTGTTCCGTCATGTCGCGCGACATGTCCCGCGCGTGGTCCTCGGCCATCCGGTCCGTAGTGGCTCGTCGCGGCGCGTCGGCGACGAAGGGCGCGGCTTGAGGAGCCAGGTCCTGCTCCACGTAGCCGACCTGGCTGCGCTCGACCTCGGTGTTGGCCATCTCCGTGTTGTCGCTATTGAGCATCATCACGCCCCAGATGCCGAACACGGCGAACACCAACATCGCCACATAGAGCATCGGGCTCTGCGGATGGCGGTGCTCCGTATCGACCACGACGGGCGTGGCCGGTGCAACCATCGGATCCACCACCGGCGTCGTGGTGACAACGGGGGTCACGGTGGGTTCCGTTTCGATGTGAATATGTTTGTCGTTCTCGTGCATGGACGTCTCCTATGGAAAGGCCTATCAGAAGGCAGAATCTTCTCTACCATCATGGACCTTTCCGCACTGCGACAAAGTCTGCGGGAGAATGGGGACGCCCTATACCAGGTATGGGGTCCGAGCGGTTTATCGCTCCCGAATCAGAGAGGCCCGAAAAGGCTCAGAACCGCGCCTTCCAGGGCCGTCAACGCCTGTTCCACGCCCAGCAGCGAAGTATCGATCCTTAACTCCGGGCTCTCCGGCGCCTCGTAAGGAGAATCGATCCCGGTCATCTGCGACAGCTCTCCAGAACGCGCGCGGGTGTAAAGACCCTTGGTGTCTCGCTCTTCGAGAACGGCCAGCGGGCAGTGCACGTGAACCTCGAGGAACCGTTCGTCCGCCACCAGCGAGCGGGCTAGAACCCGGTCCCGAGCGAACGGGCTGATGAAGGCAGCGATCACGAGCAACCCTTGTCGCGACGCCAACTGCGCAACGTGGGCGGCCCGGCGCAAGTTCTCGGAGCGGTCGGCCTCGCTGAACCCCAGGTCCGAACATAGCCCCTGGCGTAAGTCGTCGCCGTCGAGCATCAACGTCGGCACGCCCCGAGCCTGCAGTCGCTCCCTCAACCCCTGGGCCAGAGTCGACTTCCCCGCGCCGGAAAGTCCGGTCAGCCAGACCACTCCAGCGGGGCCTTCCCCCTCCCCTTCCGGCTCCGGCTTCGAGACGGCAGGACCTCGAACCATCCCGGCCGCCATCGTGTGTTGGGTCGTCCGATCAATGAGCAAGAAACAGCCCGTCTCGCGATTCTGCCGATAGGGGTCGAAATGCAGCGTCTCCGCCGCCTCCAGCCGAAGACGCCCGATGTCGTTAAGCTCCAGAGAGTCGGCTCCTTGCCGATGCATCGTGTCGACGTCGATGCGGTAGACGACTTCGGCCACCCGGGCCCTGACGTTTCGAGTTCCCAACCGCAGCAGATATTCGCGTCGAGGGTCCAGGGCAGAGTCGCCCAGCCAGCAGACCACGGCGTCGATCTGGCGAGCCGCCAGGGGAAGATTCTTGCGCCTCACGATCAGGTCGCCCCGCCCCACGTCGACCTCGTCGGCCAGGCGCAGCACCACGGCGTCTCCCACCTCGGCCTGGGAACGCGTCTCCTGGTAGACATCAATGCCGGCCACCCTGGTGCTCACCCCTGAAGGCAGAACCAGGACCTCTTCCCCAACCGCGACCCGCCCCGATACCACCCGCCCCGCATAACCGCGAAAGTCCTGATGGGGCCGCAGCACCGTCTGCACGGGGAAACGAAAGTCGACCACGTTGCGGGTCGCCCCAACGTTGATCGTCTCGAGATAGTGCAGCAGCGTGCCGCCTTGATACCAGGGCATCGCTTCGCTGCGCGCCACCACGTTGTCGCCGTGCCAGGCCGAAAGGGGAAGAAAGGTCAGGCTCTTCACCTCCAAACGCGAGGCGAAGTCGCGGAAGCTTGCGCACAGATCGTCATAGGCCGCCTGGTCGTAGCCGATCAGGTCCATCTTGTTGACCGCCACCAGCAGGTGCGGAATCCCCAATAGGGTGGATAGAAAAGCGTGTCTCCGCGTCTGCGTCGTCAGCCCACGGCGCGCGTCCAGCAGTAGGACGGCCAGTTCCGAAGTCGAGGCGCCGGTGACCATGTTGCGGGTGTACTGCAGATGTCCCGGACAGTCAGCGATGATGAACTTGCGGCGCGGGGTGGAAAAATAGCGATAGGCTACGTCGATGGTGATCTTCTGCTCGCGTTCGTCCTTCAGCCCGTCGGTAAAAAGCGACAGGTCCAGACCGGGATGACCGCGTCGCTCGCTGTCGCGCAAGACGGTCGCAATCTGGTCGCTGTACAGTGCCCGAGACTCTAGCAACAGACGCCCGATCAGCGTACTCTTGCCGTCGTCCACGCTGCCGGCGGTGGTGAAACGAAGCACCTCGCGCGCGTCCACTAGAAGTACCCCTGCCGCTTTCGCTCTTCCATGGCGCTGTCGGAGCGGCGGTCGTCGAAGCGACCGCCCCGTTCGGTGGTTCGCGTCTCACCCAACTCGGCGATCACCTCATCGACCGTGCCAGCCGTTGATTCCAGAGCGCCGGTGCACGTCATATCCCCGATGGTGCGAAAGCGCACCTGGCGTAGCTGCGCCGTCTCTCCCTCCAACGGCCGAACCACCTCGCTGGCAGCCAGCAGCACTCCGTCCCGCTCCAACACCTCGCGAGGATGGGAGAAATACAGCGAGGGAAGTTCGACCTTCTCCCTTCTGAGATACTCCCAGACGTCGAGTTCAGTGAAGTTGGACAGCGGAAAGACGCGGAAATGCTCCCCGTACGAAAGCCCTCCGTTGAACAGACTCCAGAGTTCGGGACGCTGCGCTTTCGGCTCCCATCCGCCCATAGCGTTACGGTGCGAGAAGAAGCGCTCTTTGGCCCTCGCCTTCTCTTCATCCCTGCGCGCTCCACCCACCAGGGCGTCAAAGCGATGCTCCGCAATCGCATCGAGCAAGGTCACCGTCTGCAGTCCGTTACGAGAGGCCTGAGGCCCCTGCTCTTCGACGACGCGGCCGCTGTCGATCGAGGTTTGCACCGAAGCGACGAGCAGGCGCGCCTCCATACGACAGACGAACTCGTCGCGGAAGCTCAGCGTCTCGGGAAAGTTGTGCCCGGTGTCGATGTGAAGCAGCGGAAACGGCAGCGGTGCAGGCCAGAACGCCTTGCGGGCCAGCCAGGCCACAGCGATAGAGTCTTTGCCGCCCGAAAAGAGCAGGGCGGGGTTACGGAACTGTCCCGCGACTTCGCGCAGGACCGTGATCGCCTCGTCTTCCAGGTGTTGGAGCGAGTCGGCCAACGCTCCCTAGAACGCTTCCTTGATGAACTTCACCCAGCCCTGGGGCAGATGGTCGCCCTGCAGCGGCGAACTGCCCTGGTTGGCGACTTCCCCGCGGTTCGGAATGGTGTCGCGAGTGTGCACGGAGAGGCCGCTCAAAGGGTAGTCGTTGCCGGTTCGCTTGAGCAGCAGGGTGGCCTCGAGTCCGTTCAGCGCCTGCTGCAGAGAGGTGTGTAGGGGGGAGCCTTCGGCCGTCTGGTGGAGGACACCCTGGAGGAATCCGCCCAGGTCGATAAGGTCTCGGCTAGCGTCCAACGCAGCGGCGTCTTTGGCGGTCGCGATCGCTTTGGCGAGTTCGGGCTGCTGAAGCGCCTGGGTGAGCTGAAGACCAACCTTGTCCAGAGCTGGATGGAGGTCGTCGCGCAGCTTTTCCATGTCGATTGCAGCCACGGTGCTGTCGGTGCCCTGACGCAACTTCTCGAGGTTCTTTGGCCGATGGCGCTCGGTCAGCGGAAGTTTGGCGATCTCGAGATGGCTCTGACCGTCGAAGTAGCTAGCTGCGACCTTTGCCATGCTGATGGCGGCTTCGCGGGCGCTGCCGTCGTCGGAAGCTTCGACCAGCATCTTGTCGAGCGGAATCCGCCCGGCGTTCGAGGCGGCGCTGGGGATGGAGTCTTCGAAGGCGACGACGAATTTGGAGCCCGGAATGGAGCGAGCCATCCCCATCAAGCTTTCGAAGTTGGCGCTGTAGCAAGAATCGAGCACGGTCACGTCGACGGAGCGACCGCTGAGGTCCGTGGCGGAAGTGATGGCGCCTTGCAGTTTGTCCGTGGGAAGACCGGCAGTGTAGCGGCCGCCGTAGCCGTGACCGTTGGCGTGGACCACTTGCAGACTCGAGGGGAAATCTTTCATGTTGGCGGCCAGCATCTCGCGCAGGCCAACCTCGGGGGCGGATCCTTTGTCGAGCGGCACGCTGGCAGGCGGCCCGCCGCTGCGCCAGGCGTCCATCCCCTCGTACTCCTGGTAGTTGCGAGCCAGCAGGTAATCCTGGGCGTTTTTGACCAGCGCCGGACCTTCGGCCAGTCCGATGACACCGGTAGCGAGAGCCAGTCCGCCAGCTAGCAGCGTCATGGGTAGAGCAGCGATCCCCGCCAGAGCGATGCCCGTCGCGGCCAGAGCCGGCACGGCGATCTTGGCGGCGCCTTTGAGCACCCTCTGAAGCTTGACCGCTTTGGTCTCTTGAAAGAACGAGCCGCCGACGACCAGGTCTTCCGGCACCTGAGAGCGGGCGCTCTCCAACTGCCTGGCCACCGCGCCGGCCTCGTTGAGCTCTGCCGTGCGCCAGAAGGCCAGGCCGCTGGTGACGACCATCTTAGGCGATATGGAGGGGCTCACGCTCACGGGTGCAGTTTAGCATGCCAGCGCTGAAAAAGCGCCGAACAGATCAAGGCGCTGAGCCGTGGGGAGGCAACAGTCGTGTCTCGAAGGCTCCTAGAGAGCCGTCCGTCGCCGCGTGAGGAAGCAGCGCCTTGAGAGTCTCGACTTCGCTATCGACGAGCCGTCCGCGAAGGGTTGGGGGAATCTCTCCAAATCGGGCGGTAAGAACGCTCGACACGCTGTCGATCAACGCTTCCCGCTGCCCCTCGGCTCTTCCCTCGACGCGTCCCTCGACGCGTCCCTCAATGCGTCCCTCAACGCGTCCCTCAATGCGTCCCTTCTCAATTCCGCTTCTCTCTACGCTGGTGATATAAGGCATATCCATCTCCTTCTCATAATCTTCGACTCGTTGCTGGAAACTCATTCGCCGCTCTTCCGACAATGACAAGACCGCATCGATCAGGCGGAAAAAACTCAGCACTCCTGAGCGGTCGAGTCCCAGGCGGTGAAGCGCCTTGACCAACTCGAACTTGCTATCTTCTCGGAGTGACGAGTCCGCCCTCGCGGCCTGACCATGCAATGTCGCTGCTATCAGCAAAGCGAAAGGGTTACGAAGATGCTGAAGCCAGAAAAGCTGACTCTGATAGTCAGCGACCTTGATGACCGGGAAATCGAATCGCAGTCGAGTGCCGATAAAGCTCTTCTGATAGAACTGTGGACGCCAGGTCGGGGAAGGGTCGGCAAGAATGACCAGAGTCGCCAACGGCCGGTCGTAAAGTTCGCTGAGGCGCGAATGATAGTGAAAAAGCCGCGCAGGGAGGGTCGGATCCTTCTGCGACTGCACCTCGATGTGGAATAGCACCAGGAGCGGGCCCTCATTGACCCAGTGAAGTTCCGCCAGCACATCGACGGCGCGCTTCCCTCCCTCACCCTTCTGCCTTGGCTTGATCGCTCTGAGCTCTTTGTCGAGAAATCGGATCGGCATCTCCCATCGCACCAGATGTCGAAGTTGTGGATAGAAGAAGTCGAAAAACGCAGGTAGGTATTGGGTCAGGGCCTCTTTCCAGGCGGAATCAAAATCATCTCTCGGCAAAACGGCACCTCCAGAAATTGGTAAGTGCACTATCACCCTCAGGGCATCAGTCTGCCTTCGGACAAGAAGTTAAATTCTTGTGTCGTTCTGTCCAGACGAGAATCGGGACAAGGCGAAGCCTGTTGGGGAGCGGGCTGTACGCGGTTTTCGCGGCGCTCTTGAGTTCACACGTCTCTTTAGCTGCGCTTCAGACTTCGGGCAACTTCGGCAAAGCTTCGTGGTCTACACTGGAGTTGGGGAAGGAGAACCTATGAGAAAGATGCTTTTGGGATTCAGCTGTCTGCTGCTGGGATGGGGAGGAATCGCCGCGCCCGCGATGGCCGAACTGCCCTACGCTCGCCACGGCTGGAGCAAAGAAGAGGCGGCCGCTCACCTTCTTTCGCGCTTCAGTTTGGGAGCCGAACCCGGCCAGGTCCAGGCGGTCGCCAACGACGGACTGGAGGCCTGGCTCGAGAGCCAGCTCACGGCGACCTTCCCCGAGGCCGAGCTGAAGACTCGCCTCTCCACCCTACCGCCGGCCTACAAGATGACGGCTCGTGAGATCACCTCCACCTACCCCCTCCCCAACCAGGTGAAGGCTCAGGCGCGCAAGGCCGGAGATCCGGTGGAGAACGGACGCGAGCTGCGCGAAGCGATGGAAAAGCAAGGCGCTCGACCTCTGAAGGAGCTGGGGACCACCCTGTTCGCGCAAAAGCTGTACCACGCACGCTACTCGCAGGCGCAGCTACGCGAAGTGATGACCGAATTCTGGTTCAACCACTTCAACGTCTCGCTCAGCAACAACAAGGCGCGCCGCTTCGTCCTGGCCTACGAGCGGGACGCGCTTCGACCCAACGCCCTGGGCTCGTTCCGGACGCTGCTTGGGGCTACCGCGAAACACCCGGCCATGCTCTGGTATCTCGACAACGCGACCTCGACGGCCGGCGCCGACGCGGCGACTTCGAGCCAGGCGATGAAAGGACGACGCAAAGGGCTCAACGAGAACTATGCGCGGGAACTGCTGGAGCTGCACACCCTGGGTGTGGACGGCGGCTACACCCAGAACGACGTCACCGAGTCGGCTCGTGTTCTGACCGGCTGGACGGTGGTGCCTTACGAACGGGAGAAGCAGATGCAGCAGCTGGCCAGCCGGGGCGAGGCGATGGGGCTGGCGGCATCGGGCGATTTCCTGTTCGCCGCGCCGCTGCACGACGCGGGCGCCAAGATCGTGCTGGGAACCGCCTTCCCGGCCGGTCGCGGACAGGACGAAGGCGAGCGACTGCTCGACATGGTGGCCGCTCATCGATCGACCGCGCGCCATCTGGCCCGCAAACTGGCGGTGCGCTTTGTCGGCGACCAGCCCGACGAGGCGCTGGTGCAGCGCTTGAGCGAAACGTTTTTGCAGTCAGGTGGAGATACGCGGGCGATGCTGCGAGCCATCGCCAAATCCGATGAATTCTGGCAAGAGTCGGCCCGAGGCGCCAAGGTAAAAAGCCCCTTAGAGCTGGTGGTCAGCGCGGCGCGCATCCTGGACGCCGACCTCGAGCCGACCCCGCAGCTGTATGCCTGGCTGGCCGGGATGGGGCAGCCGCTGTTCAACTACCAGGCGCCAACGGGCTTCCCCGACCGTGCCGAGGCCTGGGTCAACTCGGGCACGGTGCTGCAGCGGATGAATTTTGCCCTGGAGGCGGCTCGGGGCCAGGTGCTGGGGTTCTCTTACACGGTTCCGGCGGTGGACTCGCTGCAGGCCGCGGTCGTGCTGGCGCTGCCCGCGCGTGATCCAGCACCCGTGCTGGAGAAGCTTCAGCCGCTGGCCGGCCGGGGCCAGGAGGTCGAGCTGGAAAAGCCGGCGCGACCCGAGATGAAAGGCAACCTCGGCGGGAAGCTTCCGGGTCTTGCCGTGAAGCCGATGACGGTGCCGCCGGCTCGTCAGGAGACGGCGAACATGCTGGGCCTGGTGCTGGGCTCGCCGGATTTTCAGAGGAGGTAACGGGACATGTGGACGAGACGCGCATTTTTGAAAACGGGGGCCCTGGCGGTCATGTCGTTTGGCTGGGGCGGGACCCCGCTGTTCCTTACCCGAGCCTCGGCGGCCACCCCTTCGGGCGGGCGACGCAAGACGCTGGTCACGGTGTTTCAGCGGGGCGCCATGGACGGTTTGACCGCGGTTCAGCCGCTCGATGATCCGGCGCTGGCCGCGCTGCGTCCCCAACTTTTGCTGCCGCGCGCCGAGGTGCTGCCGCTGGACGGTCGCTTCGGACTGCATCCCAGTCTGGCGCCGCTGGCCCCGTTCTTCAAGGAGAAGCAGCTCGCCATCGTACACGGCGTGGGCTCTCCCGACACCACCCGCTCGCACTTCGACGCTCAAGACTACATGGAGTCGGGCACCCCGGGGCGCAAAGGCACCGCCTCGGGTTGGCTGAACCGAGCGGCCGGGATGCTCGGACACGAGGCGACGCCGTTCCAATCAGTGGCTATCACCGAGGCGCTACCTCGCTCACTCTACGGCAACCAGCCCGCGCTGGCGATCTCGTCCCTGGAAGAGTTCCGCCTGAAGGCGGGGTCGGGAGCAGGTGGAGCCGGCGCTGGTCAGAGCCTGGAGGCGCTCTACCAGCAGGCTTCGCAGAAGTCGCTACAGCGGAGCGGCGGAGACGCCTTCGCGGCCATGGATCTGTTGTCAGAGAAACGCTACGCTGCCTATAAGACCACGGCTGCCTACCCGAACTCTCCGCTGGGCGCCTCGCTGCGGCAGATCGCCTTTCTGATCAAGAATGACGTGGGCTTGGAGATCGCCTTCGCCGAGTCGAACGGCTGGGACACTCATCGCGGCCAGGGTCAGGCGCGGGGCGCTTTTGCTCAACGCGGCTCGGACCTGGCCCGCTCGATTGCGGCGTTCTGGAGCGACCTGGGAGGACGCCAGTCCGACGTGGTGCTGATGACCATGACCGAGTTCGGGCGGACGGTGGCGCAGAACGGCTCGGGCGGGACCGACCACGGTCGCGCCTCGTGTATATTCGTGCTGGGCGATTCGGTCCAGGGCGGTGTGGTTCGCGGGCAGATCGGCTCGCTGCAGCGTGACGCCTTAGAGGACGGCCGCGACCTGCCCGTGACTACGGACTTTCGTGCCGCCTTCGCCGGGGTGGCGGGACAACACCTGGGACTGGCCCGCACGGCCGAACTGTTTCCCGGCTGGGAGGGGCAGAACCTGGCGCTGCTAAGTTAGGGCCTGAAGTCGCGCGCGGAACTGCTCGAGAGATTCCTCCGTTGCGGCCAGCAAGGGCAGAGGCTTCAACCTTTCGAGACCCAACTCGGAAAGCAAATCGCAAACAGCGAGAGCTGGTTCTCCGAAGCGAGCTTTCAGTATGCTGGTCAGCGTCTCCAGCAACGCTTCTCTCTGGCCCTCAGCACGGCCCTCGACCCGGCCCTCTGCCCGACCCTTTTCGATTCCACTTTGCTCGAAGCTCGTGATGTATGGCATATCCATCTCCTTCTCATAATCTTCGACCCGCGTCTGGAAACTCATCTGTCGCTCCGTCGAGAGAGTCAGTACGGCGTCGACCAGTCGAAAGAACGCCAGGATGTCCTGGCGGCCCAGACCGAGTCGATGGAGCGCCTTGACCATGTGGAACTTGCTCTCTTCCCGCTGAACCGAATCAGCTCTTGCCTCCTGTCCGTAAAGCGTAGCTGCGGTCAGCAAGGCAAACGGGTTGCGAGAATGCGTCAGCCAGAAAACCTGATTAGAGTACTCCCGCAGCTTGACGACGGGGAACTGAAACTCCAAGCGGCTCCCGGCAAAGCTCCTCGAGTACGAGTTCGGCTTCCAGTCGGGGTCCCGGTCCGCCAGTACCGCCAGGGTCAGCAGCGACCGGTCCTCGCGGACTTCAGAGGGTCGTCTGACGAATCTGGCGATGCTCGGGATCGCTCTTAGAGGTGGCCAGCCAGAGCAAAGTTCGGCCGTCGGCCGAGAGTTGGGGCAGGCTGGGCTCCCATTCAGCTTCGGCGGGTACCAACTCGCGCAAGCCCGCGCCGTCGCGATACATCAAGGAACGCACGGGCTGAGACTGCTCGTCGTAGCGAGTCATCTGAAAAACGATGTTCCCCTGATCGTCGACACTGGGCTGAGCCTCGTCCGCCTCGGGTTCGGCGCTGATCACCGTGGTCTGTCCCGTGCGCAGGTCCAGCAGCGAGAGGTCGTGGAACCCCTGTTCATCGGTGGTCGGGAAAACCACCAGATTCCCGCTTGGGCTCAGCGCCGTAGGGGCGTCAGTGTTGTTGTCGATCTCCTCGAGGGTCCGACCATCTCGCTCAATCACCAGATGCGACTCGGCGCTATCGAGGTCGCTCACCTGGTACAGCAGGGTGGCGCCGTCCCCGGAGAGCTGAGGCTTGCGCTGACGAGCGTCGTGGTCGCCGTGCTGGGGCTTGACCCCGGGCTGCAACGCGGACTCGGTCTCGCTGCGACGGATGTGGCCGTAGTCTTCCCAGGCGACATGCGCCCCGTCGGCCGAAAGCGCCGCGCTTTGCACGTGGTGGCCGCTGCCTTCCAGGGTCGCTTCCGCCCCGTGGCGCCTCAAGTGAAGCTGCCAGACATTGGACTCCGTGTCCCGGCGGGTGAAGGCGACGGTTTCAGCACCATCGCTGACCATGGAGAAACCTTCATTCTCCGGTGAATTCGTGAGTCGCTCGACCTCGCCGTCTCGGGCCAAGAACAGGTCTTGCTGCCCCTCGACCTGCTGGGTCCAAACCACGTGGCGACCGTCCGCGGCCATGTGAGGACGGTCGATCCGGCGGCCTTCGGCGAGCACGGAATATGTGGGGCCTGCCATACGCATAAAAGAGCTCGGCCCCAGCATAAACGCCCGGGCAAGCTCAGTTGTATCGGCGAAGTTACCAGACTACCAGGTCAGACCCTTGCTCCTCAGTCTGTCTTCGGTCCCATCAGAGCTGAACGGCAGCGATCTCTTCGAGTTCGTTCGAGAACTTGGTCAGTTCGGCCTGAAGGGTGCGTGCCCTCAAATCCAGGTCGGCGCGCTCCTGGTCGGTCCAGGGAACGCTTCGGTCAGAGACGGCCTGCTCGAGTTCCTGGTGTTTTACCGCCAGGGTCGAATAGGCTTCTTCCTGACCGACCCGCTGGGCCAGTCGGCCGGTGCGGTCCATCTCACTGTCCAAGCGAGCCAGCGACCGGCTCAGCTCTTGCTCCTGGGCCGAAGGTCGGAGTGGCTCCCCCACTGGCGCAGGGCGAAAGTCGCCCTCGGGGGCACGGCTAGCCGTCAGGCTTTCCGAGGGCTGCATCGAATAGCTCGGAACGCTGAAGGCTTGCATCCCAGGCGTCGTGTCGGCGTCATGAACTCTGGCCAGACCCCACACGCTCAGGAAAGCGAAAAGGGTCAACACCAGGTAGGCGACGGACCAGTGGCGCGAGATGCTCTCTTCGGGGTGCTCGAAATTAGGGCCGTACTGGGGGTACTGCCGCTCGTGATAGATCGTATGGTCCTGCGGGTTTTCTTGGCGATGTTTGTGGCGCATCGGATCTCCTCCACCTCTGAGGATGGTCCTCGGGAATAGTCTTGACTCTAGCGTCAACCATCTGGCGGAGAGCAGAAACGTGCCCTGGTTTCCAGTCGACCTATACCGTCGCGCCCATACCCTCGCAGCTTCGCCCGCCGGAAAGTTTCAGCGCGGGCCTGACCGCCTGTTAAAAATTCTGTGATGTCTCCGGCGCCGGCGGAAGCGATACTCGAGAGGTAATGTGCATTCATCATATGTCCCGCGCCCACCACTTCCACCCTCCTGTTCACAACGCCGGAGAGAATAAGGCCCGCACCACGCTTGGCGACAGCCGCGTTCCGGGCATCGGCAACGAGGGCTACGATGCACAGCACTACGACGCCGACCTGATCGTGGGCAAGGACGGCTCGCTCGACGCCCGTTCGGTGATGACCGCCGTAGCGACCCAGGACCTCGACTCGTTCAGCCTGGACTTCGTCGGCTTCGACATCGAGAAGGTACTGGTCAACGGCAAAGAGGTGCCCTACAAGCGCGAGGACCAGGAGTTGATCATCGACTCGCACCTGGCAAAGGGCGAGAAGTTCTCGGTCGACGTCAAATACGACGGACAGCCCAAGCCGTTCCCCTCCAAACACGCTCCCGTGACCCTGGGCTGGAACCAGTTCGAGGGCGGCAGCTTCGTGGTCTCCGAGCCCGACGGCACGCGGGGCTGGCTGCCTGTCAACGACCACCCCAAAGACAAAGCCACCTACTCCTTCTCTATCAACGTTCCGAAGCCTCAGGTAGCAGCCGCTAACGGCGTGCTGACCTCCATGGAAGAGCACGACGAATCTCGCACCTATAACTTCGAAGCGCGCGACCCCATGGCCAGCTATCTGGCCACCGTGCACGTCGGCAACTACGTCTCCGAAGACGTCAAAGCCGCCGACGGGACCCCTATTCGCAACTACTTCCCGCCCGACATCGCCGACAAAGCTTCCCACGACTTCGGCCGCGTTCCCGAAATGATGGAGTTCTTCAGCGAGAAGTTCGGCAAGTACCCCTTCGAGTCGTACGGTAACATCGTGATGGACACTAACCTGGGCGGCGCTGCCGCGCTGGAAACCCAGACCCTGCCGCTCTACGACCGCGGCATCGTCAACGGCCGTCGCGGCGGAGAGACCGTGCTGGTCCATGAACTGGCCCACCACTGGTTCGGCAACTCCGTCTCGCCCTCGGACTGGAAAGACATCTGGCTCAACGAAGGGCTGGCCTCTTACTCTGAAGCGCTCTGGGCCGAACATAAAGGCGGCCCCGAGGCCCTGGCTAAGCGGCTTCACCGCGCCGAAGCCCAGGTTCGCACATACGGCCGCCGCGAACCTATCGGCGAACCCAAAGCCGACGGCCTGTTCGACACCAAAATCTATCAAGGCGGCATGCTGGCCGTCCACGCCTTACGCCGCGAACTGGGCGACGAGGCGTTCTTCACGACTCTCAAAACCTATCAGGAGCGCCATCACGACAGCACTGCCTCCACTCAGGACCTGATGGCCATCGCTTCGGAGATCGGCGGTAAAGACATGAAGCCGTTCTTCGACAAGTGGATCTATAGCGAGAAACTGCCCGCCGTTCCAGCCTGAGTCGACGGACCTGAGGGAAATCGCAGGGGGGAGGGGGAGACGCCAGAATCCATGCGGTCATGACGTACTTGCCCGCCCTTCTCGGCGTTCTCGGACTTTTTGTCGGACGCCACTACGCCCACAAGTACGGGGAATGCCCTCACCGAGGCAAGGTGTGGGGCGCGTTTTTACTCCCCTTGCTGCTGCTGATCGTGATGATGGATCAGGCGCCCCTGGTCTTTATTGTTTCCGCCGGAGCGGCCCTGGGCGCTGGCCTGACGGCCCATCGCTCGATCAAGGTGTCTTTGCCGGCTACCACCTTGGGAGTGGCCCTCGGCACCAAGGTCGCAAGCTTTATGGCGTGACGGTAGCCCGTCCGATGCTGTGGTAGACAAACCCTCGCTGAGCCATCATCGGCGGCTCGTACAGGTTGCGGCCATCGAAGATCACAGGCGATTTCAAGACTCCCTTGAGGCGCTCGAATCCGGGTCGACGGAACTCGTTCCACTCGGTCAAGATGATCAGCGCGTCCGCTCCCTCGCAGACCACGAAGGCATCGCTTCCTAGTTCGACCATCTCTCCAAGTTCTCTTCGAGCGTTCTCCATCGCTTTGGGGTCAAAAGCGCGGACCGTGGCGCCGGCCTCGTGAAGACGCTTGATGATTCCCAACGAGGGAGCCTCACGCATATCGTCGGTCCGAGGCTTGAACGAAAGGCCCCAGAGAGCGACCGTCTTTCCTTGGAAGTCGCCCTCGAAGTGGGCCACGATCTTGTTCCAGAAGAACTCCAACTGCTGTCCGTTGACCTGCAGCGAGCTTTCCACCACCGGCATCTCGCAGCCGCTGGCGCCCGCCGTCTGTAGCAGCGCGCGGACATCTTTGGGCAGGCACGATCCGCCGAAACCGACGCCGGGGAACAGGAAGTGTCCACCGATGCGCGGGTCGCGGGCAATCCCGGCGCGAACCAGGTCGATATCGGCCCCGACGTGCTCGCAAAGCTGGCTCATCTCGTTGATAAAGCTGATTTTCGTAGCCAGAAAGGCGTTGGCCGCATACTTGGTCATCTCGGCCGAGGCGACATCCATTTCGACAATCCGGTTGCCCGTGCGCATGAAAGGAGAGTAGAGCTCTCGCATCTCGTCGCGAGCCCGCTGGTCGGAGGTTCCGATGACGACCCGGTCGGGTTTGAGAAAATCATTGACCGCGTCGCCCTGCTTCAAGAACTCGGGGTTGGCCACAATCGAAAACGGATGGTCGGTCAGCGAAGCTACTAACTCTTGCAGTTTCGCCCCCGTGCCAACCGGCACCGTACTCTTGGTGGCGATGATGCGATAGCCGTCCATCGCCTTCGCGATCGCTTCGGCGACGGCGAACACGGCGGAAAGGTCGGCCGCTCCATCCCCTGCCGTGGGAGTCCCCACCGCGATGAAACAGATGGAGGAAGCTCGCACCGCCTCGGCCAGGTCAGTGGTAAAGGAGAGGCGATGCTCGCCCACGTTGCTCTCGACCACCTCTTCCAGACCGGGCTCGAAGAACGGAAGCTCGCCGTTCTTGAGCGCTTCGATCCGCTGGTCCTCACGGTCGCAGCAGATCACCGTGTTCCCCATCTCGGCCAGACAGGCGCCCGAGACCAGACCTACATAACCCGTGCCAACGATGCAAACATTCATGCTCGAGGGATGCTATCCGAGGGGCGGAAACCCTGCCGTTATCGAATCCTGTAATGTTCGACTCGAAGTCGGCGCCAACCCGACCTGCCCCCAAATCCGACCCGGTGTGTTATAGTCCGCACATGAAAAAGTCTCTGCTCGGTATGCTCCTGTTCGCTATGACCAGCCCGTTGTTGGCTCAGACACTGGGCACCACAGCGCTCGAAGTCCGCGATAGCTCGGCAGCGATGCTGTCGACCCGAGCCGGGAGCGCATCGGCCAGCTGGGGCGAGCAGCAGGCGCTCGACGACCTGCGTCAGCTCCATCAGAGCTCGGCCGCCTTGCTCGAAGCGCTCTCGGGCAATGACGCCAGCGCCGTCAAGCCGCTGCAAACCGAGCTGAGCAGCTCGGCACGCCGCCTGCAGGCTTCTCACTCCCTGCTCCCTGACGCCGGCAAAGACACCGCCGCCGTGGACGAACTCCTCGCCGACGTTGCGGCTCTCGACCAACGTCTGACCGACCTGCGACTGCGCTTCGACCAAAAGGCGGCCATGACACCCGGGCCGCTGGCCGACGAGCCACTGGCCGACGACGACCCCGCTTTCGACCTGTACACCAACCCTCAGGCGCTGCTGATCGACATTCGCGACCTGCGACGCCTGGTCTCTCGCCTGCAGGCCGGCCGTAACCCCGCTTTCGGTATCGGCTTCAACCAGCCGAACAACATCGACGAACTGCAGGTCCGCCGCCTGGTGCTGGCCGCCTGGGACCTGGAAAACCGACTGCTACGCGACTACAGCGACATCACCGAGACCTTGCCCGAGTGGCAGAAGTTTCGACGGGAATACGACCGCATGGGCTACCCGGGCACGAACGAAGTGGTTCGCCAACTCGAGCGCGTGGTGCAGCGGCTGACCGCCTTCTACGATGGCGTCAGCGTCCAGTGAGGCTCGCCTTTGGGGCAAACGCCCCTCGCCTTAGCTCACCGTCTCGGCCTACCCTGAACCTATGAGAATCGCTCTGCTGTCGCCGCGCGGCCCGCTCTACCGGCATCGGTCCGGCATCTTCGGCAAGTCGCTGCGCTACGCGCCGCTGACCTTGACCACCCTGGCCGCGCTGATCCCGCCCGAGTTGAACGCGCAGGTCACCATCTACGACGAGGGGATTGAAGAGATCCCGGACGACCTGGAAGCCGATCTCATCGGCATCTCGGCCATCACCGGGACCGCTCCGCGCAGCTACGAACTGGCCGACGCCTACCGCGCCCGTGGCATCCCCGTCGTGCTGGGCGGGGTGCACCCCACGCTCTGCCCCGACGAAGCGCAGCAGCACGCCGACGCTGTTGTCACGGGCTACGCCGAAGACAGCTGGCCGCAGCTTCTCAGAGATTTCTCTGCCCGACAGATGTTACCGCGCTACGCGCAGGCGCCCAACCTGAACATCGGCGGACGTCCCCTCCCGCGTCGCGACCTGATCAAGCTCGACCGCTATCTGACGCCGTACACCGTAGAAGCCTCGCGAGGCTGCATCCACCACTGCCGCTTCTGCGTGGTGCCCACCGCCTGGGGCCGCCCGCTGCAGAAGCCTGTTCGCGAGATTGTCGAAGATATCGAGCAGATGGAAGCCAAGTCCGTCATCTTCCTTGACCTCAACCTGATTGGCGACGAGGCCTACGCCAAGTCGCTGTTCCGGGAACTCAAGCCGCTGAACATCAACTGGGCGGGCCTGGCCACGACCCGCATCGCCTGGGAGGACGACCTGCTCAAGGCGGCCTCCTCCTCCGGCTGCACCGGCCTGCTCATCGGGTTCGAAACCGTCTCGCCCGAAGCGCTGGCCGAAAGCGCCAAAAAGTTCAACATGCACCAGAGCTACTCCGAGGTGATCCGGCGCGTGCACGGGGAGGGGATCGCCATCATGGGCACCTTCGTGTTCGGATTCGACTCGGACAACAGCGACATCTTCGATCGGGTCACCGACTTCGTGGTCGAACACAAAATCGACCTACCGCGCTACTCCGTGCTGACCCCGTTCCCGGCCACCCCGCTCTATCGACGACTTCACTCCGAAGGCCGCATCTTGACCCAGGACTGGGGTCTCTACGACGGGCAGCATGTCGTCTATCGCCCCCATGGGATGACCGCCGAAGCGCTGCTTCAAGGCGTCGAGCGAGCCTGGAAAAACACCTACAGCTGGATGAACATCGGACGTCGCCTCAAAGGCAGCCGACGCATGCTGCTCAAGGCGATCGCCGCCAACATGGGCTACCGCTTCTACGCCCACAACCTGCACCGCTTCTACACCTGCGGCGCCGAAGTGCTGGCTGCCTGAAGGGGTCCGTAATACGGAACCGGCACACCCAGGCCAGGCTTGCCCAAACGAAGCCGCATCGCTTCGTGCATAAATCCGGGATGGCGCCACACTAGCCCGGGTGCCTTCCACGGACCATCCGACCGCACGAAGGAGGTGAAAGCGTCGACGGTTCGGCGCGACCCGAAGTTTACCGTCTCCTGACTCAACACGCCCAGACCTGCCTCGCGAGCCAGCCGGGCTACCACCGAAGCGTCCACCGAGCGGGCTCGCCACTGCGCCAGATCCAGCCACCCCGCCTCGAACAGACGACGACTCAGCCAGCGCGGCAATCGCGCCACCCGGTCGAAGTACGCACCGTGCTCGGCCAGGTTAGAGTGGTGGATGAAGCCTCCCCCTCCCGGCTTCAGGACGCGAGCAAATTCCCGAAGGTAGCTCGCCATCGTGTCCGCCTCGGCGTGGATGAGCGAGAAGAAGCTGAACACGAAGTCGACCGACCCGCTCTCGATCATCGGCAGCGCCCGACCGTCGTTAGCGTGAAATTCCAGATCGGGGAAACGCTCCGAACAGACCGCCACGCAGCCCGCCGATAGGTCGACCCCAATATAGCGGTCGCAGCGAGCGCGAAGGTAGGGTACCAGACGCCCGTGCCCCGGGGCCAACTCCAGAAGAGTCCCCGCGGGAAGAAAACGAGCCAGTCGCGGCTCCAGGCTGCCCCTCCACAGGGTCTCCGTGCCGCCCCAGCCGCGCGACCACTCTTCCCCGCCTTCGCTCCAGCTGTAGACCTCGTCCCAGTAGCGCTCGTTCTCCTCGACGCTGGCCA
Source organism: Vulcanimicrobiota bacterium (assembly GCA_023447635.1). Taxonomy (GTDB): domain Bacteria; phylum Vulcanimicrobiota; class Xenobia; order Xenobiales; family JADMJV01; genus JAEXNA01. The sequence continues at coordinate 22,306 of JAEXNA010000233.1, read as the reverse complement.
AGGCTCAGTGCGCGATGGCGAACGGTTTAAGGTCGCCCTGTCCGGCGCTCCAGGACGGCGAGACCGACTCGACCCGAGCTCCCTCCGGACCGTGCCCCAGGAACTCCAGCAGCGCCTCTAGCGCCTCTCTTGGCCCTTCCGCCAGCACGCGCACACTGCCGTCGTTCTCGTTACGAACCCACCCCTTCAGCTCGAGCTGATGGGCCCGCTGGCGGGTGTAGTACCGAAACGAGACGCCCTGAACGCGACCTTCGACAACAGCTTCGAGTCTCTCCATAGAGCCCGACTTCTTGACCTCAGGGGAACTTTCCCTGTTCCCTTCAGCCCCCGCAAGGTACCCTGTTGAACGGTTGCGAACTGCTGCTGATGCGTAATCGGCGTGTGTTCCAGCGAACCTCGTGTGCTATCCCCGTGGTCGTCCACGCGGCGGGCAAGTTCCTCTACGGAGAACTGGTGGACATGAGCCTGGGCGGCTCACGCATGGTCGGCAAGGAAAAACTGGCCACCGACCGCCTGGAACTGACGCCGCACCGGACTCACCTCGATCGCGCCTCCATCATCCCTCTGCCTTACAAGGTCTCCTGGCAGGAAGAGGGGTTGGAGGGGGCCGCTACCGGCCTCCAGTTCGCGGGCGGCATCGACGCCTTTTTCCGAGGCTGGCTGGCCGATCACCTCCAGGAGTCGCTGCCTTCCCAGGAGATGCTGCTCGACGCCCGCCAGGTGGTGCGCATCCCTTGCCAACTCGACGGCATCCTGCTGCGGGACGACGGCGAGATGATGGTCTGCGCCGTGCTCGACCTGTCGGCTGGAGGAGTCAGCGTGGCCACCACGGACGAACTGTTCCCCGGCGAATCGTTCCGCCTCTCCTTGCCCAACCACCCCGAATTAGGCCAACCCGAAGTGATCGTCTTGCGCACCCAGCCGTTCACCGGACACCATCTCTGCGGCGCCCGCTTCCTGGAGCTGACCGGCGCCCAGGTGTCCTGCCTCGAGCATCTGGTCCCCAACCTGGCCCGCATCACCCTGGGCGACGAAGACGAAACGGTCTAGAACGATGAAGGCGTGGTCGGGCCTGCTCCTCCTCGCCGCGCTGGTCTCTGGCTGCCCCTCCACCCAATCTCAGCCATCCCAGCCCCCACCGACAGCTTCTCCCCACCCACACTTCCGCCGCCCCTAGCTCACAGCCTCAGGCCTCGAAGCGCCCCTGGAAGAGCCTACTCCACTCCCCGGACGGGTGGTAAGGCAGCGCCTTCACTGTCCCCTCTCGCTGTCCAAACCTCGCAACGCAGGCGGCTGAGTACTGCGCGAAGGCGTCCCCCTCGACCCGGAACAGGCGCAGCGGCCCTAACTGCCCCAGCCCACGGGCGTCGCGGTAGGTGAACGAGCGCAGCAGAGCCGCCTCCACCTGCTCCCCCCGCAGCCCACTCTCAGCCGAGGTAAAAAGCACATAGCCGCCATCCTCGTAGGCGAACATCGTAAACCCCGACGCCCCCTCCAACACCGCCTGTAGGAAAGCGTGGGACAGCTTCTCGCCGTGATGGTCCACCGTGGCGTGGCGACCCAGAAACTCCAGGCAGGGCACCCCCCGCCAGCGTCCCGTCACCCGCACCCGATCCCCCGTGTCGTAGCGGGTAAAGCCCGACCCCGTGCTGACCACTAAACGCCCCAACAGCCCCGTCTCCCAGCGCCAGGCCGGCAGCACCTCGCCCGTCTCGTCGAGCAGTTCGAAAAAGTGGCTGCGGTAGGCCAGCGGGTAAAGCTCTCCCAGCGGAACGGTGGCCACGCACTCGGTCGAGAGCAACCCCTTGGGCTGAAGGCGGACGCCGGGGAACAGCCCCTCCACGACCCTCACATAGGGCGCAGAGGAGCCGCTGGTCCAGCAGCTGATCAGCTGCAGCTCAGGCCACCAGCGGCCCGGGTCCCACTCCCCCAGAAGACGCAGAAAATGCCCCTGCAGGCAGAGCAGAAAACTGGGGCTCCAGCACGAGATCAGACGAAGATCGCGGGCCCCGCGCAGCGTATGGACCGTGCGCTTCCAGAACTCCCCCTGCCCTTCCGGCCCCAGCAAGGCCAAACGCTCGAGCCAGCGGCCCAGCGGCCCAAGATAGTCGCCATCGCTCTCGAAACCGCTGCGCCCCTGCAGCCAGGACGGCGCCTCTACCTCGGCCTTGGGCGTCAGCTGCCAGTAGCTGCGTCCTCCCACCAAGCCAGGATGGTTCCCCAACAGGTGCCAGCACCAGACCGCGACCGCCCGCCGAAACTCGGCCTGCAGCGAAGCCGTCCAGGGGATGAACTTGCTGCCGCCCGTGCTCCCTCCGGTCGGCTCCCACACGCGCACCGGCTCGCAGCTCAGCCCCTGGTCGGGCAGATACGGCAGCAGCGACTCGTAGCTTTGCAGCGGGACCGCCTGGCAAAAATCGTCGTAGCCTCGCAGTCGCTCCATCCCCAACGCACGACCGAACCGGGTCGGAGCCTGACGGCCCAAGACTTGATCGAAAAGCGAAAGCTGAACAGTCCGCAGCCGGTGGGAATCCCGCCAAAAACGCCACGCCTCAGGTGCGCTCGAAGCCTGCCACAGCCGGTTCCCCAGCCAGGCCAGGTTCAATGGGCGAGCGCCAGGCGTCGCCCGCCGGGGCGAAGGTTGGCCCTCTCCAGCGGGATCAGGCAGGCCAGCTCATCGCCCTGGCGATAGCCAGGGTTGGCCTGACGGAAGTAGCGCACGTGCGGATCCGCCTCTAACCGGCAAGGCGGCTCGGGAGCCAGCAACGGGGTAGGAAAGCGCGGCTTGACCACGCCGCCCTCATAGCGGTCCCAGAACAGCTGCCCGGCCCAGCGATCCAGACGCTCGCGCAGACGCGGGTGACCGTCCGACGAAGGGACGTAGCTGTGAAAGAAGGTCGGCAGGATACGGTAGGTGCGATAGCCCGAGCAGAGCAGCAGCCAGTAGTCTTCCATGCCCGGCTGGTGAGGCAGTTCGCTGTACACGAACTGGGCCCAGCGAGCGGGCAGCTGATGGCAGCAGCGAGCGGCTTCGGCGCTGAAAGTGTCGCCCGAAAAAAGCAGGCGAACGCCCGGCTCGGGATAGTAGATTTTTAGAGTGGAAAACGCCTGCAGACCGTCCTCGCTGCGCACCCGGAGCAAGAAGTCTTTCTCTTCCAGGTCGTGCTCGAAGCCCTTTCGCGAAGCCTGGAAGGCAGTGGCGAACAGCCCGAACAGCTCGTCGATTTCAGGGGGAGAGATGGTGGTGACGGGAGAGACGTCGGCGATCATAGCCATGAGAGTTCGTATCCTATAGGGCTGGGGATTGGCGGCAGCGGTTGGTCGCCCTCCCAGAGAAGCTGATAAAATCGGCTTCGGTAGCGGAACCGCAGACGGTCCCATAGAGATAGATGCTCCGGATCGGGGCGGTTCCAAACCAAAAACTGCGAACCGACCTCCCGCGCTTCGAGCTGCAAGCCGTGAAACAGGGCTCGAAAGGCGGCCGGGTCGGGGCAGTCCAGCAGCACCGCCGTGCTCAGGCGAACCTCCTCGCCCGGGGCGGGAAGCCAGCTCTGGCGCAGCAGCCGCTGCAGCCGGTAGAGCCAGGCGTAGGGCCCGTGATAGCCCGCGATGGCCACCTGGCGGTGGCCTCCAAACAGCCACGGCTCGGACAGGCCCGCGCAGCCGACCAGTCGCTCCTGCGCGTCGAAGACTCCCCAGAAGCGACCTCGCAAGGGCAGCACCGAGCCGAAGTCGGCCTCCTCGACCAAAGGGCTCAGCGGTCGCCGCCGACATCCGAGAAAATCGATCACTCGAGACGATTCCAGCCAGCGAACGCTGTAGGCGTGGCGGCCCTTGGGCTGAAGCCAGAGTGGAGAAATCTCGGTGGTCAGGTCGCCCACTGGATGCAGGTGGGGCCAACTCCGGCGAGGCTTGGAAAAGAGCTGCAGGGCCCGTTGGTTCTCCTCTACCACGCTGATCAGCGCGGGGTGCCCCTCCAACAGCCCTCGAACGGCCCTCCAACCCTGTCCGGTGATGCTCCGACCGGCCGCCCCCGGCAAAGCCCGGAAATCGCCCAGCATCCAGACCGGGCGCGGCTGGCCCATCCAGTGATACTCGCGCAGGTAGAAGCTGCACATCGCCACCACCTGGCCCTGTACCTCGGCCACCAGCACTCGGCGCAGCGGACCGCAGCCCCGGCACGACTGCAGATAGCTGGGCGAGCGGCGAAAGGAGAGCGACAGGTGGCCCGGCATAGGCCGAGCGATCAGCTCCGTCAAGGCCCCGTCGTCGTCATCCCGAGCCTCGCGGAAACGGATCATACCGAGAGCAGCTTCCCCTCCCACCCCGCATCCCCTAACGGCAAGCCGTCGCGGGCCGAGACGTCGCGCCCCATCAAGCTGTTGATGGCGAAGAACTGCCAGGTCATGAACGGCGAGCGCAGGTTCCACTCCCAGGCGCGAGCCCGCTGCATCAGCCCGGAGGCGCCGTAGAAGCGGCGGCGGGCCCAGTGGCACAGCCGCTGGATGGTCGGCGCGTCCAGCCCGATGGGGCGGAATGGCACTTCGCCGTAGCGATACTCGTTGGCCATCCACCAGCGCGGATAGAGCAGCCGTCCATCAGCCTCGAGTTCGTGGTAGAGCGGAGTGTTCGGAAACGGGGTGAGATGGTTGAAAGCGGCCAGAAAAAACTGTTGATCCAGGGCGAAGTTCAGGGCCCGTTCGACCGTGCTCTGGCTGTCACCGTCGTAGCCGATGATGAACGTGCCGTAAAGTCGGATGCCGTACTTGCGGAACTGAGCGATCGCCTCGGCGTAGCCGCCTCGGGCCACGTTGAAGCTCTTCCCCATCGTGCCCAGCACCGAGGGGTCCAGACTCTCGAAGCCGACCAGCAGCCCCTGGCATCCGCTGGCCTTGAGAAGCTGCAGAAACTCTTCGTCCCAGGCCGCGGTGATGCTGGCCTGGCCGATCCAGCGCAGCTTCAGCGGCGCCATCATCCGGAACAGCTCTTTGGCCTCTTCCATGCGCGAGGTCACGTTGTCGTCCACGAAAAAGATCACGTTGTTCCGCATCCCCTGAAGTTCGGCCATGATCTCGGCGGCGGGTCGGCGCAGTTGGGTGCTGGAGAAAAAGCTGGCGATGGCGCAGAAGCGACAGGAGAAGTGGCAGCCGCGACCCGCTTCGACCAGCCGAATCGGCAGATACCGCTTGCCGCGATAGAGTTGACGGTTCGGGCTGCTGGCCTGCAGTTTGTGGCGATGTCGTCCGGTGGGCGCCTTGTACAGCCGCTGCAGGCGACCGTTCTCGAAGTCTTCCAAGAGTTGAGGCCACAGCGTTTCGGCTTCGCCCACGACGACCGCTTCGGCAAACTCGCCCACCTCGTCGGGCACCAGAGTCGGATGGAAACCACCCATCACCACGGGCACGCCGCGCCGACGATACTCGCTGGCGATCTGGTAGGCGCGACGAGCGGTGTAGGTCTCGACGCTGATCGCCACCAGATCGGTAGGAACGTCGTACAGGATCGGCTCGGTCCGGTCGTCGTAGAACGAGACCTGATAGTGAGCGGGGGTCAGCGCGCTGAGCAGGGCTGGAGCCAGCGGCTCCATCTGCCAGGAGCGGATGTACGACTCGTTGCGATGCCGCCCCACGCAGGGGTGGACCAGGGTCAGGCGCGGTCGGCTGAGAGTAGAAGAGGTCACTTCGAGCATCTTACCCCACCACTGGGCGCGTTACCCAGGGTCTTTCGCCCCCCTTCCATGGGGGGTAGGTCCGAGCTGTACGTTTCGAGAACCCCGCAGGCGAGGAAAACTGTCGAGGTGCCTATGAAACGAGCCGTACTCCTTCTCCTATTGCTGTTCTCCCTGTCGGCGGTCGCTCAGACCCCTGATCCGACGCCCCTTCCCGGCGCAACGCCGGTGGCCGACAAGGTAGACCCGGAGGCGGTGAAGGCGCCCGAGACCCCTGCCCACGACGAGCTTCGCAAGCTGCGCGACCAGATGCAGACGGCCATGAACGGTCGTGACATCGAGGGGCTGCTGGCTGGAGTGACCGAAGACGTCGTCTTTTCCACCATGAACGGCGACGTTGTGCGGGGCAAGGACGCCATCCGCGAGTACTTTGCCAAAATGATGGACGGCCCGGACGCGCTGGTGAAAAGCGTCAGCACCAACTTCGAGGCCGACGACTTGACGCTGCTCTACGGCGGCTCCCTGGGCGAACCCGAAACGGCCGGCGTCGCCTTCGGTCACGCCAAGGACAGCTATGTGCTGCGCGACGGCAGCACCTTCGAGGTCGAGCCGCGCTGGACGGCCACCATGATTCGCGAACCCGACGGTTGGAAAGTGGCCTCGTTCCACTGCTCGGTCAATGTCTTCGACAACCCGGTGCTGAACAAGGTCACCTCCCTGGCCAAGACCGCTGGCATCGCTGCCGGCCTGGGCGGACTGTTCGTGGGTCTGCTGATCGGCTACCTGATGGGCAAACGGAAGGGCTCTTCCTAAACCGGTGCCCCCGACGTCCGCCGACTGGTCCGTTTCGGACCATCTGGCCGCCTGGCACTTCGTAGCCAGCAGCCGTGAGCTGAAGGAGGGGGCGGTTCTATCGGCTCGCGTGGGAACGCGTGAGGTCGTGCTGTACCGAGCCAGCGGTCGCGTCAGCGCGCTGGACCCTCACTGCGCCCATATGGGAGCCCGACTCTCCGCCGGCAAGGTCGAGGGCGAGCACCTGGTCTGCCCCTTGCACGGCTGGCGCTACCGAGGCGACGGACAGGTCGCCGGGGGCCGGGCCTGCGTGCGCTCCTGGCCGGTGGCCGAGCGGTTAGGCGCCATCCTGGTCTTCAACGGGCGAGAGCCGCTGTTCGAGCCGCCCCAAGAGCTACCGCAGTTTCACTGGCGCTCGGTCGGCAGCACCGACATCGGAGCGCCCTGGTACGCCCTGACTGCGAACGCTTTCGATACTCATCACTACGAAGCGGTGCACCGGCGTCGCCTTTTAGAGCCGGCCCTGATCGAGCGGCCTAACGACTACCGGTTCGCCTGCTCGTACGTTTCCTACGCGACCGGCAGCGAGCTCAGCGACCGCCTGATGAACTGGCTGGCCGGGGGCAAGATTCGCGTCCGCATGGAGTGCTACGGCGGCCCTCTGTTCGTGGTTCGCTCCCGCCTGAAGGCGCGGGAGTCGGCCCTGCTGGTAGGGATGGAGGCCACCTCCCAGGGGTCGACCCGCCTGCGGCTGTCGGTGGGGAGCGCCTCGGGTGGGCTGGTCAGCCTGCTGACGTCCTACCTGTACACGGCGTTCCTGAGTCGGGACCTGGGCGCCATGACGGGCATCCAACTTCAGCCCTACACCGGGTTAGAGGTGGACCGCATCATGGAGCAGTTTGCCCTCTACCTCGAAGGCCTGCCCGAGGCAGCCGCATGAGCGGACGCCCTGCGAACGGACGCCGTCTGCCGGGCGGACTGAACCTGGCCTTGCTGGCCCTGGCTTCGTCGTTGGCGATGGTGCTGCTGGCGGCCGCCTCCCATAGCAGCGGACCCGTGGTTCTGCTCTACGCGCTGGTCTTTTCTTACGTCAACCATATGATGTACGCGCTGCTGCACGAAGCGGTCCACAACGCCTTCCATCCGGTGAAATGGGTCAATGACGCGGCGGGCCGCTGGGCGGCCGCGTTCTTTCCCACCTCCTACCGACTGCAGCGCGCCTTTCATCTCACCCACCATCGCTTCAACCGCACCGAGTCCGAGCAGTGGGACTACCTGCGCCCGGGCGACAACCGGGTGGTGAAACTGGCCCAGTGGTACGCCATCATGACGGGGCTCTACTGGCTGTTCGTGCCGCTCGCCTCGCTGCTGTACCTGGTCTGGCCTGGTGTTCTGCAGGCGGTGGTGCTGAGAAACTCTTCCCTGGCCCAGCAGACCTCCTCGGATAACTATCTGGGCTCGCTCGACGGCTTGGACCGTCGTCTGGCGCGACAGGACGTGCTGTTCGCCATCGCTTTGCAGGTGGGGATGGCGCTGCTGCTGGGGCTGACATGGAAGGGGTGGCTGATCTGCTACGCCGCCTTTGCCTTCAACTGGAGTTCGCTTCAGTACGCCGACCACGCCTTCAGCCCGCTCGACGTGAAGAACGGGGCCTGGAATCTGCGCACCCATCCGGTGGTCCGGACGCTGCTGCTGAACTACCCGCTGCATCGCGCCCACCATCAGCACCCTCAGGCCTCCTGGAAAGACCTGCCCGACCTGGTGGACCCGGAGGAAGAGCCCCAGCCGGGCTACTTCGAGCAGTGGTTGAAGATGTGGAAGGGGCCTCGCAAGCTGCCGTGAGGTGGCGCCTGTTCCTACTCTTCGGGCTGGCCTTCGTGGGCTTCTACGGAAGCGCGGACTGGCTGACGTCTCAGCACGGCTGGCGCTGGTCGATCGCTCCGACGCGCTGGCCTTTCTGGCCCGATTGGGCAGGGGTCTATCTCTCTCTGGACCTTCTCTTGCCTCTGACCTTCGCGCTGGTCGCGCTGGAGTCTCTGCCGTTTTTGGCGGCTTCTCTCCTGGCGGCTACCGTGCTGGCGTGGCCGCTGTTCTTGCTCTTTCCTCTAGCTCCGATCCCACGTCTTGAGGGAAACCTGGCACTTCAGATGGCGGACGCGCTGAACCTGTCGGCCAACTATTTTCCCTCGCTGCACGTGGCCTACGCGGTAGTTTGCGCCGTCTGGCTGCGTCGCTGGTGGGTGTGGCTGTGGGCCGGGGCGATCGCTCTGTCGACGCTCTTTACCCATCAGCACTACACGATCGATGTGGTGGGAGGGGTGGTGCTGGCGCTCGGGGCCTTTTTCTGGGCCAGGGGGAGGGGTCGGGTGGAGGCGTTATGCCTGGGCGAGTTCGCCCGCTGCGCGGCCCGTCATCGACGCTACGCGGGGATCGGGGCAGCGCTGTACACGCTCAGCGCGTTCGGTCCCCGGCGCCGTCGACTGGCTCGCGTCGGGTTCTGCTATCTGCAGCGGTTAGACGACCTGCTGGACGGTCATCTGGTGGTAGGGGTAGAGCCGGAGGACGTGGCTCAGGAGCAGATCCGTAAGCTACGGGGAGAGTTGGAGTGGGAGACGGGCTCTGGCTCTGTTCTCGACGATCTGGGTCGGGCCTTCGCGGCCGAGATATCGGCGCGGGATACGGTGGGAGGGATAGCGCTGGCGGAAGCCGTCATTGAGGAGATGAGACTGGATCGACGCCGCGTGCGCGACGGGCTGCTGCTCGACGAGGCCGAGTTGGATCATCACCTCGAGCGCACCTTCGAACTGTCCCTGGACCTGATGCTGCTGGCCGCGGATTCCCCGTTGCGGGCCTCGCAGGCGCCGCATCTGCTGAAGGCTCTGGGTTGGTGCTCCATCGTGCGCGACTGGGATGAAGACCTTGCCCTGGGCTTGATCAACGTACCTCGTGACGTATGGGAGGGGGGAACGGTCGAGGCCTGGAGGGATCGCAGGTTGGAGCAGGCGCTGCGCGACCTTCGGGTCGCGGGGCGAGAACTCGCAGCGCTGCGAGGCCGGCCGGGCCATCGCCTGCTGGCGCTGTTCTGGCGCTCGGTGTGGCGCTACTCCGGGGAGCGACCGAACAGTTTGGCGTCCAACGAGTAGCGTCCAGGACCAGCGATCAGGATGACGAGGTAGACGACCAGGTAGGTCACACCTAGCTCTTTGACTTTCCACGGGTCGGCGCCGTGAGCGTAGAAAACGGCGACCAGCATGGTCACGATCAGAGGCAGGGCGGCCAGACGGGTGCCCAGACCGAGGATGAGCAGGAGGCTACAGCCAAACTCGGCGCCGATAGCCATGATCAGCGAGAGGGTCGAGCCCATTCCGAACGGGTCGGCAAAAGCTCCCGACATCTTCTCGAAGTTCTGCATCTTGGGCAAGCCGTGACCAAACGCCATCATCGACCCGAAGGCGACGCGCAAGAGCAAGAGCGCTTCATCAAATTTGGTCACTATCAGCTTATTCATCGGACACCTCGTTTCACGAGGCTATCTTACTCGAAGGCGTAATCGACGACTAGAGAGGAATCCCACGACGGATTGTCCTTTGAGTGAGACAATTGGGGCCTAGCTCGGGTCGTCGGAAAGGCCCGCCTTGACCGCCCAGGCGGCGGCCTGGCTTCGGCGCGTCAGCCCCAGCTTGGTCAAAATACGACTGACGTGGTTGCGGGCCGTCTTCTCCGCAATGATCAGCGCCTCGGCTATCTCTTTGTTGGTTTTGCCCTCGGCGATCAGACCCACCACCTCGAGTTCTCGCTCGGAAAGCTCGGCATCGGGAGCGGCCTCGGGACCCAGAGCTGGCTTGATCTTCCCTTCCGCGACCTCGCGCAGCTGGCGGGTCACCGTGTCGGCAACGGCAGGGTCCAGGGTGGTCTCTCCCTGGTGAGCGGCGCGCAGGCAGCGCAGGAGTTCGTCTCGGCGCACGTTCTTCAGCAGGTAGCCGTTAGCGCCCGCCATCAGCGAAGAGAGCACGGCCTGCTCGTCCGAGGACGAGGTCAACATCAGCACCCTGGGCGGGTTGTGCCGCTCCTTCACCTCTCGGCAGGTGGCGATGCCGCCCATCCCCTCCATCATCACGTCCATCAAGATGATGTCGACTTCGACCGTGTCCAAGCGCTCCAGCGCCTGCTCACCCGACTCGGCTTCCGCCACCACCTCGAGATCGTCCTCGAGTTCCAGAGCAGTGCGCAGCCCCATTCTTACCATTTCGTGGTCGTCGACCAGCATCACTTTGATCATCGCGCTCTCTCCTCTCGGCGGCTTGGCCAGGGTCTCCGTCGACCCCAAGGCTACCAGCCGATCTCGACCTGGGTTCCCCGCCCGTCGGCTCCAGGTAGCAGGGCCAACTCGAGGCTCGCCTCTGCCGCCCTGGCTTTGAGGTTATCTAACCCTCTTCCTCGCTTGAGAGTGGCGGGATCGATGCCCTTGCCGTTATCCGAAACGCACAGACGGCGTCCACTCAGGCGGACTTCGATGTGGTCCGCTTCAGCGTGGTGGCAGGCGTTGGTCAGCGCCTCTTGAGCCATCCGAAAAACCGTCGACGCGTGCTCGGTCGGAGGCTGAAAGTCGGGCAGTTCGGTCAGCTGCAGCGGGCAGGCGATAGCCGACTGGTAGTCCCGGATCAGCTGCTTGAGCGCCTGGGCCAGGCTCTGCTGCCCGGCCGCTAAGGGCTCGACGTTGTGCATCGCGTTGCGCAACTCGAGCAGCGCTTTTCGCGAGACGGGAGTCAACTTCTCCAGGTGGCGCGAGGTCTTCTCCGCCCCCTCTTTCTGAGCCATCACCAGGCCGCTTTCCAGCGACATGGTCAGCATGAACAGGGTTTGCGCTACGCCGTCGTGGATGTCGCGAGCCAGACGGGCCCGCTCGTGGGCAGCGGCTAACGCTTCGGCGCGGGCGCGTTCGAGATGAAGCCGCTGAAGCACTTCGCCCAGAAAGGCCGCGAAGAGCGCGATAAGAAGTGGATTCGCGGGCGTGCTCAAGAGGTCGGGGCCAGGCCGGCCATCGGGCAGGAAGGCCGGGGCGAAACCGTTCGGCGTGGCCCAGATGACCGCTCCGTAACCGATACCGAAGGCCAGCGTCGAAGCGACCGCTCCGGCGAGACCGTAGCGGAGCGACGGAGCCAGCACCGAGGTCACGGCGAAATGATAGAGCGGGCTGTTCCAGCCTCCCGTCAGGTAAACGCAGGTCAAGCCGATGGTCAGGTCGGCCAGGGGTCGCAGCAGCGCTCCCCGCTTCCACGAAGTCTGCCCCACTTCATAGCGTAGCCAGGACGGGTTCAGGGAGAGCAGCGTCAACTGGCCACCGCTCAAGAATAGGGCCCCGGCAGCGTTCGTCAGATTCGCGGCGGGAGCCGCCCCGAGCAGAACCGTGCTCAGCCCTACCAACCAACACAGCCAGCGGATACTCAGGCTAATGTAGCCCGGATCCCGGAGCAGGCGCTCTTGCAGCTTTTCCCGGAACAACAGCATTTCCGGCTAGTCCATCGACTGGCGCACCTGCACCAAAATCTGATCATAACTGTCGACGCGAATCAGCCCCACTCTGGGGTACTCGAGGTCGACGATCACGTAGTATGTGATGGCCAGAATCAGCACGAAAGACATCCGGTGTAGCCCGGTCCAGTGGGTACTTTTGCTGGACCCGCTCATACGATAGCCCGCCAGCAGGGAGCACAGCGTCAAGACCACCATCAAGAGGATAAAAACAACGATAGGGGGATGCATCATCAGGGCAGCCGAGCGTGTGGTGACGATATCGAACATCTCATTCAGAGAGGGCAGCAGCAGCATCGCCGGCGAGGTGCTCGAAGCCCGAGCGGTCGAGGCCGTGGCGAGCGCCCAGATCTCGTTCTGAAGTTGGCCCGCCTTGCTCAGGCTTTTCTGTACGGCGGCGTCGTCGGCGCCCTCCTGGAACGTGGCCAGCCGGCAGTCGATGTACTCGCGGAACTTCTGGCGGATAGCCGGCTGATCGGCAGCGGGCAAAACGGCGATGCGCAGCCAGGCGGTGCCTACGTCGTTGGCCTCTTCGGTGATAAGATCGCGACGATGATCGAACCGCGCAGCCGCTCCCGAGAAGGCAAAAGCCAGCAGCAGACCCATCAAGCCAAAAACCGCCCCGTCAACGACCCCCAGCCCCTCCATGTCCTTTTCGTCGTCGCCGCTCAAGTGGTTGCGGCGCACTCGAGAGCCGATCTCCATAGCAATAGCCATGCTGATGAGGAGAAGTAACGGCATCCCGACGAGTTCGACGAAAAAGCGCAAGCTGGTCATCGCCGAAGATTCCCCAACCCCGCAAAGGAGCCTTCTCCCGTAGGACCCCCTCCAGCCAGGCGCGCATGGCCCACTCCAGCCCGGCTTATCCGCCCACCCAGAGTCGGCTTTCCGAGCAAGCCCACCCCGGCCAGGCTTATCGACCCACCCAGAGTCGGCTCGCGCAAGCCCACCCGAAGACGGACTCTTCTACTAACGTTCCATCACGTCGTCCCACCTTGGCGAGAGGAAACCGTGCAGCGGGCAAGTTCAGCGGTAAGCTCGAAGCTTTCCGCCGTCACCATCTCTGGCGTCAATCTCAGTGTTCTCAGGCCAATCTCACGGTCGCGCTGGGCATCTCCGTTTCCAGCATGCCCGTCCCCATCCATCTCCACGACGCTCCAAACATCGTCCTGCCCATGCAGCAGGTCCACGCGATGCCGCCAACTTCGTCCTTGCAGCGTGACCTGAAAGAAGAAAAAACCTCCCTCCAAGACAAGGCATGGCTGCGGTCGAAAATCCACCTGCTCCAAAGTCGAAGGATCGAGCATCGCATACGGCGTTCGAGCCACTCTGGCAGGCGCACAAACGGCTGGTAGCGCTCCTCTGGCGAGCAGATGCAAAACCACCAGCACTTCTTCTGCCGAGTCGAAAGCCAACAGGTCACACAGACCCTGACATTCAGCGAAGTCCGCCCGTCGTCGTACGATCTGGGTTGCTCTAAGAACGAATTCGGGATACTTACTCCGCGCTCGACGAAATCGAACGAACGCCTCTCGATCCCCTCGAGGCTTAAACACCTGCCGATTTGGCAAACTGCGCGTCCCATTGTCGGACAGCGCCCGTAGCAGCGAAGCGGGAGCCACAAACCCGTCGAACCGCCCCAACACCTTTGTCAGTTTTCCGACCTCATCGCTTGTCGGCTGTCGTTCGCCACGTTCGAACTGACTGATACGAGTTGGAGCAATTCCCGCCAATTGGGCCAGGGTCTTCTGCTTGAGCCGCTTCTCCTTCCGTCGTTGTCTCACCGAAATTCCATAGGGTACATTGAACATGTTGGATTCCTCCAAATACACTTCTCTGCGAAGCGACTGCCATAGCCAGCTTCACGTTTCCGATCGGCGCCCTTTGCTGTACGCTGGAAAGCTCCGCCGGACAAAAGGTTAAAATTTATCGACAGCGGGCCCCTCGGCACGGACAGGGAGGAGAGGGGGAGCACGCCAGAAATGGCCGAGAGTGGAGAGACAGCTGCCATGATGGTCTGGTTCGACAAGATTTTCCGACGCCTGACGGCATGGCAGGTCCACCTTTTCTGTCTCGCCTTCATCTTCTTTCTCGGCCTGCTCGACTATCGCACCGGCGTCGAGGCTTCGTTCTCGGTTTTCTACCTGCTCCCGATCTCTGTCGTCGCCTGGTACGACAAGACGCCCGCTTGCTATGCCTACTCCGTCCTCGCTGCGGTGGTTTGGGACGCCTCCAACATCCTGGCCGGCGAGGTTCTCAGCATTCCGATCATCTACGTCTGGAACGGCACCGTGCGACTGGCCTTCTTTCTCACGGTCTCCTCGCTGCTCCAACAGCTCAGAGCGCTGCTGGACCGCGAGCGGAAGCTGTCGCGACGCGACTATCGAACTGGCCTGCTGAACGCCAGGGCCTTTCGGGAGGCGTTGGAGGCCGAGCACTCTCGTTCGACCCGCAAGGACCGGCCGCTGGGCCTGGCCTTCATCGACCTCGATCATTTTAAAAAGGTCAACGACGAGATGGGCCACGCCGAAGGCGACCGCGTGCTGGTCGAGGTGGCTCGCACGCTGGAAAAACACCTTCGCCGCTCCGACATCATCGCCCGCCTGGGTGGCGATGAATTTGCTGTCATTCTGCCCGAGTGCTCTCTAACTGACGCGGGTCAGGTGGCCGAGAAGCTCGTGAGCTGCCTGCGAGAGCTATCGGCCAGGGAGAGTTGGCCGGTCACCGCCTCGGTCGGAGTTGTCGTCAATGAGACACCCGCAAGCGCGGACAACCTGACCTCTCTCGTCCGCAGCTCGGACCATCTGATGTACCGGGTCAAAGAGCAGGGGCGCAACAGTTTCGTGGTCGAGCCCTACAGCACCGCCATCCACGCCTGATAGGATAGCCGACCTTCCGACCATGGGATGGGGTGCCACCTCTGGCCTTGCTGCTAACCTGAGCTCAGGAGGCAACAGCTATGAATAGCGATATTTTAGAAGGCAAATGGAAACAGCTGAAAGGCACCATCAAGGACAAATGGGGGAAGTTGACCGATGACGACCTCGACCGGATTTCGGGTAATTACGACAAATTCGAAGGAACGCTGCAAGAGCGCTATGGCTACGCCAAAGAGGACGCCCGTCGGGAACTCGATAGCTGGCTCGCCACTTCGCGATAAGCTTCGTGCCGGCTTTGGCCGGCTAAGGTAGGAGCTCAGAGCCTCCACCCACACAGGTCTAGCCCTACCGCGGAGAGGGGTCCCCGATGTCTTCGGGGGCCTTTTCTTCGTTCTACGCCGCGCAAGCCCCGTCCGCCAAACTTTCGAAACCGTCAAACTTTATCTTCACGGGCGGATCTTTGAAGTCTGCAGCGAAACGCGCCTCCCATGTCGAGACTCATCCCGCTCCTGCTCGCCCTCTGGCTCCTTTCGCCCGCTCTGGCCGACGACGCGCCGCCCTCGCCGGTAGTCCCGCTGGCCGCAAAAAACTACGCCTCCCTGTGGGTCGACAAAACCGCCCAGGTCGCACCCGAAGCCGTCTCCGCAACTGTGGCGGCCATCCATAAGCAGCAGGCCGACCCGCAGCATATCGTGGTCTTTGTCCACGGCTTCGACGTCAAACGCGATTCCAGCACGGCCGCCTTCGACGCGCTGGCCGAACGTCTGCAGCAGCAGTTCGACCCCAGCAAAACTCGGGCCGCCTACGCCGGAATCCAGTGGGAGTCTGCCGACGACAGCTCCGTCCTTCAGCTGGCCAACGTCTATTGGCAGAAGATCTCTCTGGCCAGAAGCGTTGGTCGCGGCCCCGCTCGTGAGCTGCTCCTGGCGCTGCACAAAGCCTACCCGAAGGCCCATCTCAGCGTCATGGCCCACAGCATGGGATGCGAGGTCGCCGCCGCCGCCGTGGTGCCGGAGATCGAGTACAACGACCAGCTACCGTTCGTCGACACGTACCAGCCCGACACCTCACTGAGGCTTCATATGCTGACCCTGTGCGGGTCCGACCTGGACTATGACATCTGGGCCAAAAGCAACGCGCACGTTCGCGACAAGGACCCCCGGACCAAAATCACCTGGCAGACCGTTGCCCCCTATCTGGGCAAGGGCGACCGGGTGCTTTCCATGCGAGCCAAGCTTCGAGGCCGAGCCGCCGGAACGACCTTCCCGAAAATGACCCTGGAGCAGCTCGACCAGTCTTGCTCGAAGCGGCACATTCTTTTCGATGGCGAAGACATCCCCACCGATCACGCCTTCAACAAATATTACGACAGCAAGCGGCTGGCCCGCATCGTGCCCGTGATGCGCTGGCTGGACAACCCCGCCCTGGAAAAGCCGCTAGAGGTCGCCGAACTCGATGCCATCCTGGCTGCCCCGAACACCGCCGAGTCGCTGACGCCGTTTCTCGACAACGGTCGATACGGAACCTTGTTCACCACGCTGTGGCGACTCGAACGTCTCAACTGCGGCGACGCTGCTCACATGACCGATGGGACCCTCGACGAAGTCGCCCGTCTGCTCAAGGACAAGCCGCAAAGCATCTTTCGCATCCAGGACAAGACCAGCTGCAAGACGATCGCCAACGGTCAGTTCCCGTCGCCTAAGATGATGAGCCGCCATGGCGCGCCGCCGCGCTCGAAGAAGGTCAAGAAAGGCTGAGCAGCTGCAGAAATGCCTGATGCCAGCGAGGGTCACCCGTCAGTTCGGGGTGGAACGAGGTCGCCAGCAACCGGCGATAGCGCAGCGCTACCGCCTGGCCCTCGAAATCGGCCAGCGTCTCGACCGACGGGTCCAGCACGGCGCTGGCGACCGGAGCTCGAATAAACACGGCCGGGAAGGCAGGCTCGCCCAGAGACGGAACCGCCAGGTCGACCTCGCACGAGGCCAACTGGCGTCCAAAGGCGTTCCGTCGAACCCGTATAGGAAAAAGCCCTAATCCGGTCTGCCCTTCTATGGCGCCTTCAATCTCGGAAGCTATCAGAATCATCCCCGCGCAGGTGCCCCAGACGGCCATCCCTTCGTCCACCCCTTTTGCTATGGCCCGGTCTATACCGAACCGCCGCACCAGCTTTTCCAAAGTGGTCGATTCCCCGCCCGGGATAAGTAGCCCGTCGAGACCCTCGCAGTCCGTGGCATGACGTACCTCGCGCGCCGACACGCCGAGACCGCGCAGAGTCTCGACGTGCTCGGCGACCGCGCCTTGCAGAGCGAGGACACCGACAACAGCCGCCTTACCAGCCACGCGAAGCTAACAGCTCAGCTGGAGCCAGAGTCCCGATCTCGATACCTTTCATAGGATCGCCGATCCCCGCCGAGTATTCGGCCAGCTTGGCAGCGTCTTGATAGTGAGCCGTCGCATCCACGATCGCCCTGGCCATCTTAGCCGGGTCCGAGGACTTGAACACGCCCGACCCGACGAAAATCCCGTCGCAGCCCAGACGCATCATCAGCGCCGCATCGGCCGGGGTCGCGATACCGCCAGCAGCGAAGTTCACCACCGGCAAGCGCCCCAACTCTCGCACTTCAAGCAGGAGGTGATAAGGCGCCCCCAGCTCTTTAGCGAAGGTCATCAGCTCTTCGATCGGCACCCGCTGCGCTTGGCGGATCTCGGCGTTGATCGTGCGCATATGACGCACAGCCTCGACGACATTGCCGGTACCGGCCTCACCCTTGGTGCGGATCATGGCCGCGCCTTCTCCAATCCGACGCAGCGCCTCTCCCAAGTTCTTGGCTCCACAAACAAAGGGGATATCGAAGGCGCTCTTATCGATATGAAACGCCTCGTCGGCGGGGGTCAGCACCTCGGACTCGTCGATGTAGTCGGCTCCCAGCGACTGCAAAATCTCGGCCTCGACAAAGTGACCGATACGACACTTGGCCATCACTGGAATCGTTACCGCGTCCATAATCCGACGAGTGATCGCCGGGTCCGTCATCCGCGCCACGCCGCCGTCCTTGCGAATGTCCGAAGGAACGCGCTCGAGCGCCATTACCGCAACCGCGCCGGCTTCTTGAGCGATAACCGCCTCTTCGGGCGTGGTGACGTCCATGATCACGCCGCCCTTCAGCATCTGAGCCAGGCCGCTTTTGACTTTGCCAGTGCCCGTCTTCTTACCGTTCTTTGCCATCTTCGATCTCCTTATGGTCAGCTCTGACCCGTCGCCTACCCCGAAGCCATTGTAGTAGGTCCCCCGAAGGAGGACCCTTTCAGACTAAGAGGGCACCGGTCGACTGTAAAGGACCGGTTTGAGAACGGAGAACTCGACCAGTTCCCCTCCACCAGGAAGCCCGCCGGAACAGAGGAACAAGGGATCCGATGCGAGACCTCCTCCTCTTCCTGGCTTGCTGCGGTCTGGCGGCGGCGTTCTGGCACTCGTCAGCTGGACGTGGGGAACAGCGCGAGGCGGCCCTTCAAGCAGAGCTAGCTCAACTGGGAGCCCCTCAGGGGATGGACGACGGTCCCGAACGCTCTCTGCTGCGGGGGGACTACGCCGCCGCTCTCAAGGAGCAGCCTTCCGAGGCCACCTACGATCGCCTGGCCCCCTTGTTTCTGGCCAGCCATGAGGTTGGAGAGGCGAAGGTCGTAACCTCGGCTTACCTCTCCGAGGGGATGGGCCGGGTACTGGGAGACCAGCCTCAGTTCTTCGGCGCCGGAGGCCACCCCGTCAGCCCACGCCTGAAAAAACTCTCGAAAGCCACCGAACCCGTACCTGCGGAACCGTTTCGCAGCACAGGCACGCCGCAACTCACGGCCGACGGTTCGTGGCTGCTCTACCAGGACAAGGTTCGCTGGGCGGCCTTTCGCTTCTGGGACGGACAACTCGACGGCTGGATCAGCGGCCAGGAGTTGACGGTCGAGGGCGACCACCTCAAGGTCAAAGGCGGAAGAGATTGGTCCTGGTCACAGGGGCGCTTGGAAGTCGTAGGCCAGACCTCTTAGCGGACGTCCAGGATCTCCTGGCTTTCCCAATCGACCTCGACCTGGACCTGTTGGCCGCTCTGCCGCGCCTCTTCCAGGCGCGCTCTCAAAGTGCGGAGATGCTTGTCCAGGCGGTAGCGCACGGGAGAGCTAAGCAACAGCACCTCGACGAAGTCGCCGCCTTCCAGGACCCGCATCACCCCACTGGTGAACACTTCCTGAGTCTTGCCGTCCATCATCGTCGTACCTCTTTGAGCAGGTTCTGGGCCTGAGCTATCTCTTCGGCGTTGATCCCCAGCTCTGACCCGTCGTAGAGATATCGGGTCACTCTCGCGCCCGCCCGTTCCAAATAGCGAGCCGTCTCCGCCTGCCGGTCTCCCACCCCGTCGGCCAGATCCCGTCCCCCGCTCACCAGGACCGGCAGCGATTTCAGATGGGGCGCTTCGGGCCACTCCTCTTCCAAGCCCACCAGGCCTCCCGAGGCGATCCAGGCGGCCACCACCGAGGACGGCAGCTCGGGATCAGTAAGAAGTTCAGCAACCACTCCAGCACCATCGGCAAATCCCATCAGGACTAAACGCTGAGACGAGTGCTCCTGGAGAAGTCCCAGGACACTCTTGGCGGAGACCGTCAGATGAGGCTGCTGGTGGGCACGCGACTCCGGCGTCGGGCGGGGGTACCAGCGACGGCCCAACGCCTGAGGCGCCAGCCAGCACAGGTCATCGCCTGCGGGGAACTCTTGACTGATAGCCAGGAAGTCCAGAGCGGGGGCGCCGGCTCCGTGCAGTAGCACGACCACCAGCGATGCGGATTGGGGCTCGGCCCCTTCAACAGAAATCTTCACGGGCGCCATGGGTACCGCGCAGGTCGCGGCATTCCTTTAATTGGTGTGGGTGATGGGAGAGAAAGGGGTGGGAGGAGACAGCGTGGGCTCGCGAGAGGCCGCCGCCCGGTCTTTCTCACCAAACACGCTAGCTTCTCCCTGAGTGGTCCAAAAACGCTCCCCGCAGCAC
The DNA here is from genome assembly GCA_023447635.1 of Vulcanimicrobiota bacterium. GTDB lineage: Bacteria > Vulcanimicrobiota > Xenobia > Xenobiales > JADMJV01 > JAEXNA01. Next base: position 2,405 of record JAEXNA010000233.1, on the reverse strand, counting down.
AGACAGGAGAACTCTTTCACCTTGCGAGGCAGATCGAACATGGGGAGGCGATGGAGGGCGTTTCCACACCGAGCACAGTTCATGACTTCTTAGATTCCCGCTTTCCGCCGTGGTCCCTGGTTGGCGACCCCTTGGGGGTGCTCTTGGCGGGCTTGGCGCCCTTCTTCTTTTTCACGGCAGGCTTAACCGGGACGGGTTGCCCGAGTTGCACCCGGGGGTCGAAGTATAGCGTGCCGGAAGCCTCGACTCGCTGCAGAGGCAGGTCGGACTTTGCGATCGTCTTCCACACGTTGCGGTCGATCGAGGAAGAAAAGAGCACCTCCGGCTTCTTCTCCTTGGTCTCGTGAAAGCTGACCCCTTCGAAATCGATCCTGGTCAGGTCGGGAAGCTCGCCGAAGATCCGGTCGCAAAGGATCGCGGTGGTGGTCCCGATGCGATGCTTGTCCGAGATCACCCCGGCACCGTCGGCGGCGCCAAAGCGAACCACTCCGTAAAGCTTTTTGCCGACGCGGAAGATTCCGATGCGATGAACCTCGAGCGGCATGTCGAGCCGATTGATCAGGACCGCCGCCCGCACTTCGGCGTCGCTTTCCAGATACATGAGCTTGATCTTCTCCCTGGCCGCGAGCGGCGAGAGCAGACTAAAGCCCAGCAGCAAAGCCGCCACGCCAGGGGAACGAAGCCGCACTAGCCGACCTGCATCTTGGCGCTGACTTCCGCCAGCGGCAACAGCACGCTGAGCACCAGAACGCCGACCACGCAGCCCATCATAATGATCAGCGCCGGCTCCAGGAACCTGCCCAGCGCCTCTCGGCGGCGGGAGAGTTCCCGCTCATAAAACGCCGCCGCCGACATCAGCATCGCCTCGAGCTCTCCGGTTCGCTCGCCCGTTCTCAGAAACTGATGCAAAAGAGGCGGAATCACCGACACCCGCGAGAGCGCTTTGGCCAGGCCGTCACCGCGCTCGACGGCGCGCTCGGCGCCTTCCAACTCTTGCTTCACCGAGGCGTTATCCAGACTTTCGCGCGCCAACTCCATAGCGCGCACCAGCGGCACACCGGCAGCGTGCAGCATGCCCAGAGTACGGCTCCACTGCTCCATCAGGCCGCAGCGCAGCATCACTCCGACCAGCGGAATTTTCAGACGAAGCTTATCTAGCGCCTGGCGAGGGAACACTTTGAGGAGCAGGTAGCCGCCCAGAAGAACGGCCGGGACCAGGAACGGACCCACCGTCCCCACGCCCTCGCCGATGGTGATGATGGTCGCGGTCAACCAGGGAAGCTCCAGATCCATAGAGCCGTAAAGCTCTTTCAGGACCGGTGTGAGAAAATACATCAGGCCCGTCATCAAAATCATGGACAACGTGACCAGCGCTACGGGGTAGCTCAGAGCGGCGACCAGGGCGCGTCGGTGTTCGATGTCGCGCTTCAGGAACTCGGCGTACTTACCAAGCAAGTCTGCCGACTGACCGGACTCTTCGCCGGCCTGAACCATGCGGATGAGCATCGGCGGGAACGCCTGCTCCTCGATCATCGCCGCAGCCATGTTGGCGCCTTCGCGCAGTCGGACTCGGACGCGCTTGAGAGCCGCACGCATGGTAGGGTTCTCGTCGAACTCGGCGATCGACTCCAGCGCTTCGTCCAACGGAATACCGGACTTCAGCAGCGCCGAAAGCTGAAGGAGCGAGTAAGCCAACGCCTCGCCGGGCATCGACTTCGAGTTCCGCGCGACGTCCTGATCCAAACGGGTCGGAAACAGGCCGCGAGCTTTGACCTTCTGATAAGCGACGGACTTCGAGGCGGCGTCGATAAACCCGGACACTTTCTTGCCCGAGCGGTCGGTAGCTGTATAGGCGTAAAGAGGCACGAGAGCTAGATCGCCTTGGTCACTCGGAAGGCTTCTTCACGGCTGGTCTGCCCTTGCAGAACCTTGCGGGCCGCGTCTTCCATCAAAGTTCGCATGCCGTGCTGACGAGCGCTCTGGCGCAGGGTGCGAGCGTCGTCGGAACGAGCGATCTGAGAGGCAAGCTCTTCGCCGACGTTCATCAGTTCGAACACGCCCGTTCGCCCCTTATAGCCGGTCTGCAGACACTTTTCACAGCCGCCGGGTTCGTAGATCTGCTGTCCCACCAGGTCCTTGGAAAGACCCAGACGGTTCACGTCGACCTGGGTCATGCTCACCGGCTTTCGACACTCCATGCACAGGCGGCGCACCAGTCGCTGCGCCAGCACGCCGACCAGACAAGAAGAGAGCAGGTACGAGGGGACTCCCAGGTCGACCATACGCGTGGCCGCTGCCGGAGCGTCGTTGGTGTGCAGAGTGGACAGTACCATGTGACCGGTCAAGGCGGCGTGAACCGCGATCTCGGCCGTTTCCGGGTCGCGAATCTCTCCTACCATCAGCAC
>JAEXNA010000226.1 GCA_023447635.1 Vulcanimicrobiota bacterium | reverse complement strand
GAGGAGAGTGGACGTTGTTGCGCAGGTCGGTTTCGAGATGGACGTCAGGGCTGCTATCGGTATCGATCTCCAGCAGCGTTTCGTTCATCTCGTCGGAGGTGTCGGCGGTGTCGTCCCAGCCCGGGTCGGTCGTTTCGACCGGCTGGGCAGGGGTTGGCGCGGCCGGCGCGGCGGCTACGGTGTGGGAAGCCGACTGATGGTTATGAGTGGCCGCTCCGGCAGTCAGCGTAAGTGCGAGCAGAACGGCGAATGTGGTTTTGAGCATGACGAGTCTCCTTTTTCATGACTCCAAGTACAAGACTAATCTCGTCACGACACAGATCCCAGACGCCCGAGGATATCTGGGGTGTATACCCCGGTCGCTGCAGACAGCCAGGTCTCGAAACCTCTTGCAAATGTCCAAAGAGTGTGTCATCAGGGGAGGTTTACTGCGGCTTAAGGAATCCCTCAGACCAGGCGAATAGTTTGGTAGCACAGGGCCATCAGGTCCGGAGACAAAGGAGACGATGGCAACAATGAGCTTTACGAAAAACATCACTCGTGGAATCGGCGCCCTGGCGCTGGCTGGTACTCTCTGGTTTGGCCAGGGAGGGGCGGCGATGGCCCAGCCCGGACCGGGCGGCGAACGCGGACCCGGGGGCGGACATATGAGTTTTCTGGCCGAGCGTCTGGACCTGACCAGCGAGCAGCAGACGCAGATCAAGCAGATCTTCGAGCGTCATATGGCCAAGGCCAAAGCCGAGCGTCAGGCCTTCGAGGCCACTCTTACCCCGGAGCAGCGCGCAGAGATGGAGGCCCGCCGCAAGGAATGGGAAGAGCGTCACAAGGAGCGAGTCGCGGAGCGAGCCGAGCGTCCGGAAGGCAAGAAGGAGCCGAAGGGCGAGGGCAAGGAGCGTCGCGGGCGCCCGGATGGACCTCCCGGTTCGGGACCGATGGCCAACCTGACCCCGGAGCAGCGGGAAGCGTTCCGAGCCAAGCGAGAAGCCGAGCGTGAGGCGATCGACGCCGAAATTCGCGCAGTTCTCACCCCGCAGCAGGCGGCGGAGTTCGACAAACTCAAAAGTGAACGGCCCGAGCGGCCCCCGGGCGGACCGCGCGGCGAGCGCCCGGAATAGGCTTCGATAAAAAGGCCGGCTCCCCAGTCCCTGGGAAGCCGGCCTTTTTCGTCTTTAGAATAGGCGTTCGATGTAGAGGTTCATCTGCTTCTTCCACCAGGGCCAGTCGTGGGAGACGTCGTGTCCCCACAGGTCGAAGTTGTGGGGGATGCCGCCGCGCTGCAGGGCGTGGTGCATGCCGTAGCTCCAGTCCAGGCGCTCCCAGGGCCCCTGTCCGCAGATCACGTTGACCGAGGCCGTGTCCAGCAGCCATTTCTGGGGAGAGCCGTGCGCGTGGGACAGGTAGGAGGGCGGAATGTGGAAGTAGCACAGGTCGTTCCAGTATCCGTCCAGGTAGGTGGTCGGATCGTAAAACCCGCTCATGCAGATGGTCCAGCGGAAGACCTCGGGGTGGCGCGCCAAAGCGTTCATGGCGTGATAGGCGCCCATGGAAGCTCCGGCCGTGGCGATCGCCATCGGACCGCCGCAGTTACCGTGGATAAACGGTACCAGTTCGCGGGTCAGATAACGGTCATAAAGCTCTTGACGCCAGACCCGTTCGCCGGGATGGATGTCGTCGTCGAACCAACTCAGGTCGTTGATGGCGTTGACGCTGATGATCTTGACCTTGCCTGACTCGATGTGGTGAGACAGGGCGTCGATCATCCCGAAGCGCTCTAACTCTTCGAAATCGGCTGAGGCGGTAGGGAAGAACAGAATCGGGACACCCCAGTGACCGTACACGGCCACCGGCATGTTCAGACCAAGGGAGGGGCTAAACCAGGAGTGTTTTTCGACTTTCACCCTGCGATCGTTCCTCGCCGCTGCGTCCCGTCCTGTCCTTCCTTTATCCGATGCATTTTGCGAAGCCTATCTCAGGGCTTCATGCAGGGCGGTCAGGAAACGGGGAAAGTCCTCGACCTGGGGCAGGTGGCCCAACCCGGGTAGGGCGACCAGGCGTCCGCCGGGGATGCGCTTGGCGGCCTCAGGGCCCAGCAGGTCGTAGCGTCCTAGTTCGGCGGCAACGTCAGATGGGGCCAAGTCTTTGTCCAGAGCGGTGCGGTCGCGCTCACCGATGATGAGGGTCGTCGGGACGGTCATCTGCTCAAAGCGATGAGCCACTGGCTGACTGACGATCATAGCAGCAGTCTGGGCCTGGACCAGGGCCAGGCGAGGGTAATCGGGCGAGCCGATCGGCGCCGCCAGCGGTTCGGCCCAGCGGGCGAATTCGGGTTTCCACTGTCCGTCGTAGTAGAACGTCTTCTGGTAGCTCTCGATCGACTCACGGCTGGTTTTTAGCTCGCGTTCGTACCAGCCGGCTAGGCCGCGGTAGGGAACCCCTTTGGCGGTCCAGTCTTCGAGTCCGATCGGATTGACCAGAACCAGGCGCTCCATATCGGCCGGCGCCATCAGCGCCCAGTGGGTGGCCATCATTCCGCCCATCGAGTGGGCGATCACGGTGGCCTTGTCGACGCCCAGGGTCTGCAGCAGCCCTCGAGTGTTGCTGACCAGTTGGGCAAAGGTGTAGTTGTACTCGGTCGGCTTAGAGGATTTGCCGAACCCGATCTGGTCGGGGATGACGACTCGATAGCCGTCCTTGGCCAGTTCGTTGGCGGTCGCTTCCCAGTAGGCGCCGTTGAAGTTCTTGCCGTGCAGCAGGACGGCGGTCTTTCCGTTGGCCGCGCCGCCGGGCTCGACCAGCATATAGGCCATCTTCAGGCTCCCCTCGGGAGAGGGGAGCGCGTGGAACTTCACCGGGAACGGGTAGTCGTAGCCTTCCAGGTTGATCCCCTGTTGCTGGGCGAAGGCGGTCGAACAGGCGACCAGCCATAAGGTCATCATCAGTAAGAAACGTTGGCTCATAGCCAGCCCTTCCCAGTGGGGACGCCGATCTCCCACGCCGAGGCCGTTTCCGCCGCTTTCGAATCCCACTTTGCCGTCGAAAGGGAAGGACGCGGCCGATGGGAATCTGCCGTCCATGCCGTTTCGCTCCATCGTCCCGGGTGTCTATCAGCTTTCCTTGGGCAGCGTCAACTGCTTTGTCCTCGAGACCGACGACGGACCGCTGCTGATCGACACGGGGCTACCCGAGCACGCGGTTCGTATCCAGCGCGCCATGAAGGCAGCGGGGTGGGAGCGGCCCGCTCACATCCTGCTCACCCACTGTCACCCCGACCACGCTGGCGGCGCTTCTTACCTGCGAGCCGAAAGCGGCGCCACGACCTGGGCCCACCCCGACGACGCCAGGATGATAGAGGATGGCGTGGGGCTTCGCCCGGTCCACGCCGCCCCTGGGGCCATCAACGGGTTTCTTCATAAGCTGATCAGCGCTCGAACCAGCGCCGCCATCCCCGCCTGCGTCATCGACCGCAAGGTCGAGGACGGCCACATGCTTCCCGGAGGACTGATCGCGGTCCACACCCCCGGTCATAGCGCCGGACATTTAAGCTTCCTGTGGCTGGCCAAAGGGTTGCTGGTAGCCGGCGACGTTTGTAGCCACCTGGGCTGGCTGCGTCCCTCGCCGGTTTACGAAGACTACGCCCAGGGACTGGAAAGCCTGAGGAAGGTCGGCGGTCTGAACTTCTCGCTGGCGGTCTTTGGGCACGGGACGCCGATCCGCAAGCACGGCACGGCTCGTTTCCAGGCCCGCTTCGGCCAGGCGAAAGGATAGGCTCGGAGGGCTCGCCTCAGGCGTCGGCCACCAGCAGACAAGCGCTGCGAGGCGGTAGGCTCCAATGGAGTCTTCCGTGGACCGTAGCGGCTTTCCATCCGTGCACCAGGTCGCGATAGACTCCCGGCAACATCTCGACCGAGAGGGCGTGAGCGTTGCCCCCTTTGTTGATCCCTAGCAGCGCCGTCCCTCCGCGGACCAACGCCAGCACCGTACGATTCGCCGCGACCGGCCGGACCGCCAGGCCGGCGGTCTGGCGGTGGAACTCCATCCCTGCCTTCACCTCGGCGTAGCGCAGGTCGCCGCCGTAAACCAGCGGAGCGCCTTCTCCTCGAGCTAGCATGTAAGCGTAGGCCAGGCGACGGTCTAGCCCGTCAGCGACCCGAAAGGCCGAAAAGCCGCTGCGGTTTTTGACCAGGTCGTGATGATTGACGAACGGCACGCTGTGCGGACCCCAGAGCGCGCGCGGCGAGAGAAGCGAGCCCAGGTCGCCACCGGGGGCGAAGGCGCTGCGCATGGCGGCCGCTAGAGGGAAATCGTAGGCCCGCATGGAGGCCCAGTAGGCCGGGGGAAAGTCGTCCGGGCTGCCGTAGACCAGTTCTCCGAAATGCAGCATCGGCGGCAGCCCCGCCAGGAGTTCGGGAAACAGATGCGGGTTCATATGCTTGGCCGAATCGAAGCGGAAACCACGAACCCCCAGGTCGTACAGGCGCCGCAGATACTCGCGCAGTTGGCTACGCACCCAGGCCGACGAGGTGTCGAGAATCGGGAGGCCTCGGCCGCGCCCCAGGCGGTGCACGCCGGCCAAGTCCCGAGCGCTGAAGTAAGGGTACTGAGCCGAGAGGATCCGGTTGCCTCGCATTCGGATGTAACGCGACTCGTTGCTTAGATGGTGTAGCACGGCGTCGACCACGATGGCCAGACCCTGCTCGCGCGCTGCCCGACACAGTCCGTGCAGGTCGCCGGCGTCGCCCAGCGGCCCCTCGATCCGCGTGAAGTCGACCGGCTGATAGCGCCCCCACCAACTTGCCGACGAGTGGCTCAGCTGAGGCGGCGAGACCAGAACATGGCTTGCGCCCAGCCGACGCAGTCGCTTGAGCTGCGTCTGAACTTTGCGAAACGGCTGATTGAAAAGCTGGACGGTCAGCAAGGGGGCAAAGGTTCGAGCAGAAGGGGTCGCTCCATAGGGCTGGACCCGGATCGTCGCGAGAAGTCTCTTCCTAGACGGAGAGCGCGGGGACGGAGGTGCCCAGAGCTTTGGCGACCTCGTCGAGTTGGGCCTTCTCGACCTCGGCGACGCGGTCGTCGGCGTTGGCCAGGGCGACCAGGTACTGCATGATCGAGACCTTGCCTTCCTCGTCGACCAGGTCGCGAAGACGGGTGGCCAACTCGCCGGCGGTGGGCAGGACATCCATCCCTTCCAGCAGCGTCTCGAATACCAGGGGCGAGAAGCCGGGGAACATGCGTCCGCCCAGGTCCGCGGCCACGGCCTTCTCCTTGGTGTCGATCTCGCCGTCGGCGGACACCAGCAAGGCGGCCAGCGCCGCGGCTACTGTAGGGACATCGGCTTTTTCCATGATCACTGCTCCAAGGTAGAATTTTCCAACGGGGATGTTTGTGCCCGCCCGCAGACTCCCTGCAGGACAGCCCCTCTTTCCCCTTTCCCACCCAGGGCCCCCCTCCAACCCTGCCTCCCTTTCTGGGGGGAGGGGCCCCGCCCGGATGCGGGGATGGTATCGACTACGGGGGCGACGGCCGGGCCGGAGCGTGCTTTGCTGAGAGGAAAGAGTCGCTTCCCGAAGCTCCACCCGCCGACCACAGTGTCCCGCCAGGAGGCCGTACGGGAAACGACCGAGGAGGATATATGTTGAAAACTCTTTCTGGACTTGGCGTCGCCGTGCTCCTGTTCACCCAGGGCTGCAGCGGAGCCGACCCTGCGTCGACTCCCACCCCTGCCGCGACGACCGCACGCTCGGAGGAGCTGCCCAGGGATGTCGCCAGCGTGGACCTCACGGTGGACGAACCGCTGCGCGACACCGTGGCGGTGGCCCCGACCCCGACCCTGGGCGACCGCCGCATGATGGACCGGCCCGTCCCCTTGGAGGACCTCTCGAAAGATGTCGAACTTCGCACGGACCGGGACCGCCAACTCGAAGTCGACCGCCAGATGCCGTGGACCGGCAAAGATGACAGCGTCGCCAGCATGCCGGAGAGCAAAACTGGCTTGAGTGCGGGTCGGGAACTGGCCCTGAAGGTGCAGCGAGACCACCAGGCCGAGCAGGAGTTTGCGGAATTGGCTCTTCTGAACACCAAGAATCCGAAGATTCGAGAGGTAGCCCAGACCATCTTCGACGATCATGAGGTGGCCGAAAACATGCTGCGCAAAGCAGCCGCCACCGAACTTCCGCGCATCCCGGAACTCTCCCTGGAGCAGGACCGGGCCAAGGAAAAGATGGGAGAGCTACGCGGAGCCGAACTCGATACCGCCTTCCTGAAGGCCATGGTGGAGGACCACGAGAGGGAGCTGGCCTTCTACAAAGAGCAGTCCACCAAGGCGCCGACCGCCGAACTTCGCGCCTACTTCGCGGAGGTCACGCCGGTGCTTCAGAAACATCTGACCCACTGCAAGAAGCTGCAGGCCAGCCTGTAAAGCTAGGTGTCTTCGCTGCCGGGATGGGGAGTGGTCGAGGGCATCTCGGTGCCCAGGGCTCGGGCGACCTCTTCCAACTTCTCCCGCTCTACCTCGACCACCCGATCGTCGGCCACCGCCAGCGCGACCAGGTATTCCATAATCAGAACCTTGCCATCGGGGTCGAGCAAAGGACGAACTTGCTGGGCCAGGAGCGCCGCGCTGGGCAGGCTACTCACGCCGTCGAGCAACGTCTGGAACTTCAGGGGGCAGAAGTCCATGAACATGACCTTCCCCAGATTGACCGCGACCTCGATTTCGCGAGGGTCGATCACTCCGTCCGCGGCCGTCAGAAGGGCGGCCAGGGCGGCGGCAGTCGTAGGTACGTCGGCTTTTTGATGCAGGGACACCAGGCAACTCCTCAAGGCGATTGGAACCGTGCCGGAGATTTGCACCGAGAGGCCCTGGCTCCCTGCGAAGCCGCCTGAGAAAACGGGAAATCCGAACCCTTTCGGCGTCCGGCTACAGCAGCTTGTCAGGCGTAATCGGCAGGTCGCGAATACGCTTGCCGGTGGCGTGATAGACGGCGTTCGAGATGGCGGCCGGGATGCCAACCATGCCGAGCTCTCCCATCCCTTTCACGCCTAGCGGGTTGACTACGGTATCGCTTTCTTCCACGAAGTCGGTCACCACCTCGTGCACATCGGCCGCACAAGGCACGTGATAGTCGGCCAGGGTCGATGTCATGATCCGACCGTAGCGATGGTCGACCTCGGTCGCCTCGGTCAGCGCCATGCCGATCCCCCAGACTACTCCGCCGATCTCCTGGGAGTGAGAGGTCTTGGGGTTGAGGATACGGCCACAGGCGGTGGCTTCCACAGCTCGAACGACCTTGACGGTGCCGAGCCGCTCGTCCACGCGAACCTCGACAAATTGGGCTCCGTGAGCCAGCAAGGTGTACTTGTCACGCTCTTTCGACGGCTCGGCATCGAACTCGTGGGCGATCTCCTTGAGTCCCGCATCCTTGAGTAGTCCGGCGATAGCCACTCCCGAAGCGGGCTGGTCCCGGCGGCGCAAGCGCCCATCGAACATCTCGACCTGCTCTACGGTCGAGCCCTTGAGGGGAGAGTCAGAGTGGCGGTTCGCCATCTCTAGAAGCTTGCCGCGTAAGGCCAGCGCCGCGCCGTGGACGGCCGACCCGACCGAGGCGGTGGTGAACGAGCCGCCCTGCACCGGGGCTCGGGGCAGCCTGGTGTCGCCCAGTTCGAAAGTGACGTCTTCGATCTTCAACCCCAGGTATTCGGCCGCGATCATGGTCATCACGGTGTAGGTTCCCGGGCCGATGTCCGAGGTGGCCGAGGTGACCAGCGCCTTGCCGTCGCTCTTCAGCATAATGCGGGCCGAAGCGGGGCGAAAGTTGGCGCCCCACAGCCCGGTGGACATGCCGTATCCGATCAGCTCGCGGCCTTCTCTCATGGAGCGCGGCTTGGGTTGGCGGTTCTTCCAGCCGAAGCGCTCGGCGGCTTGCTGGTAGCATTCGCGCAGCGCTTTGCTGGAGTAGGGTTTGCCGGTCTGGGGGTCGGCGTCGGCGTAGTTGATCAGACGCAGTTCGAGCGGATCGATGCCCAGTTTGTAGGACAGTTCATCGAGGGCGGATTCCAGGGCGAAAGCGCCGGAGACCGCCCCCGGGGCGCGCATGGCGCAAGGAGTACTCAGATCGAGCGCCACCACTTTTTGCGCCGTCCGCATGTTGGGACAGGCGTACAGATTCATAGCAAAGCGGACGGTCGAGTCGCCCCGGTTCGGTTCGATGGTCGAAGAGTTGTTGACCGCTTCCTGGACCATGGCCTGAAGTTTGCCGGTCTTGTCGGCAGCCAGCCGGATCTTCTGGCGGGTGTACGGGCGGTAGCCGTGGCCCGTGAACATCTGTCGGCGGGTATAGACGAGCTTGACTGGCCGCCCCAGTTCGCGGGCCGCCATCGCGGTCAGCGCGGGGTAGTAGTTCGGCTCGATCGAGCAGCCGAAGGCGCCGCCCACAAACGGCGACACGACCTCGACGTTCTCTTCCGGCACTCCCATCGCTTCGGCCAGGTGGGTGCGCACGTTGTAGACGTGCTGGGTCTTGTCGAAAATTTTCAGCTTGTCGCCCTGCCAGTAGGCCACGGCGGCGTGCGGCTCCATCGGGTTGTGGTGCTCGATCGGGATGGTGTACTCGCCTTCGAAGGCGACCTCGGCGGCGGACAGCGCCGCGTCCGGGTCGCCCACCGTTCGGTCCAGGTTGCCGGCCGGACCGTTCGGGCTGGCCGGAACCGCCTGAGCCAGATTCTCCTCGAGGTCGGTTCGGGCGGCTTGTTTCCGGTAGGTGACCTCGACCAGGGCGGCGGCCTCTCGGGCCTGCTCGAACCCTTCGGCAACCACCAGAGCGACGGGCTGGGCGCTGAAGCGGACTTCGGCGTTCTGTAGCGCTTTGAACTGCTTGTTCTTCCCGCCGTCCTGAGATCTGGGCGTATTTTGGTGAGTGAACACGCGCAGGACGCCGGGCACCGCTTCCGCCCGGGTGGTGTCGATGGAGGCGATGTTCCCTCGGGCGATCCGGCTCATAACCAGGTAGCCGTGGGTCACTTCAGGCACCTGGAACTCGGCGGCGTACTTGGCCTGACCGGTGACCTTGGCGATGCCGTCGACGCGGTCGAACTCTTTCCCCAGGACTCTCCAACTCATCTCTTCACCTCCAAATAGCCGTTCGTAGGCACGAACGTTGACCTCGCGGCTCTGCCCAGTAGGGGACCGGGCAGAGCAAGGCCTAGCTTATTCTAGGCCGGGGCTCCGGGGGCTGTCTGCCCGTATCTTGCTCCGACTGTCGAGATTTTGCTCGAATCGGCGGTAAGCCGGGTCGCTATTTAACGGTTCTTTGACGAACTCGGGGCGACCTGGCCTTAGATTGGAGACATGGCCGCCGCTGTTTCTTCGACCTTCTCGACCTGGACGAACCACTTCGCTTCGAACCAGCGTCCCCCGGCCGGCTGGAGCCTGGACACCCGCACCGACTGGCAGCACGACGGCCAACTGGTGGTCGCGGGCGGCAAGACCGCCTCTCCTGACAGCGCCCTGGGCGACCTGGACCACTTCGTGCCCAGCAACGGCGCCGAGATTCAGGGCGATGTGGTGATGGTCAACGGCATCATGACCGACCTGGCGCTGCAAAGCGCCGACCTGCAGGCGATGGCCGACCGCGGCTTCCGAGTTGTCGGAGTGCACAACTCGACGCGCGGCCTGGTGAACGACCTGGCCCAGTGCGTGGGCGACAAACTGAACCTTCACACCGCCGAGAACAAGGCCATCACCACCACCGCCCGCCTGGTCCAGCAGGCCGTCGAGACTGGCCGTCAGCTGAGCCTGGTCGGTCACAGCCAGGGCGCTCTGATCATCAGCGCGGCGCTATATCAGGTGAACAAGGAGTTGGCGGCCAGTGGCCACAGCGCCAGTGAGGCCGAAGCGAAGCTGGCCCACATCGAAGTCACCACCCTGGGCGGAGCGGCCGCCACTTACCCCAAAGGTCCGACCTACGCTCACCACTACAACACCAGCGATCTGGTGCCGATGGTGACCGGTCGTCCGCTCTGGGCCAGTTTGGCGCCGGACAGCAAGGAGAGCCTGCACAGCTTTTCCGCCTGCCAGCCGGCCGGGCAGCTTCCGCCCTGGAGCAACGGTGTGACGAACCGTCTGGCTCGCCTGGTGGACGCCACGGTGCACGGCGCCAGCGCGGTCTACTTGCCCCGCCTCGACCGGGTAGGGTAGGGCCCCGCTGCGGTAACAGCGAGCCTGAGCGCTACTTCTGCAGCGCTTCCAGAACGCAGATTTCGACGGCGTCAGGGAACCCTTTGGCGTGCACGGCCGGGCGCGGTGCGGTGCGGAACTGTGAGGGCGGCAGCAGGTCGGCCAGATACTTGCTCAGGATCGTCTCGCCTGGACCGGCCGCCGAGCACAGCCGGGCCGCCAGGTTGGTGGTCGAACCGAAGGCGGCGTACTGCAGGTAGCTTTCGTGCCCGATGGTACCGACGTAGGCCGGGCCGTGATGGATTCCGATGCCCACCTGGCAGGGCAGATCGGGCCAGGCTCTCGAGAACTCCATCGCTGCTCGCTGCACCTGGACGGCCGCCCGGCAGGCACGCAGCGCCTGCTCGGCCGGGGTCATCGGTAGGGGAGCGCCCCAGATCGCCAGCATGGCGTCACCGATGTACTTCTCTAGCGTTCCGCCGTTAGCGAAGACCACGGGAACGATGCGGGCGAAATAGTCGTTCAGCCAGGCGGCCACCCGGCGGGGCGGCTGCTCGAAGCTGATCCCGGTGTAGTTGCGGATGTCGCAGAACAGGATGGTGACGTTGAGCTCTTGCCCGCCCAGTCGCCCTTTGGGCTGATTGACGATCTTCTCGATGGCGTTGGGTGGGAAGAAGCGGGTCAGTCGGTCTTTGATGATCGACTCGCTCTGGGCCCGTGCGCTAAGCCAACTGTTGGCCACCGCCACGGCCGCCAGGGCGGCAAAGCCGACCAGGAACTCATGCTCTTCCTCGCTGGCCAGGGGGCGCGGGTCCAGGCAGTCCAGGTACAGAACGCCCCAGACCCGGTCGACCGTGCGCAGCGGCAGGGCAACGCAGGTGCGGACGTTCTGCATCTGCAGGCTCATGGCTTTTTCTACCCGGGCGTCCAGAGCGGCGTCGCCGATGATCAGCGCCTCGCCCTTGAGCACCTCGCGCAGGACGGTCTGGCTGACCTCGGGGGCGGGCCAGCCGGGAAGCTGACGGTGTCGGTGGTGCAGAAACTCGCCCTGTTTTGAAGGGTCGTGCACCCAGATGGCGGCCCGGTCGAAGCTGCCCAACTGCAGGGAGTACTCCAGGATCTCGTCCAGCTTCTCTTCCAGCGGGCCGGGTTTTCCCAACGCGACGCTCAGGTGCAGCAACCCCTGGTTACCCTTCATGCTGGCGGCCGACACCTTGGGGATAGGGGCGACGGGGAAGCTGCGCTTGGGGGAGGGAGCCAGCACGATCTGGTCGCCAGTTTTGAGTTGGACCTGACTGACCCGCTTTTCGTTGACGAAAGTGCCGCCGGGCGAGTTCAGATCGCTGAGCGTGATCTGGTCGCCCACCCGCTCGATGCGGGCGTGTTTGGGCGCGGCGTCGGGCATGACCAGGTTACAGTTCGGGGCGCTGCCGATCACGAAGGTTTTGGCGGTGGAGCGGATCGCTTTGGGGGCCCCGTTATCGGTGGCCACGATCAGCACCAACACCTCGCCATCCAGAGTGAAAATCAACATGACACGCCGTCCCTCATCGCCCGCTCGCAAAAGATCCCGTTTTGCTACTTTGCGGGCGCCGGAGAGTCTCCTTTAGGAAACTTCAGGCCCAGCCGAATTGGACCATCGCCTCCTTGATGGTGGGAGGCGCCTTGGGACGTTCGTACATCTCCTTGACGTAGCGCTGCAGGCGGGGCGCTTCAGCGAGCATATCGACTTCGTTGGCCCAGTCCAACGTATAGGCCGCCACAAAGTCGACGACCATCTCGCAATCGAGACCGAGTTCGTTGATTAGCCAGAGGGCGCGAATGGCGCGGGTGGGGGGAACTCCATAAAGCTTCATCGGGGACTCCTTCGGGGCCTCGCGGCCAGTTTGTAAGGCCTGATACGACACTATCGTGGAGGCCTTCCTACTATGGTCGTTCGGTTCGGCTCGAGATCGACAGGATGGAAGGCTCCTGTGCCAGGGTGACGTATACGGCTTCTGTGTTTGTCATATACGTCTGTCCGTTTTTCTCGGAAAATACCAAACTGTTTCTCAACGCCCTGGTCAACATGCCTGAGATCCGCCTTGGCGTGATCAGCCAGGAGCCTCAGGAGTTGCTGCCCTACGAGATGTACTCGCGCTTCGCCGGCCACTGGCAGGTGAAGGATTGTCTCGATACCGACCATCTGCACTGGGCCGCCGAAGGGCTCAGCCGTATGTTCGGCAAGATTCACCGCATCCTGGGACCGACGGAGCAGATCCAGGTTCAGCTCGCCGAAGTTCGCGAGCGCCTCGGAGTCGAGGGGCTCGGGGCGGAGACGGTGAAGAACTTCCGCGACAAGGACCGGATGAAAGAGCTGTGGCGCAAGGCCAAGGTTCCCACCGCCCGTTCGGCGGCCGCTCACAACGAGAAAGAGGCCTGGGCGTTCCTGGAAAAGATCGGCTACCCGGTCTGCGTCAAGCCGATCGACGGCGCGGCCACCCAGTCGACCTTCCGGGTGGAAGACAAGGAGACGATGGCCGAAGTGCTGCGCGCCAGTATGGTCAGCGACGAGCGTCCCCTGCAGATCGAAGAGTGGGTGACCGGCAAAGAGCATTCGTTCGAGACCGTCTCGATCGAGGGCAAGCCGATCTGGCACTCTTTGACTCGCTACATTCCGACCCCGCTCGATGCCATGCGCAACCCCTGGATCCAGTATCAGGTGCTGCTGCCCCGCGAGGTCGATTCGCCCGAGTATGACGATATTCGTAAGGCCGGACGGGCCGCTCTGAAGGCGCTCGGTATGAAGACCGGACTGTCCCACATGGAGTGGTTCCGAAAGGCCGACGGGAGTGTGACCCTCGGCGAGGTGGCGGCGCGTCCGCCGGGCGTGCAGATCATGCCGCTGATCAATCGGGCTCACGACATCGACTTCTTCACCGGCTGGTGCCGCCTGATGATCCACGGCGTGTTCGACCCGCCCAAGGAGCGCAAATATGCTGCCGGCTGCGCCTTCCTGCGCGGAATGGGCGCCGGTCGCGTGCGCACCGTGCACGGCCTGGAGCAGACCCTGCACGACCTGGGCGACCTGGTCACCGATATGCGTATCCCTCGCCCCGGTGAACCCAAGGGCCTGTCCTACGAAGGCGAAGGCTGGCTGATCGTGCGCCACCCCGAGACCAAGGTCGTCGAGGACGCGCTAAATCACGCTGTCAGCAACATCCGCATCGAACTCTACAGCAGCTAGCTTTCGCTGGTCCACGACAGCAGCGGCTGGCTCCCCCAGGGGAGTCGGCCGTCTTCGTTTTCAGAGGTCAGAAGAGGTTCTGGTAGACCTCAGCGATGGAGAGAGACAGGCTAAGCGTCGGCAATCTCTCGCGTCGTTTCTCACGGGAGGATGAGAGGTGGATATAGCTTTCCACACTGTCGAGGCAACCCGAGTTCCGGCCGAGGTGAGCCCCTCCGGGCGCGATTCCCTCAAGCGGGCGCGTCTTCTCCAGGCGCCTCCGCTGGGGAGGGCATCTGGCCGGTCTCCAGCAGTCGGACAAAACCAGCTTCGTCCAGGATCGGAATGCCCAGTTGGCGCGCTTTGCTGATTTTGGCCGCGCCGGGCGCCTCTCCCAGCACCACCGCGGTGGTCTTTTTCGAAACGCTGCCGGGCGACTTGCCTCCGCGCTCTTTGATCGCTTCCTCGGCGCCTTCGCGAGAGAAACCCTGGAAGGTGCCCGTCACCACGACCGACATCCCGGCCAGCGTCGGCTCCAGGTTCGAGGGTTGAGGGCCGGTGAAGTTCACTCCAGCCAGTTTCATCCTCTCCAACATCTCCCGGTTCGCCGGCTGGGAAAGGAAGTCGAAGACGCTCTCGGCGATGGTGCCTCCAATCCCCTCCACCGCAGCAATCTCCTCCGCTGTCGCCTCCAGCAGGCGGTCCAGATGACCGAACGCTTTGGCCAGCACTCGCGAACCGGTGACGCCAAGATGGCGGATGCCAAGACCGATCAGAAGGTTGGACAGAGGGCGCTCTTTGGACGCCTCCAGGGCTCGCTTCAGATTCTCGACCGAGGTGGAACCGAACCCCTCCAACCCTCCCACCTTCTCGAAGTCCAGGTAGTAGACGTCGGCCAGGTTGTGGAGCAGCCCGTTTTTCATGAAGATCTGCACGGTGCGCTCGCCCAGGCCCTCGATATCCATGGCGCCCCGAGAGGTGAAATGGGCGATGCGCTGCTCCAACTGCTTGGGGCATTCAGCGCTGGTGCAGAAGGTGTCGCTCCCACCCTCCTGCCGCTGCAAAGGAGCCCCGCATTCCGGACAGGTCCCCGGGAACTGCCAGACCGCCAGCCCCTCCGGCCTCAAGGAGAGCACGGGACCGACCACTTCGGGGATCACGTCTCCCGCCTTGCGAACGATCACGGTATCGCCGGGACGCACGTCCTTGAGCGCGACCTGGTCTTCGTTATGAAGAGTCGCCAGTTTCACAGTGGATCCGCCCACCACGACGGGTTTGAGGACGGCGAACGGGGTCGCCTTCCCGGACCGTCCGATCGAGACCATAATCCCTTTGAGGAGCGTGGTCTGCTCTTCCGGCGGGAACTTATAGGCGATAGCCCAGCGGGGCGCTTTCGAGGTCGACCCCAACTCCTGGCGCTGAGCCAGGTCGTCGACCTTGATTACCACGCCGTCGATCTCGAAGTCGTTGGCGTGGCGATTGGCCTGCCAGTGCAGGCAGTAGGCGTGTATCTCTTCGAGGGTGCCGAGAACTTTGATCGCGTCGCTGACGGGGAAGCCGGCTTCTTTCAGGTACTGCAGGGTCTCGGCGTGCTTGCTGAAGGTCGGCCCGCCTTCGAGCGCGCCCATCTGGTAGGCGAAGAACGAGAGGTTGCGCGAGGCGGTGATGCTGGAGTCTTTCTGGCGCAGCGAACCGGCGGCCGCGTTGCGCGGGTTGGCGAACAGCTTCCCTCCGGCCTGGGCCTGGCGCTCGTTGAGGGCCCGGAACGAGCTCACGGGCATGAAGATCTCGCCCCGTACTTCGAGTAAGGGGGGAGGGGAGTCCAGGTCGAGATGCCTGGGGATCGCGTTGATGGTCAGAACGTTGGCGGTGATGTCCTCTCCCACCCTCCCGTCCCCTCGGGTCGCGGCCCGAGTGAGCTTGCCGTTCTCGTACAGCAAGGA